>NZ_JBEZYU010000039.1:0-52123 GCF_040638875.1 Nocardia sp. NPDC024068 | reverse complement strand
TGTCAGCCCTCGAAGCGCATGTGGCGAAGCCACGAGTCTCGAGGGCTGACAGCAGACGCTCAGGGGGCCGAACCCCGCGCGCGCCAGCGCGCCAAATTACAGAGGTATGTTTTTGTGATGGCTCGGGTGGCAGGGAGCGGCCGCCAAGGCGGCGGCGATTACGCTGCGGGTTTTCGCCGGTTCGATCACCTCGTCGACCACCCCGATCGCCAGCGCCCGTTCCACCCCGCCCGCGATGGCCTCGTGTTCGGCGGTGAGCCGTTCGTGCAACGCTTCGCGTTCGTCTTCGGGGGCCGCGGCGAGGGCTTTCTTGTGCAGGATCCCGACCGCGGCCTTGGCGCCCATCACCGCGACCTCCGACCCCGGCCAGGCGTAGACCGCCGTGGCGCCCAGGGAGCGTGCGTTCATGGCGATATAGGCGCCGCCGTAGATCTTGCGGGTGACCAGCGTGACCCGCGGGACCCGGGCTTCCGCGAACGCGTGCAGCAGTTTCGCGCCGCGACGCACCACGCCGTCCCATTCCTGGCCGACGCCGGGGAGGTAGCCGGGGACGTCGGTGATCACGACCAGCGGGATTCCGAAGGCATCGCACATCCGCACGAAGCGGGCGGCCTTCTCCGCGCTCTTGGAGTCCAGGCAGCCGCCCAGCCGCAGCGGGTTGTTGGCGAGGATGCCGACGGTGCGGCCGGCCAGCCGGCCCAGACCGGTGACCATGGAGCGGGCGTAGCCCGCCTGCAGTTCTTCGAAGCTGGATTCGCCGTCGACATTGTCGAGGAGTTCGTGGACCAGCGGTTTGACGTCGTAGGCGCGTTTCGCCGAGGCGGGCAGCATGGCCCGCAGGTCGACGTTGCCGTGTTCGGCGGCGATCGGATCGAATTCGCCCTGTTCGGCGAACATCGAGACCAGCCGGCGGGCACGGTGCATGGCGTCGGCTTCGTCGTCGGCGACGATATGGGTGACGCCGGATTTCTTACCGTGGGTTTCCGGCCCGCCGAGGGTGGCCATATCGACCTGTTCACCGGTGACGCTGCGAACGACATCGGGACCGGTGACGAAAACCCGGCCCTCGGGCGCCATGATGACGATATCGGTGAGCGCGGGGCCGTAGGCGGCGCCGCCGGCGGCGAAACCGAGGACGACGGAGATCTGGGGTACCTGCCCGGAGGCGCGGACCATGGCCTCGAAGACCAGGCCGACGGCGTGCAGGGCCTCGACGCCTTCGGCGAGGCGGGCGCCACCGGAATGCCAGAGCCCGACGACCGGCGCGCCGGAATCGATCGCGGTGTCGATGGCGGCGACGATATGCCGGCATCCCTCGACACCCATGGCTCCACCCATCACAGTGGCGTCCGAGCAGTAGGCGACGGTCCGGACGCCGTCGACCTCGCCCATCGCGGCGAGCACCCCGGACTTGTCATGCGGGTGCAGCGGCAGCACAGTGCCGGGGTCGAAGAAACGCTGTAGCCGGCCGAGCGGATCGCGTGGGTCTGTGGCCGTCTCCTGATGGCGGGCCGGAGCCATGATCGTCATCGCGTTCTCTCCTCGAATCTGCGTGGCCGAGGTGCGGGCCACAGGGTGTCGATAGACGACGAGCGGGGCCGGCCGGTATTTCCGGCGGCGGCCCCGCCCGGGGTCGTCGAACAGTTCGATCGGGGCTCGGATCTAGGCCCGACCGAAGGCGAGCGCGACATTGTGCCCACCGAAACCGAACGAATTGTTGATCGCGTACTCGATCTCCTGGCGGCGGGCTTCGCCCTTCACCACATCGAGGTCGATCTCGGGATCCTGGTTGTCCAGGTTCAGGGTGGGCGGCACGATACCGTCCCGGATCGCCATCACGGTGAGCACCGATTCCAGCGCGCCGACGGCGCCGATCGAATGCCCCAGCGCCGACTTCGGCGCGTAGATGGAGGCGTGGTTGCCGACGGCCTTGTTGATGGCCTTGGCTTCCGCGGTGTCACCGATGGGGGTGGCGGTGGCGTGCGCGTTGATATGGGTGATGTCCTGTTTGGACAGACCCGCGGTCTGCATGGCACGGGTCATGGCGCGCGCGGCGCCGGTGCCTTCGGGGTCCGGGGCGACCAGGTGGAAGCCGTCGGAGGTGATCCCGGCGCCGAGCAGGCGGGCATGGATGGTCGCACCGCGCGCTTTGGCGTGTTCCTCGGTCTCGATGACCATGAGCGCGCCGGCCTCACCGAAGACGAACCCGTCGCGATCCTTGTCGAACGGACGGGAGGCGGCCTTGGGATCGTCGTTGCGGGTGCTCATCGCGCGCATCATGGTGAACGCGGCGATCGGCACGGCGTCGATGAAACCTTCGACGCCGCCGGTGACGACCATATCGGCATCGCCCATGACGATCATGCGCCACGCGTTGGCGATGCCCTCCGAGCCCGACGAGCACGCCGAGACCGGAGTGACCACTCCTGCCCGGGCCTTCAGCTCGAGACCGACGACGGCGGACGGCCCGTTCGGCATGACCATCTGAACAGCGAGCGGCGAGATCTTGCGATAGCCCCCGTTCTTCAGCTTGTCGACCGAATCGATGAGCGCGTCACCGCCACCTAGTCCAGTGCCGATGGCCACACCCAGCCGATCCGGATCGACCTCCGGGCTGCCCGCGTTGCGCCAGACTTCGCGGCCGAGCACGGTCGCGAGCTGTTCGACGTAGGCCATCCGGCGGGTCTCGACCCGAGTCAACAAGGTTTCGGGCCGGACCTTCAGATGCCCGCCGATGCGGACCGGAAGGTCGTATTCCTCGACGAAGGGGTCCTCGAGAACGTCGATACCGCTCTCACCGTTGAGGAGTCCCTTCCACGTCGCATCGACGTCACCCGCGATGGACGTGGACGCCGCCAGACTGGTGACGACAACGTTGGGGAAGTTCCCGTTCAGGGTGGAAGGAGTGGTCACGGTCGGCCTCTACTCGGCGCTATCGAACTTGGCCTTGAGCTCGGCGGCCATCTCGGAGTTCTCGGCCTCGAGCTTCTGGACGTAGGCGACGGAGTCACCGACGGTCTTCAGGCTGGCGAGATCCTCGTCGGGGATCTTGACGCCGTACTTGTCCTCCATCTGCACCGCGATCTCGACCATCGACAGCGAGTCGATGTCCAGGTCATCGACGAAGGACTTCTCCAATGTCACCTCGGAGGGCTCGATGCCGGTCACCTCTTCGATGATCTTGCCGAGCTCCTCGACGATTTGTTCCTGGGTCAGAGCGGCCACTTCGTGGCTCCCTTCTTGGTTTCTCTGGGTAGGGCTCTACATATTTCTTCGGGCCGAGACGACGTACGGTTACGCCGCTCGGTGCCATGTTTTTCCTGGGGTCGGAAAAACACGGCCGCAGGCACGCTAGCCCGAGCTCGTGAGCTCGGCCAGCGCGGGGATGTCCTCCGGGGTCTTCAATGCCAGGTTCGGGGTGCCCTTGAGCTCCCGTTTGGCAATGCCGACGAGGGTTCCCGCCGGTGGCAACTCCGCCACCGCCGAAACGCCGGCCTGCCGGACGGTTTCGGTGCACAGGTCCCACCGGACGGGCCGGGTGACCTGCGCTGCGAGCTTGGTCACCGCATCCGCACCGGATTCGACCGGCTTGCCGTCGGAGTTCGACAGCAGGACGCGGGTGGGTTCGTGCGGGGTGATCTCCGCGATCGCCGCCGCTACCGCTTCCTGGGCCGGTGCCATGAATTCGGTGTGGAACGCGCCCGCCACGGGCAGCGCGCGTACACGCGCTTTCTCCGGCGGGTTGGCGGCCAGTTCGGCAAGTGCCTCCAGGCGGCCGGCCGCAACGATCTGGCCGGTCGCGTTCCGGTTGGCCGGAACCAGTTCCAATTCCTCGAGCCTGGCGAGCACGGCGGCCTCGTCGCCGCCGAGCACCGCGGACATACCGGTGGGCTCGAGCGCGCACGCCTTCGCCATTTCGGCACCGCGGATGGCCGCCAGCGTAACCGCTTGGTCGGCGGAGAGCACCCCGGCGACGGCGGCAGCGGCGAGTTCACCGACCGAATGGCCCGCCACGACGGTATCGGCCGGCACCCGCTTCTCGCCGATCTCGGCGAAGGCGAGCAGCGCGGCCGCGACCACCAGTGGCTGGGTGATGGCGGTATCGGTGATCTCTTCGGCGGTCGCTTCGGTTCCGAGCCGGATCAGATCCAGACCGGATTCCTTCGACCACAGTGCGAGGCGGTCACGAGCGCCGGGCAGGTCGAGCCAGGGCGCGAGCATGCCGGGTGTCTGAGAGCCCTGTCCAGGGGCGAACAACGCGATCACGTACCTAAGAAAACACTGTGAAGGCCGTTCGGGGAGATGTCGACGTGACTAGAGCTTGCCGACTGCTTTTGTATGGTCCCCACAAAAGCCCGCGTGGGGTGTCCGGATCGACCGAATCGGCATTCGCGTTACACCCCATCGTTGTCCATCGGGACGAATGAGTCCTCTGGTACCGATGTTGACGATTCGTTACGCGTTCGTGTCAGACGACCTACTGTGGCGGCGATCCGCAACACATAGGCATCGCGCGGATTGAGCGGGTCCCGACCGGTGACTTCACTGATCCGCTTCAGGCGATAACGCACAGTATTTGGATGAACGTACAGTTGACGTGCGCACATCTCGACCGCGCCACCGCAATCCAGGTAGGCATCCAGGGTGTCCGCGAGGGATGAACCGGCAGAAGCCAACGGAAGGACAAGGTACTCGACGAGCGCGTCGACCGCAGCTCGATCGCCGAGCAGTGCTCGTTCGGGCAGCAATTCCATCGAATGGATCGGGCGCGGCGCCTCCCGCCACCCGATCACCGCCTCCATCCCGGCGAGCGCCTCCAGCGCGCTGTTGTGGGCGGCGCCCAGGGTGCGGGTGGTCGGGCCGATCACCACCGGGCCGTCCGAGAACGCCTCGGTGAGCAGATCGGCCATGAACGGCGAATTGTGCGGCGCGTCGCCGAGATGGCCGCTGACCACCATCACCAGCCGGGAACCCTGCACCACCGCCAGCGCCGCGCGACCGTGCCGGGCCGCGATGGTGTGCACGGCCCCGACCACCGAGACGCCCTGATCGCGCGGCGGTGTGCCCACCAGCACCGTCGCCGGCGCCGTGGCGTCCCAGTTCAGGGTGGCGGCCCGGGAGAGCATGTCGGGCCCGGTATCGCCACGGACCACCGCGTCCACCACCAGCGCCTCGAGGCGGGTATCCCAGGCGCCGCGGGATTCGGCCGCACTGGCGTACACCGAGGCGGCCGCGAAGCCGAGCTCGCGCCCGTATCGCAGCACCGCCTCGGTGAGCGCCACCAGCTGGCGATCGTTGCGGGCGAGTGCGGGTAGCCATTGTTCGAAGAACTCCATGGCCACCCGCACCATGTCCACGGTCTGGCGCAGCGTCAGCCGCCGCGCCAGATCCTGTGGGATCACCTGGAAGGCATCCAGGCTGAACCGGATATCGCTGTCCGGGTCCTGGAGCCATTCCAGGAAGTTGACCACCGCGGTCTGCACCAGCATCTGGACTCCCGCACGTTGCGCGGCGTCCAGATCGGCGAAGAACGGCAACCGGTCCTGCATCGACCCGACGGCCTCGGTGGAGAGCCGTCCGGAAAACTGCTTGACCCGCTTGAGGAGGGTGTCCGGCAGCGGATCACGGTTCTGCCGGTTCGGCGACAACGCGCCGGTGGGCAGGTAGACCTCGTTATCCGAGGAACCGTCGTTGACCCGGCGGGGACGCGGTGGTCTGCGTTCGATCATCGACCAGCCGTCACTCGGCGTCTCCGGCGCCGCCGGCGGTGAACTCCGGGGCGGCGGACACATCATCGATGCGGTACCGGGCGGCGGCCTCGGCGGCCTTCGCGCGGTCGATACGGCCCATCCGGCCCAGCCCGGCCAGCGCGGCGACGACGATGGACTCGGCGTCCACGTTGAACACCCGGCGGGCGGCGGGACGGGTGTCGGAGAAGCCGAACCCGTCGGTGCCCAGGGTGGTGAAGTCGCCGGGGACCCATTTGCGGACCTGATCGGGTACCGCGCGCATCCAGTCGGTGGCGGCCACGAACGGTCCTTCGGCGCCGGCCAGCGCCCGCGCGATATAGGGCTGCCCCGGATCCTCGCCCGGATGATGCAGCGCCTCGGTCTCGAGTTCGAGCGCCTCCCGGCGCAGTTCACCCCAGGACGTCACCGACCACACATCCGCGGCGACGCCCCAGTGATCGGCCAGCAACTGCTGGGCACGCAGACCGTCGGGCACGGTGACGCCGGAGACCATGATCTGCGCGCGCACCTCACCCGCACCGCCCCTGCGATACAGGTACAGGCCTTTGAGCAGGCCGTCCACGTCCAGATCCGCCGGCTCGGCCGGCTGCTGGTAGGGCTCGTTGTAGAGGGTCAGGTAGTAGAAGATGTTCTCGCCACCGAACCCGTCCACACCCGGTGTGCCGCCGTACATCCGGCGCAGTCCGTCGCGCACGATATGAGCGATCTCGAAGGAGAACGCCGGATCGTAGGACACCACCGCCGGATTGGTGGACGCCAGCAGCAGCGAATGGCCGTCGTTGTGCTGCAGACCCTCACCGGTGAGCGTGGTGCGCCCGGCGGTCGCGCCGAGAACGAATCCGCGGGCCAGCTGATCGGCCGCGGCCCACAGGCCGTCGCCGGTGCGCTGGAACCCGAACATCGAATAGAAGATGTAGAGCGGGATCATCGGCTCGCCGTGGGTGGCATACGAGGTGCCGACCGCGGTGAACGACGCGGTGGAACCGGCCTCGTTGATGCCCTCGTGCAGGATCTGCCCGACCGCGCTCTCCTTGTAGGCGAGCATCAGTTCCGCGTCGACCGAGGTGTAGAGCTGGCCGTTGCGGTTGTAGATCTTCAGCGAGGGGAACCACGAGTCCATCCCGAAGGTACGGGCCTCGTCCGGGATGATCGGCACGATGCGCTTGCCGATCTCCTTGTCGCGCAGCAGTTCCTTCATGAGCCGCACCAGCGCCATGGTGGTGGCGACGTTCTGCTTACCCGAACCCTTGCGCACCGACTTGTACGCCTCGTCGCCGGGCAGTTTCAGCGGTTTCGGAGCGGTGCGCCGCTCCGGCAGGAATCCACCGAGCGCCTTGCGGCGATCCAGCATGTACTGGATCTCCTTGGTCTCCGCGCCCGGGTGGTAGTACGGGGGCAGATACGGATCCTTCTCCAACTCGGCATCGCTGATCGGGATCCGCTGCAGATCGCGGAAATCCTTGAGGTCCTGCAGGGTCAGCTTCTTCATCTGGTGGGTCGCGTTACGGCCCTCGAAATGCTTGCCGAGGGTGTAGCCCTTGATGGTCTTGGCCAGGATCACCGTCGGCTGACCCTTGTGCGCCAGCGCCGCCGCGTACGCCGCGTACACCTTGCGGTAGTCGTGGCCGCCGCGCTTGAGGTTCCAGATCTCCTGATCCGACAGATCCTGCACCAGCGCCTTGGTGCGCGGGTCGCGGCCGAAGAAATGGTCGCGGACATAGGCGCCGTCGTTGGCCTTGTAGGTCTGGTAGTCACCGTCGGGGGTGGTGTTCATCAGGTTCACCAGCGCGCCGTCGCGGTCGGCGCCCAGCAGCGCGTCCCACTCCCGGCCCCAGATCACCTTGATGACGTTCCAGCCGGCGCCGCGGAAGAACGACTCCAGTTCCTGGATGATCTTGCCGTTACCGCGCACCGGGCCGTCCAGGCGCTGCAGGTTGCAGTTCACCACGAAGGTCAGATTGTCCAGACCCTCCATGGCCGCCACATGCGCGAGACCCCGCGATTCGGGCTCGTCCATCTCGCCGTCGCCGAGGAACGCCCACACATGCTGGTCGGACGTGTCCTTGATACCCCGATCGTGCAGGTAGTGATTGAAACGCGCCTGGTAGATGGCGTTCATCGGGCCCAGGCCCATCGACACCGTCGGGAATTCCCAGAAATCGCTCAGCAGCCGCGGATGCGGATACGACGGCAGGCCCTTGCCGAGACCACCGTGGCTGTACTCCTGGCGGAAGCCGTCGAGCTGGTCGGTGCCGAGCCTGCCCTCGAGGAAGGCGCGGGCGTAGATACCGGGCGAGGCGTGACCCTGGATGAAGATCGAATCGCCGCCGCCGGAATGGTCCTTGCCGCGGAAGAAATGGTTGAACCCGACCTCGTAGAGCGCCGCCGAGGACGCGTAGGTCGAGATATGGCCGCCGACACCGATTCCCGGGCGCTGCGCGCGATGCACCATGATGGCCGCGTTCCAGCGGATCCAGGCCCGGAAGCGCCGCTCGGTCTCCTCGTCGCCGGGGAACCAGGGCTCGTTCTCGGTCGGGATGGTGTTGACGTAGTCGGTGGACGTCAGCGCAGGGATGGAGACCCGGCGCTCCCCGGCGCGTTCCAGCATCCGGAGCATCAGGTAGCGGGCCCGGCCGGGCCCCTCGCGCTCGAGCATCTCGTCGAAGGACTCGAGCCATTCGCTGGTCTCCTCCGGATCTATATCCGGTAGGTAGGACGCCACTCCTTCACGAATCACGCGGACTCGGCCACCGGACGGCACGCCGTTGGCGTCGCGAGGGGTGGGAGCGGAACCCGGCACAGCGGATTCCGCCGGGACGCCAGAGTGGATCAGATCGGTCAAAACTGCTCCTCGTACAGGGGGTGGTCGAGCTGATGGCTGCGGTGACCCCGAGTGGCCCGCTGGTGTGCGGATCACCCGTGACGACTTGTCCGGGCGCGCCGGCATCCTTGCGTGGCGCGTCCCACATCATCATGTCAGCCGCCGATCCAGTACCGTTCGACAGGCACGTCTGACAGCGGTTACCGAGGAGTCGGGAGGACGATGAAAGGGCTGGACCCGCGCCGGGCCGGACTGGTGTGCGCTGTCGCGGCGCTGGTCACCGGGGCGACCGTGGCGGGCTGCGCGCAGCAGATCCAGGGTGTGGCGACTCCGAACGCCGCCGAGGCGAGTGCCTACCGGGATGCCGCAACGTCTTCGTCCGCCGCCGCCACCTCCTCCCGGATCGCCGCCGCCCGGAACAAGGCCATCTCCGACAACTGCACCCTGTTCCCGGGTACCACCGGCACCGGGGTCGCCAAGTACAACGAGTTCGTGGACGCGCACGACAACAACGCGCCCGACTACGACGCCAAACGCGACGCCGCGGTCACCGCGCTGGACAACGCCGCCAATACGGTCGAGGGCGGCGTGAACACCGCCGGCGGCGATCTGCCCGAGGAGCTGAAGACGAAGTTCGTCGACTACGTCACCGCCGCGCGCGACCTCTCCCAGGCCACCCGGGAGATGACCTACACCTCCCCCGTCGGTCCGCTCAACGATGCGAGCAAGCGCGTGAACGACGCGCGCAACGCGGTGCGCGATGCCTGCCCTGCCTGACCCGTATCGCCCGTCACCAGGGGTTTCTCGCGACATCAGAAATTCGATCTACCCGATCGGCTTGCGTTAGGGCCGATAACCATGTTCGCTTGCAGATATCTGTAGTCGGGAGTTGAGGAGGACGCCACCGTGGTCGCCGCGGCGGACGATCAGAATTTCGCTCAGAAGCTTGGCATCACCCACGGCATGGTCGTCCAGGAGCTGGGCTGGGACGAGGACACCAACGACGACCTTCGGGCCGACGTCGAGGAAAATGCCGGCAGTGAATTGCTGGACGAGGAATCCGACGAGGTCATCGATGTCGTTCTGCTGTGGTGGCGGGACGGCGACGGTGACCTGGTCGACGAGCTGATGGAGGCCATCGGGCCACTCTCGGAGGACGGTTTCATCTGGGTACTCACCCCCAAGACCGGCAATGACGGCCACGTCGATCCCAGTGAGATCGCCGAGGCCGCACCGACGGCGGGGCTCACCCAGACCTCGGCGATCAAACTCGGCGAATGGTCGGCCAGCCGGCTGGTTCAGCCGAAGGCTCCGACGAAGCAGCGCTGAGCCGCCCATCGCTTTGCCGCGCGCCCGGCACGACCGGATGCGTGGCCCGAGATTTGGAGGACACCCATGCCCCTCGAGGTCGGCACCCAGGCGCCGGAGTTCACCCTCAAGGACCAGAACAATCAGGAAGTCTCGCTCTCGGACTACCGCGGCGAGAAGAACGTCCTGATCGTGTTCTACCCGCTCGCCTTCACCGGCATCTGCCAGGGCGAACTGTGCAAGGTCCGGGACGAGCTCCCGCGCTTCCAGAACGACAACACCGAGATCCTCGCGATCTCGGTCGGCCCGCCGCCCACCCATAAGATCTGGGCCGCGGAACAGGGCTACACCTTCCCGCTGCTGTCGGACTTCTGGCCGCACGGCGCGGTGGCCCAGACCTACGGCGTCTTCAACGACACCACCGGTTTCGCCAACCGCGGCACCTTCGTGGTGGACCGGGAGGGAATCATCCGCTTCGCCGAGATGAACGGGCCCGGAGAGGCCCGTGACCAGGCGGCTTGGGAGAAAGCGCTCGCCGCGCTAGATTCATAGACCGTTCCCCCCGGACAACCGTCCGGGGGTCCGGGCGTATAGCTCAGCGGTAGAGCTCTGGTTTTACACACCAGCGGTCGGGGGTTCGAACCCCTCTGCGCCCACAGTTGCCGAATTCGCACGCCGCCAGGACGCCACACTCGCGCCGAGCAGAGCTGTGAGCAGGATCAGCGCCATGAAGACCTGTCCGTGCAGGCCGAGGATGAACAGAGTGCGATCGGCGAATTCGGGATCGTAGGTGGCGGTGCCGGGGAACAGCAGCGCGCCGGCCATCCCGAGCCACGGGGTGGCCACCACGGCCGCGGCGCACAGTGTCCGGCCGCGCGGATCCCGGCCGGGTCGCAGGGCGAGCGTCAGGCCGATGACGCCGAGCAGCACCGTCATCACCATGTATTGGGCGTCGTGGAACTTCGCGTGTGGGGGCCAGTTCGGATTGAAGGCGTGCTGGGCGGCCAGGTCGGGGATGACCAGGTCGGCGAGTACGGCGCTGACCATCGTGATCACCGCTACGGCGGCGATCACGATCCGGGGCAAGGGCATGGAGCGGGGCCTTTCGTCTCTCGAAGGTGGGGCGGGCGTTTCAGGCGGATCAGAGCGTCCAGGAGTAGGTGGGCGTTATCGAACGGCCGAGGAGCGCGCTGGGCAGGAGAGGGAGCGCGGCGTCACGCAGCGCGGTTGCCAGCGGTGAGTTCCAGTGGGCGGGTGCGGCGACCCGGTGCGAGAGCTGGGCGACCATCTGGGTGCGGGGCCTCCGGAGGCGGTCGTAGTCTTGTAGTCCCGCGTCGATGCCGAGAGTGTCGACGGCGGCGGCGAGCGTGACGGCGTCCTCGAGTGCCTGGCAGGCGCCCTGCCCCAGATTGGGGGCCATGGCATGGGCGGCGTCGCCGAGAACCGCGACCTTTCCGTGGACGAAGGTGCGCAGGTTCGGCAGCTTGTAGGTGTCGTGCTGCAGGACCGCATCCGGGCGTGCGGCGTCGAGCAAGGCGGGGATGGGGTCGTGCCAGTGCGCGAACCGCTCGCGCAGTCGATCCAGTCCCGTACGGGATCCGGCCGGGGCGTTACTCATCAGATAGCAGTAGACACGACCGTCGGGCATCGGAACACAGCCGAATCGATCGCCCCTGCCCCATGTCTCGACGCTGCCCTCGACACCGTCGGACGCGGTGAGCAGGCGCCAAGTGCTGTAACCCACATAGCGCGGACCGGCGGCGTGCGGCCAGATCGAGCGCCGGGTCACGCTGCGCACACCGTCGGCGCCGATCACGAGATCCGCTGTGGTGGTGCCGCCGTCGTGGTGGACCGTGCCGTCGGGCAGCACCTTCCGCACGGTGGTTCCGGGTCGCAGGGCATGCGCGGGGAGGGCCGCGCGCAGGATGTCCACCAGCGCGGCCCGGTGAATGATCGCCCACGGGCCGAAGCGCCGTTCGAGATCTTCGACGTCGTTGCGGATCAACCAGGCGCCGTTGACGCCTCGGATGCCCCGCGGCGGCCCGGCCTGTCCGCCGGTGCGCACCTGCTCACCGAGGCCGATCGCGTCCAGGGCGCGCAGCCCGTTGGGCTGGATCGACAGTCCCGCGCCGATTTCGGTGATCTCCGGCGCGCGTTCGAGCACCTCGACCTGCCAGCCACGCTGATGGAACGCCACCGCGGCGGCCAGCCCGCCGATACCACCGCCGACGACGAGCGCCTTCATCGCCGAACCTTCCGATCGCGGGCCGCCCCGATCCCGCCGCGCGTATGTGCGGATCTGGATTGGCGCCACCACACCGCTGTCACGACCAGCAGCACCGCCAGAAGTACCCAGCACCAACGTTCCATGTCATCTCCTAGAGACTCTAGATTATTTAGAGCCATTAAGACACCATAGATACTCTAGGATGTCAACGAGTGCAGGTGAACCAGCAGAAGGGTGACGAATGTCGACGCGGACCGGCGGAAGGCGCGAGCGGCTACGCAAGGCCACCTTGCAGGAGATCCACGAGGCGGTGCGCACGCTGCTGGTCGAGCAGGGGCCGGCCGCGGTGACCATCAACGCGGTGGCCCGGCAGGTCGGAATGAGCGGGCCGGCCCTTTATCACTACTACGCCGGACTCGACGCGCTGGTCGGCGCGGTGACCGCGGATTTCTTCGACGAGCTGGCCGGCGCGATGGAACAGGTCCGCGACGCTCGCGCCCACGAGCCGGTGGGCGAGCGCATCCTGGCGGTCTGCCGCGCCATGCGCGCCTGGGCGATCACGCACCCGGCCGAGTTCGGCTGGATCTTCGCCGCCCCGATAACGCCGTTGAACCGGAAAGTGGATTCCGAACGCCATCAGGCCGGGCAGCGGTTCGAACGGGTGCTGCTGGACCTGACAATCGAACTCTGGCAGACCCACCCCTTCCCGGTACCCGACCCCACGGATCTCCCCGCGTCCCTACGCGAGCAACTGATCGCCTACTCGGCCTCTATCGGCGAACAGCTGCCACCCGAAGCCGCACACGTCTTCTTGTCCTGCTGGATCCGGCTGTACGGCCTGCTGTGCATGGAGGTCCTGCACCAGCTCGACTTCGCCTACACCGACCTCGAACCGGTCTACGAAGAATGCCTCCGCGACCTCACCCGCATCCTCGGCCTCGCCCCCACCGACCGGCCGGCCACGTGAGCCTCGGACAGCCGTGCACCACGGGGTCGGGGAGCAGATCCGGGGATCGGGATCGTGGTGCCGATTGGGCAAATGCGCCTACCGATCTCCTGGACACACCGCTGTTGAAGATTCGGCGGTGCAGGGATCGTCATCGTCGTCGACAATCTGCGTGACCTGCTGCGCGTCAGTCCGGGAGCCAGTGCAGCTCGTGTGCGAGGGTTTTGGCGACGGTACGGATGCGGCGGTGTAGTGGTGACTGCACGCGCGGCAGGACCAGGTGGATGGTCAAGGTGGGTGCGCCCCGCAGCGGTCGCCACGTGAGACCGGCCGGTTGTGTCGTGACCGCGACTTCACCGGCCGGAGCGAGGGTGAGCCCGTCGCGTAGATCGCGCTGAGACATGTCGAAAGAGACTGCGGGCGTGCGAAATCGGGGTTTCGGCCGGGTGTCGCGGAACAGCGCGGACAGCTGATCGTGGATCACGGGGTTGGCCGTACGGTCGGGCAGTCGCAGCGGATACGCGGCCGCATCGGCGATCTCGATCTCCGGATGTTCGGCCAGCGGATGATGCTGTGCCAATTGGACCCCGACGCGCTCGCGCCGCAGCAGGAACTGGCGCACGCCACGACACGGCTGTTCACCGCGGGTGATCCCCGCATCGATGCGGCCGTCGGCGACCGCGGGAGAGATCTCCGGTGTCGCCATCGGGACCGCGCCGACCTCGAGGCCCGGGCCGCTGCGAATGAGCCTGTCCACCAGGGCCGGTGTCGTCTCGGCGCCCGTGCTGAGGCTGTATCCGAAGCGCAGCGTGCCCAGTTCACCGGCCCCGGCGTTGCGGGCGGTGTTCCATGCTCGGTCCAGCGCCGCCAGCGCGGGCGGCCCGGACTCAGCCAAAGCCGCACCGGCCGTGGTCAATACGACGCTACGCGTGTTGCGAACCAGCAGGCTCGTACCGAGTTCCGCCTCCAATCGGCGCATCCGGGCACTGAGTGCGGGCTGCGCGATACCGATCCGTGCGGCCGCGCGGGTGAAGTTCAACTCCTGCGCCAGCACCAGAAAGTACCGCAGGCTCACCGTATCCGGTGCCACATACCCTCCTGGCCGATTGATAACGATCTGTTGTGAGCCTATACCGTCCCGGTCTTTCCCTCGACTACACATCAAGCTCTAACCTGCGGATATGACGATTCAACCGACCAAGGTAGATGCAGGAGGCAGTCATGCATAAATCGTTGGTCCTATATCCCGAGCCCGCCGACCCGGACCACTTCCGCGACTACTACGTGAACAACCACCTTCCGCTGGTCAGGAATTGGCCCGGCCTGCTTGCGTGGCGCTACAGCTTCGACGTAACGGCGACCAACGGAGAAGCGCCGTATTTCGCGGTCTTCGAAGCCGACTTCGCTGACGCCGCTGCCCTGGCCGCGGCGCGGTCGTCGCCGCAAGGCCAGCGGTTGGCCGCCGATGTCGTCAACTACGCCACCGGCGGTGTGGTCGTCATCGACTATCCGGTGCAGGACTGCATCGACTGAGGCAGGATGGCGCGCTGCGGTGCGGTCCCGTGACGGGTGGCGACACGCACACTGTCATGGCGAAAGCCCCTTCGACGTCGCACCGCTTCATTGGGCCGCCCGCGTCGAACCCGACGGCCACATCGCCCTTGCATCCCACCGACGCCCGAAGCGGCGCTATCCGGTGGCCGGGTGGACGTGGTCGCGCGGCGGGGTGAGTTCGTCCACGACCACCAGATTCCCGCCGGACTGTTTGGCCCGGTACATGGCCGCATCGGCGGATTGCAGCAGCCGGCTCGGGTCCGGGCGGGGGCACCGCGGGCAGATCGTGGCGTCGAAGACCGCCACACCGACGCTGGCGGTGACCTCCACCGCGGTCTCCGGCGGTTCGGCCACCGCGCGGCGCAGGCGTTCGGCTTCGGCGCGCGCGGTGGCGGCGGTGATCGGCGCGGCCACCACGAACTCCTCGCCGCCCGTGCGGGCCACCACGGCGGTCTCCCCGGCCGCGTCGTGCAGTCGGCGCGCGGTCCTGACCAGGACGGAGTCGCCGACCGGGTGACCCCAGGTGTCGTTGACGTCTTTGAACCGGTCGAGATCGAAGGTCATCACGCAGATCGCGGGATGCCGCTCCACCAGCGGCCGCAGCCGTATCTCCAGGCCCCGGCGGTTCAGCAGTTCGGTCAGGGGGTCCGACAGCGATTCGGTACGCAGCATCCAGTACAGCAGCTGCAACGCGGGCAACGCGCTGACCACCGAGACGAACAGCAGCAGCGCGACCGCGACGGCCAGCCGGATATCGCCGCCGCCGGTGGCGATCCGTACCGAGAACACGATCACCGACAGCAGTGACCACACCGAATGCGCGGCCAGTGCCCGGGCGCTGTGGAAGAAGCCGAGATAACTGCCGGACACCACGAGCAGCACCGCCCCCATCGCCCCGAACAGCCGGTCCGGCAGCTGCAGGAACTCGACGGTGAACAGCACATCCACACCGGCGATGAGCACCAGCGACTCGGTCCGGCTCGGCCAGGGCAGCAGCCACCAGCGCAGCGCCCACAGCGTCCCGGACACCACGCCGACCGTCGAGGCGATATCAGGACTGCCGACGGGGCCCACCGGAGTGCCCGCGATCACCGCGCCCATCACCGCGATCGCCGCTCCCGCGGTGCCGATCAGCAACCTCAGCGGCCCCAGCGCCGACCGGACCGCCAGGGTGCGCACCAGCCAGTCGTAGTCGACCGGGTCGTTCCACCAGGCCCGCAGCGTCTTTCCGTCATTCATGACTCACCCTTGGTCCCGACCGCGTTACCCACCGTCGCTCGTACCGAGTGCGAGAACTCCGGGTGCTCTCACCAGCTCGCCCCGAGAAGTCTAGGCCGAACAGATTCATGTCCGACGGGCGAGTATGTGTTCCAGTTCACTTCGAAGAGTGGAGTAGAACTGTTCCAAATCCCGGGACGACGCGGTCAAAGTCCGCCGATGCCCTTGCCGAGGACCACGACTCCCATCAGGAGCAGCACGATCGCGAGCACGATGTGGTTGTTGTCCTGCAACCAGTCACGCAGCCGACCGAGCGGGACGCGCAGCCGGTCCGCGGCCACGATGTAGCCGAGGATCACCGCCAGCACGGTGGACGCCGAGAGCAGGGTGAACACCACGATGGCGACGACCTGACCGCCCCCGCCGGTCCCGCTGGACCCGATCACCACACCCGCGGACAGGCACAGCAGCAGGTTCTTCGGGTTCACCGCCGACAGCAGCACCCCCAGTCCGGCGGCCCGCTCGGCGGTGAGGTCGTCGACCGCCCGCATCCACGCCGGGACCTCGGTGTCCTCGCGATGCCACCACTGCACCGCGGCCAGGGCCAGCAGCAGGATGCCGAGCACGATCTTCACCCAGGATCCCGCCGCGCCGGGTTCTCGATAGGGCGAGCCGCCCAGCGGTCCGGCCAGCAGGGTGACGACCACCGTCACCACGGCGATCCCCACGACCCAGCCGCCCGCGAACCCGAGACCGGCGCCGCGCGCTCGGGCCGACAGGATCATCAGGATCGCCGCGACTATCGGAATCGGCGAGATCGCCACGCCGACCGCGATCGGCAACAGATCACCCAGGACACTGCCCATGCTCAGGAAGGTAGAGCAGGGCAACCGCGGCCAGGCCCGGCAGCGCGGCAGCGCTCCTGTGTCGTTGCCCCATCGTGACCGCTACGTCTTCCGCGATCAGGTTCGCGGCTCCAGCACGACCACGGCGGTCTCGGTCGACCGGAGGGCGGCGTGGGCGTCGAGATCATCCATCCGCTCCCCCCATCGCTTCCAGAGCCGGGCCCGTTCCGCACCCTCCGCGATCCGCGCGCGCACCGCGCGGGCCCCGTCCTTCAGTTCGACCGTCGCGTCGGGGTGTTCCCGGAGATTCAGCCACCACGCCGGCTCACCGTCGGACCATCCGTTCATCGCGAGGGTGACGAGGTTCGGACCGTCCTCGAAATAGCCGAGCAGCACACTGCGGGCGCGGCCGGAACGGCGCCCGGTGGCGGTGAGCCGCATGGTCCCCCAGTGGGCGGCGTCCTTCGGAGTCCACAACCCGATCCGCCCGCGGGTCACTCGATACAGCGCGCGGTGGGCGTACCAGGCCAGCAGGACGAACCAGCGTGGGGGATTCTTCGCGGTGCGGTCGGATTCGCTGGGCACGGTAGGCCTTCCGCCGGACCCGGGACTGTTGTCGCCCGAGACTTGTACCGCGATTTTCCCACGGTGTCGGTGCCGTCGCCCGGGAAGCGCGGAGCGAACCCGGCAAGGCCTCCGGATCCGAAAGCTTTTCACCGCTCGTTCGTTCGGCATCCACTCTTCGGCATCCTGCCCACCTGGACCCACCGGCTGACGCTGGTCCACCTCGACGACACCGAGATCTACACCAACGAGAGCGGCGGGCCGGTACGGGTCTGGAACCACCGCCACACCTTCACTCCGCTCGGCGAACCTGATGTTCCGGTACCGGCACCGCCGCCGGCGGGAGCCGGCCCGGGTGCGTGCGGCGAGCGGATGGTCCGCCGGCACCGTCAGCTGACGTCGCGGCGCAACCAGGTGATCTCCGCACCCTCGCTGCCGGTGCGGTAGACCTCGAGGTCCTCGTCCCAGGCGGTGCCGAGGGCGCGGTCGAGTTCGGCGGGCAGGTCGTAGGCCGCGTGCCGGCCGAGTTCGACGCCGGCCCGCAGCATGGCCCGCAGGCGCATCTCGCCCACCATCACATCGCCGTTGGCGCTGGTGGAACCGTGCCAGAGGCCGAGAGAAGGAACGAAGCTGTAGCGCTCACCGTCCACGCCTTCGCTGGGATCCTCGGTGACCTCGAAGCGCAGCACCGGCCACGATCGCAGTGATTGCGCGAGACGGGAGGCGGTGCCGACCGGGCCGACCCAGTCGGTGGTGGCTCTGAGTTGACCGGGGGCCGCGGGCTGGGCGGTCCAGCGCAGACTGGCCGGTGCGCCGAGGGCGGCCGCGAGGGCCCATTCGATATGCGGGCACAGCGCGGTGGGCGACGCATGGATATACACCACACCCGCCGTCGCCTCCCCGTATCGACTCGATGCGCGTACCACGTACACCTCCGGTTTCGACGAAACTCGTCTTCCCCAACGGTCCGTCGACAAGGCGTTGCCCGAGTGTACTGGAGTGCCCGGTGTGGCACGTGTTACTTAACGCCCGTGTTGCGCGCGAGCCTCGCCTCCTCGATCACCGAATCGCTGAACGGAGGCCATACTTCGCGCGACCAATCACCGAAATTCTCGTCGCTCAATGCGACACACGCCAAGTCGAGCTCCGGATCCACCCACAGAAAGGTGCCCGATTGCCCGAAATGACCGTATGTCCGTGGCGAGTTGGCGGACCCGGTCCAATGCGGTGATTTGCTGTCGCGGATCTCGAAACCCAGACCCCAGTCGTTGGGCCGTTGCGAGCCGAACCCGGGCAGCACCCCGTTGGTGCCGGGGAATTGGACGGTGATCGCGTCGGCATGGGTCTGCGGGGAGATCAGTCGCGGCGCGAGCAGTTCGGCGGCGAAGGACAACAGGTCCGCCAGGGTGGAATGCGCGCCGTGCCCGGCCGAGCCGGTGAGTTCGGAATCGGTCATGCCGAGCGGTTCGAAAACGGCCTCCCGCAGGTACTGCGGGAACGGGATCCCGGTGTTCGCGGCCACGAAATCGGCCAGGACCTCGAATCCGGCACTCGAGTAGATGCGGCGGGCGCCGGGCTCGGCGAGGATATCGGCGGTATCGAAGGCGACGCCGGCGGTATGCGCCAGCAGATGCCGCACGGTCGAACCGGGCGGCCCGGCGGGCTGATCGAGTTCGATCGCGCCCTCCTCCACGGCCACCAGCACCGCGTAGGCGGCAAGGGGTTTGGTCACCGAGGCGAGGCGGAAAACCCGGCCGGCGTCACCGGTCGATTGCCGTCCTTCACGGGTGACGACGCCCGCGGCGGCGTGCCGTACCGGCCATTGCTCGATCTGCTCGAATGCGCGCACACCCCGACAGTACGAGACGAGCCGGATCTCGCGGCAGCCGCCCGAATCCTGCACCGAAGTAATCACCGGGCCGAGCCTCGCCCGCCCGCCGGGATGCGGGTGTCCGGGCCCGTCCGCGCGCGGAACGGCGACCCGGCGGGTGGCCCGCCATCGCGGGCCCACCCATCGGGAAATCCCGGTCAGCGATCCGCGTCGGAGTACTTGATGATGCCGCGGAGGTTCTTCCCGTCCAGCATGTCCTTGTACCCCTGGTTCACATCCTCCAGGGAGTAGCTGCGGGTGACCATATCGTCGAGGTTCAGCTGACCCGCCTTGTACAGGGACAGCAACCGCGGGATGTCCTGGCGGGCGTTGCCGCCGCCGAAGATGCAGCCCTTGACCGTCTTCTGCAGCATGCAGAGCAGGAAGTTGTTCATCTTCACATCGGCGGCGTCCATCCGGCCCATCGATGTGACGACCAGGGTGCCGGCCTTCGCGGTGAGGATCAGGCCCTCTTCGATGTACTCGCCCTGCATCTCACCCATGGTCAGGATGACCTTGTCGGCCATCCGGCCCTCGGTGGCCTCCATCAGCGGCATGATCGCCTCACCCATGCTGGCATAGGTGTGGGTGGCGCCGAACTTCTTGGCCTGCTCCAGCTTCCACGGATTCGGGTCGATCGCGACGACCTTCTGCGCGCCGGAGAGCACCGCGCCCTGCAGCGCGCTCATCCCGACGCCGCCGATACCGACGATGGCGGCGGTATCGCCGGGCATCACGTTGGCGACGTGAGTGGAGGAGCCGAAGCCGGTGGGCACACCGCAGCCGACCAGGCAGGCGACCTCGAACGGGATCTCGGGGTCGATTTTGACCACCGAGCTGTAGTGCACCGTCATATACGGCGAGAAGGTCCCGAGCAGGCACATCGGGATGACGTCCTTGCCGCGGGCCTGGATGCGGTAGCTGCCGTCGCTGATGGACTGCCCGGACAGCAGGCCCATCCCGAGGTCGCACAGCGCCATATTGCCCGATACGCAGGCCGGACAGCGGCCGCAGGCGGGGATGAACGACAGCACCACGTGATCACCGACGGCCAGGTCGGGCGGGGTGCCCGGGCCGAGTTTGGTGATGACGCCCGCACCTTCGTGACCGCCCATGGCCGGGAACGACGGCATCGGGGTGGCACCGGTGACCATGTGATGGTCCGAATGGCACATTCCAGCGGTTTCCAGCTGGATCTGCACCTCACCGGCGCGCGGGTCGCCGAGTTCGATTTCCTCCACGGACCACGGCTCGTCGATCCCCCACAGGATCGCGCCCTTCGTCTTCATTCGTGTCCGACCTCTCGCATGCGCGGGCTTTCATGTGACAGCCTCCACAGTACGACATCAACTGGAACACGTTCTAGTGGGTTGCGGAAGATTTTCCGGCGGAACTGGTCAAGCGACCACAGCGCGGTGGCCGGCGCCCGAATCTCCGCCACCGGCCGCTGCCGAGAACCCGCTCGAATCGTCCACTTCCACTGCCGATGCCGATACAGCGGGTCGGACGAAGGCAACCGCGGCGCCCACGCCCCGACCCCTGCGCGATGAGAACCGGACGCGCCCGAACCCGAAGCGGGAGTGAAACCTGTTCTTACTCCATCAGTCCGCGTGCCCGCGCGAACAGTTCGAGCGTATTCGCGTGCAGGAAATCGCCGACCTTCTTCGGCGCCTTCCCCGCGAAGGCGCGGGCGTAGGTGCCCTCGAGCACGATGCCGAGTTTGAAACACGCCAGCACCGTGTACCAGGTGACCGCGCTCAGGTCGCGCTGGGAGAACTTGCCGTAGTGCTCGATCATCTCCGCACTCGACGGCAGACCACCGGCCTCGCCGAGTCTGCCGATGAGCGCCGCGCCGGACGTTCCCGGTTCCGGCCGGGTGGCGATCTGCCAGCCGAGGTCCAGCAGGGGGTCGCCGATGGTCGACATCTCCCAGTCGACCAGCGCCGCGACCTCCGGTTGGTGATAGGAGAACATGATGTTGGCGAGATGGCAGTCGCCGTGCAGGATGCCCGGCGTCCATTCGGCGGGCCGATTGCGTTCGAGCCAGTCGGCCACGTCGTTCAGGCCGGGGATCTCCGGTCCCGGATAGCCCGCGTTCGCCGAGTACGAGTCGAGTTCGTGCAGCCAGCGGCCGACCTGACGCTCCAGGAAGCCCTCCGGCTTGCCGTAGTCGGACAGGCCCAGCGCCCGATAGTCCAGGGCCCCCAGGCGGGCGATGGCCTCCACCGCCGACAGGCCCATCTGCCGCCGGGCCTCGGGGTCGTCGGCGAAACGCTGCGGCAGCTCGGTCTGCGGGTTGTAGCCGTCGATCGGCTCCATCAGGTAGAACACCGCGCCCAGCACCGATTCGTCCGGCTCGGCGGCGATCACCCGGGGCGCGCGCACCTCGGTGCCCGACAGGGCACCCAGCAGCCGGGCCTCACGCCGGATGACCTCGTTGCTCTTCGGGCGTAGATGCGCCGGGCCGCGGCGCAGGACGTAGTCCCGGCCGTCCCGGGTGAAACGCAGCATGATGTTCTGCGTCCCGCCACCGAGAGTCTTCACATCCCGGAACTCACCACCGGAGAGCCCGTGCTCATCCATCCAGTTCCCGACCACGGTGAAGTCGACGTGCTCGCGATCCACGCCTACCGGCTGCGCAACAGACATGCCTGACATTGTGCCCCACCCGCACAGTCAAACTGCGGGCAACCGACAACAGTTCAAGGTCCGGGCCGGGCGTAGGGTTCTGACCACGATGTCCTTCTCTCTCACGCTCCAGCACCGGATACTCGAGCGCGCTGTCGACACCGAGTCCGCCTTCCTCCGGCTGTACGGCGCGTCGGCCACCGCGTTCTGGCTGGACAGTGAGCATGTGGAGCCGGGACTCGACCGCTTCTCGTTCCTCGGCGACACCACCGGGCCACTGGCGGAGGTGGTGCGTTACCGGGTGGGCAGCGGAAGCGTCACCGTGACCGCTGCCGGCGGCCGGTCGCGCACCGTCCCCGGCACGATCCTGGATTACCTGGACACAGAGCTGCGGACCAGATCCGTACCGCCGGTCGAGGGTCTGCCCTTCGATTTCTGCGGGGGTTATGTCGGTTATCTGGGCTACGAGGTCAAGGCCGACTGCGGTGGCGCCGCCGTGCACCGGGCGCCCGCACCCGACGCGCAATGGCTTTTCGCCGACCGGCTGGTGGTGGTCGACCACCTGGCCGGGCGCACCCATCTGCTCGCGTTGACCGGATCCGGCACCGCAGCCGCGCGGGCGAGCGCCGCCTGGCTGCGCACCACCGCGGAGATCCTGGACGCGGTTCCCACCTGGACCGACCCGCCGCCGATCACCGTCGACCTCGACGGCGCCCACCTCGCGGAACATCTCGTCCGCGGCCGCGCGCAGTACCTGCGTGATATCGCCGCATGCCGGCGGGCCCTGCAGGCCGGCGAATCGTATGAAATCACGCTGACCGATCAGCTCACCGTCCCCGCCACCACCGGCGGCCTGGATGTCTACCGGACACTGCGCCGCGCCAACCCCGCCCCCTATTCCGCCTACCTGCGGTTCGGCGACCTCGAGATCGCCTGCTCCTCTCCCGAACGGTTCCTCAAGGTCGACCGGCATCGCGGCGTCGAGACGAAACCCATCAAGGGCACCGCCCGGCGCGACCCCGACCCCGAGGTGGACGACCGGTTGCGGCGCGCGCTCACCGAGGACCCGAAAACCCGCGCGGAGAACGTGATGATCGTGGACCTGCTGCGCAACGACCTGGGCCGGGTCTGCGAAACCGGCAGCGTGCGGGTGCACCGGCTGCTGGCGACGGAAAGCTATTCGACGGTGCACCAGCTGGTCTCGACCGTGCGCGGTGTGCTGCGCGCCGATATCGGGGTGGTGGACTGTCTGCGCGCCTGTTTCCCGGGCGGTTCCATGACCGGGGCGCCCAAACTGCGCACCATGGAGATCATCGACGCACTCGAAACCCGTGCCCGCGGTGTGTATTCGGGGACGATCGGTTTCCTGGGCCTGGGCGGCACCGCCGATCTCAATATCGTGATCCGCACCGCGGTCCGCTACCGCGGTGAATGGCAGATCGGGGCGGGCGGCGCGATCGTCCTGGATTCGGTGGACCAGGCCGAATACGACGAGATGCTGCTCAAGGCCGGTGCGGTGTTCCGGGCCCTGACGCCCGATCCGGCACTACCGGCGGCGCAGGTACCGGCGGCCGGATGAACACCGCCGCGCCCGCGGGCCGGGAACCGGCGGCGGGAAACGCGCGGCCCGATACCGCGAACGGCGCGACAATGGAGCGATGGCACAGCTCTGGGTGAAAACACATGGCGGGAACTGGCTTCGGGCCGACCAGATCATCGAGATCGGCGCCGAACCGGTGCGCGAACGCGGGCCGCACGATGGGTCGGGCGCCGTCGAGGTCGTCGCCCGGCTCGCGGTGACCACCGGCAGCGGGAACTGGGACTACGACCGGGGTACCGGCACGGTCGGCCCGAGTATCCGGGTGCTCGGGCGCTATCCGACCGGCGAGATCGCCGAGCGGATCGCCGACCAGCTGGTGCTGATCCTGCTCAGCGCCAGCAGGAACGCCCAGATCACCTTCGACGACGAGCAGGTGCGGGTCCGGCCGGTGCACGACGGCACCGCCCACGATTCCCCGTACAACGGCAGCACGCTCGATCCGCACTGACCCTCCGGAATCGCCGACCCGCGAGAGTCACGATCGGCACCGGCGGATGCAGGTCACAACCGGCACCGGCGGGTGCGGGTCAGGATCGGCGCCGTGGACGTTTGCGGGGCGGGGCGGGATCCGGTTCGGGGGGCGGTTCCGGCGCCGACAATCCGGCCAACCGGCCCAGCCTGCCCACTCCGGGCAACCGGGACAGGGCGCCGAACAGGTCCTCCCCCAGTGCGATCAACGCCTCCAGCCGGGGCAGCAGCCGGTCGTAGGCGGCGAAGGCGGGGTCGGCCAGGGCCAGGGTGCGGTCCAGGCGATCGACGGTGGCGTTGAGCCGGTCGATGGCGCTGGACAGGTTGTCCAGCAGTTCGGGCAGCTGGGCCGCGAGCTGGGCCGAGGCCGGGGGCAACCGCACCGCCGTATCGAAGGCCGTCCCGGCAGTCAGCTGGGCGGCCTCGAATGCCTGCCCCGCGGCCGACTGCGCGGCGTCCACCGCGGACTGGGCGGCGGCGAGCACATCGGCGGGAGTGGGCACCCGGCGCGCGCCCGCTCTGCCCGCCGGTCTCTTCGCCCCCGGCTGCCCCGGATCGGTCATGGCACAACTCTGCCGCATCCACCCCGAATAACTCGATGACCTGCGCGCCTGCGGGCGTGTCGGCGGCACGTGGCATAGTTCCACGGCGATGGAACTGAGCAAGGGCGCCCATACGCCGATACCGACATCTCTACTGGCCGTGGTGATTTCCTGGCGGTCCGAGCATGCGGTGGACGCGCACGCCCTGCTGCTGGACGCGGACGGGTCGGTACGCGGCGACCGGGATCTCGTGTTCTACAACGCGCCGCGCCATATCTCCCAGGCGGTCACCCTGGACCAGGATCCGGCGCCCGGTACGGCGCGGCTGAGCGTCTCGCTGCCGCGCACCGAATCCGAGGTGGAGCGGATCGTGGTCTCGGGATCGCTGGAGGAGGCGACCTTCGCGCAGGTCGGTGAGCTGCGCGTCACTGTGCACGCAGTCGACGGACCGGTCGCGGTGTACACGGTCGACGATTCGGAATCGGTGTCGGCCATGATGTTCGGCGAGTTCTACCGCCGGGACGACGGCTGGCGGTTCCGGGCGGTCGGCCAGGGCTGGGCCACCGGTATGGCGGGCCTGATCACCGAGTTCGGTATCGAGGTCGACGACGGCTCGCCCCGCCGCGATCCCCCGGAGAACGCGCGGCGGGCCCGGCGAGTAGACGCGACCCCGGTGCGGCAGCGACCGAACGGGAGCGCCGCGCGGGCGGCCGCGGCGGAGACCGTGGACCAGGAGACCGCCGTTCTCGCCGGATCGGCGGCGACCGGGTCCGCACACCGCGGCGATCCGGACCACCGGAACCAGCCGCCCACTGCACGGGGGGCGGACAGCGTTGCCCGGGACCCACTCGAGGGGCTCACGGCCCGCACCGTCGTCGCACGGGAGCCGGCGGCCGACTACGCGCGGGAGCCCGCGACTCATTCCGCACAGGAGCCCGCGACTCATTCCGCGCGCGAGCCGGCGACCGAGTACGCGCGGGAGCCGGCGACCCGATCCGCGCGCGAGCCCGCACCTCATTCCGCACAGGAGCCGGCGACCGATACCGCGCGCCGGCGCGCCGATATGCATCCGGGCAACGCCCACTACCGCCTCGACGAGTCGCCCAGAGTCGCCGCGCCCTGGGACCGCTTCGCCGGCGACCGGCCCACCCGGCATACGCCGGGCACGGTGTCCCTGCGCCGGGTCACCGGGTCGCAGCCGGCCCGGATCCCGCCGCCGGGCTCCGGGCGCGCCGATTGGTATCGCGACCCCGAGGATCCCACCGTGCTGCGGTGGTGGGACGGCGAACACTGGACCGCCGAATCGCGGCCGTCGGCGCGCCCGCATCCGCACGACTGCGACCGGTGCGGCGCCCGCCGCCGGCGGCGGATGCTCGGCGGGCATCATCCGTGCGCGGCGTGCACCGCGCAGATCGAGGAATTCCTCGTGCACTGGCATACCCGCGCGGCGCGGGTGCTGAGCGGGCCCGGACCGCGCGGCGCCGACTGGGAGGAGCTGTGGGCGTCGCTGCGTTATCAGCGGATCGACGCCGCGGCCGCCCGCGCCGCCCTGCAACCGGAGGCCCTGCAGTATGTGGAGCGGCGGGTGGCCTTCGCTTTCGCCGACGGGCAGATCTCGGCCGAGGAGTTCGACGAGGTCGAGCACGCGATCACCGAGCTGGCACTGTCCGGCCCGATGATCGGCGAATTACGGGCCCGGATGGCGCGCGGCCGGGAACTCTCGCGGTTGCGCGAGGGCGAGTTGCCCTCGATACACACCCCGGATCTGCATCTGGATGCCGAGGAACTGGTCTACCTCGA
Source organism: Nocardia sp. NPDC024068 (assembly GCF_040638875.1). Taxonomy (NCBI): domain Bacteria; kingdom Bacillati; phylum Actinomycetota; class Actinomycetes; order Mycobacteriales; family Nocardiaceae; genus Nocardia; species Nocardia sp. NPDC024068. The sequence continues at coordinate 25,982 of NZ_JBEZYU010000039.1, read as the reverse complement.
TATCGATGCCACCCATATCCGGGAGCTGGCCCGCGGCCCCAAACACACCGACGGCCGGTTGATCGTGAGCACCAAGAAGCTACGGTTCGTCGGTCCGGGCGCCGGGGTGGAGATCCCGTGGTCGCGGATCGTCTCGGTGGCGGCAGAACACGGCACCGTCGTGGTCGCGGCGACGTCGGCGCGCGGCGGCGCCCTGTTCGCCGCGCCCGACCCGGACTATCTCGCCGCCGCGCTGGAAGGGGCGCTACGGATCGCCAAACGGTTGGTGCTGGCACCCGGGCAGCGGGATTCGCGCAGTATCCCGCAGGAGGTGAAGGCGCAGGTGTGGCAGCGTGACGGCGGGCGCTGCGTGGAATGCGGGGACAGCCACTACCTGGAGTTCGACCACATCATTCCGCTCAGCCGGGGCGGCGCCACCAGCGCCGCGAACCTCCAGATCCTGTGCCGCGGCTGCAACCGCGACAAGGGCGCGAATATCTGAACCAGCGAGGGGTCAGCGAGGTACCAGCGGCGGCGGGTACCACTGCCCTTCCAGCACCCGCGGTTCCGGGTTGTACATGCGCAGCAGCAGGGAGAACTGTCCCCGCTCCGGTATCGGCAGCCAGTTGGTCCGCGGAACCTGCGAACCCGGATCGGCGGCCTGTACCGCGATCTCGAGCGCCCCGTCGGGTGCGAGCTCCGGCGCCTCCCAGTGACCGACGGTCTGGATTCCGGCCGGGTTCTGCACGAGGAAGCCGTGCGAATCGTAGGCCGTGAGCGACCAGAAGGTGGCCACCGGCGGGGCCTGTCCCGGATCGAATCGGAGGACGAAATTCAACGGGTTGCCGTTGTCGTCGGCCTCGTCGAACAGCGCCGGGTATACGACCACCACCGACAGGTTCGCGCCGACCCCCCGGTAGGCGGTCGCCGCGCGGAGCAGGTAGTTGGTGCCGTACCTGCCGATATTGGTGTCGAGCACCCAGCCGTTGCGCTGCTGGCTGGAGGGGTCCACGTAGGCGAGAATCTTCTTCCTCGCGGCATCCGCCCCGGCCTCCAGCTCACCGGTGCTCACTCCCTGCGGCTTCCCTCCGGGCCGGATCCCGATCGTCGCGAATCGCCGCATCGAGGGTTCGTCGGCCGGAGCGGGTGGATTATCCACCATCGAATCGCATATCCGCTGGTAGAAATCCCGGACGGGCAACTGTTCGACCCGGTTCTGGGTGGCCGACTCGGACCAGTCCTGATTCTCCGGTATCGAATCGGATTCCGCGGCGGCCGGTGTGTTCCACGCGCTCAGCGCCGAAAGCCGCAACTGCGACTGGATCTGCCGGACGGCGGGCACATCGGACGGACCACGGACCTCGATCCGCCCGTACAACCAGGCATCCGAAGTGGGAACCGGGATTTCGACGACCCCTTCCGGAAGCCTCCCCGACCAGCCCGGACCCGTGACGGCATAGGTGAACGGCGGATCCGCGTCCGGCTCGGTCTCCGGGTGCACACTGTTCGGCGAGGACACGGTATTGGTCCAGGCATCCAGAACCTGCATCGCCCAGCGGCGGTCTTCCCCGATCTCGGGCACCCGGAACAGGACCGGTTCGTCACGCAGGTCCAGCCAGCCCACCGAGTACAAGTTGTCCAGATCGATGCGGGGGACGGTGCGCTGGCTGGCGGCGGGCAGCGAGGAGGTGTGCTGGAAGCGGTTGGGTGCCGCGTATTCGAGCGCCCGGTCCCGGATCATATCCAGCAGGACGAGCGGATACCCGAAGACATAGGCATCGCTGGCGACCTCACGCCGATCGGCCGGGCTCCCCGACGGAGGGATATCACTGTCCTCGTCGCCTCCCCCGCAGGCCGTCAGTCCCGCCATCGCGAGCAGACCCAGCATCGAGCGCCGGGTCAATCGGAGACGGTCGGCTTCCGGCGCCCGCATGGGATCGCCGGTTGCCGCGGCCCGGGCCTCGCCCATTGGCATACTCCCTGATCATCGCGTGTCGAAGGACTGATGGCAGGATACGCCCCGAGGTAGCCGGAGGGTTGCCGACGCGGTCGGCGTGGCCGTTCTCAGATCTCGAGAACGGTATTCATGATGGTGCCCGCACTGGTCGCGACGACCCCGCCGATCATGGCTCCGGCCACCATCTTCGGCGACTGCAGGCCGCTGCCCGACCACTTCTCCCAGGCGAATCGCCCGCCCGCGTAGACGATGCTGACGATTCCCGAGAGAATCGCGAGCCAGGTCGCGTACCGGACGAATTGCATGATCTTGTCCGCCAGTGGTGGCGGCTCCGGGGTGGGATCCGTGACCTGTGCGTATACCGAAACTGCGTCCATGAATGACGCCGCGATGATGCTCACCGTCTGCTCCCTCGCCGACAACCTGCGGGGCGCACGGCCCCGCCTCCATCATCCAGACCGGTGGCGCCACGATGCAAGTTCTTGCCGCGCAGCGGCTTTCACGCTATAACCGCTGGTGACCCGAATCCCGGCCCGGAGCTGGGATTACTGCGACCGTCCCGGCGAGCGGTTACGATGCGAGTGCGTTTCCCGCCCGCCCCGAATACCCAAGTGAGCTGCGAGATGATACTGGCCGCCGTGACCGATACGCTGGCGCAAATCGGCAATCCCACCCCCGAAGCGCCACCCATCTCCGATAAATTCCTGCAACTGGTCCGGTATCTCACCTGGTTCGTCCTGCTGGCCGGGATCTGCGCGATCATCTACGCCGGCGGCAGGTTCGCCTGGGAGAAATGGTCGGGCGGCGGGCTGGAATCGCCGAAGATGGTGGCCGGAGCCATGATCGGCGGTGTGATCGCCACCAGCGCCGGCACCATCATGAACGCCGTCATCGGCTGAGCCGGCCGCCGCGATCAGTTCCAGGTCGCCGCGGACGGATCGACCCCGTGGGCTCGCGCGTTCGCCTCGATGGCGTCGCGCAGCCAATGGGCCAGTCCGGGTTCGATCTCGTCGTAATAGTCGATGAACCGGGGATCGGCGACGTAACCGCGGCCGAGACACACATGCATCTCGTGGCTGCAGTCGAAGTACACGTCCATCGAGACACGGTGCCGCTCGGCCAACTCCCCCGCCACGTCGCTACCGGGTGATATCCCGCCGCGATGCGCGGCCGCCATATCCGCTTCGAGGGCCCGGACGTCGGCGGCGATCCGCCGCCAGTCCTCGGCCGTCCGATCGGCGCTGCGTTCCGCGTATTCCGCCCACTGCCCGGTATCGCCCCAGCGCTCCCGCGCCTCGTCGACATGGTCGGGTTGCCATCGCTCCCCGAAGATTTCGACCTGCTCCTCGTCGGACAGCAGGAGGCCCTCCTCCCGGGCCGAGATCAGGCGATCCAAGGCCTCGGCGGTCCGGTTCAGCCGGGCGGCATACGCGCGGACACGGTCGCGCTGGCGGCGCAGCGAGTCGGTCGCCGACGCGGGAGCGTCGAGCAGCTGACCGATTTCGTCGAGCGCCACCCCCAGTTCCCGGTATACGAGCACGCGCCGCGCCCGGGAGATATCGCCACCGGTGTAGAGCCGGTAGCCCCCGGAGGTCCGCGCCGAGGCACGGACCAGCCCGATCTCATCCCAGTGGTGCAGTGCGCGCACCGTGACCCCCAGCAGTGCTGCCGTCACACCCACGGTCCGGCCTTCGTGCTCCACGTCGTCCTGAGCGGCGTTCGTCATACACACCAGTTTGACAGCTCACCGCGCCCCCGCGACTGTCGCGCTCAGGCTCCGGGCGGCTCGATCCCGACTCCCGCCCGCAGGTACTCCGCGGCCGGACTGTCCGGATCGCAGGACACGGCCGCGGTCACGAGGGTCGACCCCGGATATCCGGGGCGGCGGCCTCGAGGTCGGCGACACTGCCCGACATGATGGTCCGCACGTGGGCGGTGATATGTGCCGGCGACCAGTCCCACCACGCCACCGCCAGCAACCGCGCGATATCCCGCTCGTCGTAGCGGGTCCGGATCAGGCGGGCCGGATTGCCGCCGACGATGCCGTAATCGGGTACGTCGGCGGTGACCACGGACCCGGCGCCGATGATCGCGCCGTGCCCGATACGAACCCCGGGCAGCACCGTCGCCCCATGGCCGAACCAGACGTCGTTGCCGACCACGGTGTCACCGCGATTCGGCAGATCGGTGAGCAGATCGAAATGCTCCGACCAGGATCCGCCCATGGTGGGGAACGGGAAGGTCGACGGGCCGTCCATCCGGTGGTTCGCGCCGTTCATGATGAACCGCACCCCGGTGCCGAGCGCACAGAACTTGCCGATGATCAGTTTCTCGGGTCCGTAGTGGTACAGCACGTTCCGGGTTTCGAACGCGGTCGCGTCGTCGGGGTCGTCGTAGTAGGAGAACTCACCGACCTCGATCAACGGTGAGGTGACCAGGGGCTTCAACAGCACTACCCGGGGCTGTCCGGGCATCGGATGGAGGACGGCCGGGTCGGCGGGGGTGGGGGTGGGGTCGGGCACGGGGACTCCTTCGGGTGCGGGGACGGGTATCAGCGGGCCGGGGCGGGCGCGGGCGGCCGCAATTCGAGGCGGGAGCCCTGCCAGCGCGCCCGCAACCGGCGGTCGTGGCTGACGACGACGAGGGCGCCGCGATAGTCGGCCAGGGCGGCTTCCAGCTCCTCGACGAGCCCCGGTGCGAGGTGGTTGGTGGGCTCGTCGAGTAGCAGTACCTCCCACGGTTCGCAGACCAGTCGTGCCAGGGCGAGCCGCTGCCGCTGCCCGGTGGACAGCTCCGCTACGCGGGAGCCGAGCCGGTCGCGGGTGAACAGCCCGAGCGAGAGCAGTTGCTCGGTATGCCGTTCGATATCGCCGCCCCGGCCCCGTGCGAAGGCGGCCCGCAGGGTCTGCCCCGGTTCGGCGGGCGGCGGCTCCTGGGCGAGATATCCGACCCGCCCGCGCCGGGTGACGGTGCCGCCGTCCGGTGCGAGGGTGCCGGCGAGCACTTGCAGCAAGGTGGTCTTACCCGCGCCGTTGGATCCGGTGATCAACACGCGGTCGCCCGGCGCGAGGCCGATACTCGACGGGGCGAGCCGGCCTTCGACGGAGATATCGCGGGCCTCGAGCACGGTGCCGTGGGCCTCACCGGTTCGCAACGCCGGTGTGAAGCGCAGGGGTTGCGGTGGCGGCGGAACCGGGTCGGCGAGCAGGCGGCGCAATCGTTCTTCGGCGTTGCGGACTCGTCCCGCCAGCGATTGCTGCACCCGGCCGCCCGCCCGGTCGTAGGCCATCTTGTTGTTGTCCTTCATCGCCCGGCCCGGCGCGACCCGCCGCGCCGTGGTGGCGACGGTCTCGCGGAGCGACTCGATATCGGCTTCCCATTGCGCACGGTCCTGCGCCCAGCGCTGCCGGGCCGCGGACCGCTCGGCACGAAAACCCGCGTAGCCGTTGCCGTAGCGGACGATTTGCCGCAGATCCGCGTCGACCTCCAGCAGCGAGGTGGCCACCCGCTCCAGGAACACCCGGTCGTGCGAAACCGTCACCGTCGTACCGCGACGGGTGCGCAGATGGTTTTCCAGCCAGGTCAGCGCCTCGTCGTCGAGGTGGTTGGTCGGCTCGTCCAGCAGCAGCACCTCGGATCCGGCGGCCAGTACCGCGGCCAGCCGCAACCGGACCTGCTCGCCACCGGAGAGCCCGCCGACCGCGCGGTCCCGAGCCACCAGCCCCAGACCGAGGCCGTGCAGGGCCCGTTCCACCCGCGCGTCGGCGTCGTATCCGCCGCGCAGCTCGAATACGCCGGTCAGTTCGCCGTATTCGGTCAGCACGGTCTCGTCGCCGGCGGCCATCGCGTTCTCCAAGTGGCGCATCCGGTTCTCCAGGGCGCGCAGCTCATGCAGCGCCCGGTCGACGACCTGCTGGACCGTCATCCCGGATGGCAGCTCCTCTTCCTGGGCGAGGTAGCCGATCCCGCCGGTGGCCTGGACGACGATCCGGCCCCGATCGGGCCGCTCGCGCCCGGCGAGGAGGCGCAGCAGGGTGGATTTGCCGGATCCGTTCTCGCCGATGATTCCGGTCCGCTCACCCGCGGCGAGCGAACACGTCACCTCATCGAGAACAGGCCGTCCGTCGAAGGATTTGCCGACCGCGAGCGCGGTGATCTGGGTGGGCATGGACACTCTCCGAAGCATTCGAGTTCGACACGATCCGACCGGACCGCAGGACGGGATGAACGCTTCGAATGAGCATCGGCCACCTCACTAGTGCGACTACTGTTGCATTAGCATGGTGCCACACCACGTCTTCGCGAGCAACAGGATCACCACCTATGACCTCCCCACCCCCGGACGGCCCCCCGCGCCCGGCACCGCGACCGGGTGGCCGGACCGCCCGTATCCGCACCCAGGTACTCGACGCCGTACACGCGGAACTGACCGAGCACGGTTACGACGCCCTCACCGTGGATACGGTCGCCGCCCGGGCCGGGGTCCACCGCACCACCGTCTACCGCCGCTGGCACGATGTCGGCGGCCTCATCACCGACGTCCTGGCCGCGGCCGCCGATATCGACTGGCACCCCCGCGATACGGGATCCCTACGCGGCGACCTGGCCGTACTCAATCACGAGATCCAGGATTCACTGACCGAGGAGCCGTCGATCGCGGCGGCACTGATCGCGGTCTCGTTCCGCTCGGAGGAGGCCGCCCGCTCCCTGCGGCGGCTGTGGGAGGACCGCTACCTCCAGTCCGAGATCATCGTCGAACGAGCGATCCGGCGCGGTGAGATCGCACCCCCCGTCGACGCCCGCGCGCTGCTCATCGCCGCGACCGCACCGCTGTATCACGAACTGGCACTACTGCGTACCCCACCGGACCCGCGGCTCCCGGATCGAGCGGCCGGTACCGCCGCACTGGCCGCACAGGCCGGTGCGTTCGCCGGCCCGCCGCCACCGGACGCCACCCGCTGACCGATGGCGACCGGCCCGCGGCCGATCGCCGGAAGACCCGGCGCACAGCTATCGAAAGTATGTTCGAATTCGGGTACGGTACCCCACATGCCCGAACTCGCCCCCATCCCATTCGCCAGGCTCAACCTCGAACAGGTACGGGAACGACTTCTCGCCGCGGCGGCCTTCGGCGAGTCCCTCTCCCCCGATCAGCTCGAGGCGCTGGCCGGAAAGCTGAGTACCGGCCTGACCATCTATATCGAGGCCACCCAGAACCGCGCGCCCCGGCCGCAACCGGCCGCCGCACCCGGCCGCGCCTGCCTGGATTTCCGGAGCCGCCGCTACTGAAACCGGCCCGTCCGCGATCCGCGGATGGGCCGGTTCACGCGACGCCGTTGTCAGTCGCGCCGCACCTTCGTGGTGTCGACCTCGACCGCCGCGACCTCCTCGATCGGTGAGGTGACGAGTTCGAATTCGCCCTCGTGCCGCTCCACACCCTGCAGTACCGCGCCCTCGACCAGTTCCACGCCCAGGTTGGCGCGGACGATGATCGGGTCGCTGCGGACATCGCGGTACAGCGAGACGCACATCATCACCATCACGACCATGAAGGGCAGCGAGACCACCGTGGTGAGCGCCTGTAGTCCGGTGAGCGCCCCGCCTAAATCATTCGAATCGGCGATCACCAGCATGATCGCCGCGACGGCGCCGGTGGCCGTACCCCAGAAGATCACGGTGAGCCGGGACGGTTCGATACTCCCGCGCTCGGACAGCGTTCCCATCACGATCGACGCCGCATCCGCACCGGAGACGAAGAAGATTCCCACCAGGATCATCACCAGGACGGTCGTGATCGAGGTCAGCGGATACTCGTCGAGCAGGTGGAACAGTGCGAAATCGGGGTTCACGCTGCCGTCGGCCTCGGTGAGGTCGTGGGTATCGGTCTGCTGCCGGATGGCCGCGCCGCCGAAGATCACGAACCACACCAGGCTCACCAGGCTCGGCACCAGCAGCACGCCCGCGACGAACTGGCGGATGGTGCGACCGCGGCTGATCCGCGCGATGAACATGCCCACGAAGGGGGTCCACGAGATCCACCACGCCCAGTAGAAGATGGTCCACTGCGACAGCCACTTCTCCATCTCCTCGCCCCCGGCGATGCCGGTACGCGAGGCCATGGTCGGCAGGTCGCCGATATAGTCACCGAGCGCGGTGGGCAGGAAGTTCAGCATGAACAGGGTGGGTCCGGCGACGAAGACGAAAACCGCCAGGGTCACCGCGAGCACCATGTTGATATTCGACAGCCACTGGATGCCACGGGCGATTCCGGAGACCGCGGACAGCACGAACGCGATGGTGAGTCCGGTGATCACCAGCACCAGCCCGACCTTGCCCACGGCGTCCACCCAGCCGTTGAATTCGAACCCGGCGCCGATCTGCAGCGCCCCGAGCCCGAGCGAGGCGGCCGACCCGAACAGCGTCGCGAAAATCGCCATGATGTCGATCGCCTTGCCGCCCACCCCCTCCGCGTTGCGGCCGAGCAGCGGACGGAACACCGAGGAGAACAGCTGCGAACGCCCCCGCCGGAAGGTGCTGTAGGCGATGGCGAGACCCGCGACCGCGTAGATGGCCCACGGGTGCAGGGTCCAGTGGAACAGCGTGGTCTCCATCGCGACCTCGGCCGCCTGCGGGCTCTCGGCTTCGGCGGTGCCCGGCGGCGGGGAGGTGAAATGCGTGAGCGGTTCGGCCACACCCCAGAACATCAGGCCGATGCCCATACCGGCGCTGAACATCATGGCGATCCAGGACACCGTCCGGAACTCGGGCGTCTCGTCGTCGGCACCGAGCGGGATCTTGCCGTAGCGGCTCAATGCCAGCCACACCACATAGACGACGAACGAGGTCGCCACCAGGACGAACATCCAGCCGGTATTGGTGATCACCCAGGTCTGGGCGTTGGAGGCCACCCGGGCCAGGCTCTCCTGGTCGAGGATCCCCCACAGGACGAAGGCCACCGCCCCGACCGAGGTGATCCCGAAGACCAGCCAATCGAGGCGGCGCCCCGACCGTCTGCCTCCCGGTCTGCCCGGCAGACCGCTGTCGCGCGCCGGGGAGACTCCGCCGGTGTCGATCGCCATGGACGAGTCCTTTCAGATCGCACTGTGCCCGGCGGGGCATCGCGACCTGCGAGGACCGGTCGAAATCCGAATTCTCGGGGTATCGCGACAACGCCACCGAACGGGATGTTCCGGGAAAAACCGTACCCCGCCCACCCATGTGCGACGCGCCGAACACGGAACGACCCCTGGGCGCGCCGCGTCTCCGCGGACATTTCGGGCTCGGCCGGAAACCCGGATCCGGACCCGAGACGGCGACCCGCGCCGCCGCGTTCCTCGTCCGGCGGCGGGCCCGGTGACGTGCGGTGACCGGCCCGGGCGACCGGCCGCGGCGGTACACGACGCGCGTCGATGCACGCTCCCGGCGTATTGCACCATACATATAATATGTAGGATGCAACACAGTTCCGGGCGCATGGTATAACGACTCGCGGGACGGCTTGCGAGCTGTCCGGGTCGACGAAACGAGCAGGACACCCGCCATGGAAAAGCAGACCGAACGCATCGAATTCGAGACCATGCTGCTGGGCCGGCACAGCCTCAATGCCCACCTGCGCCGGCCCGACCACCTCGAACGCAGCGCCTATCTGGTGCTCCGGCGTCTCGGTATCGAAGGCCCCATGTCCATCGGCGAACTCAGCGACGCGTTCGGCCTGGACGCCTCGACCGTGCACCGGCAGACCGCGGCCATGATGAAAGCCGACCTGGTCGAACGCATCCCCGATCCCGGCGGCGGCGTAGCACGCAAATTCCGCATCACCGAGGAGGGCGAGCGGCGCGTCCGTGCCGACCGGGACTACTACGTCAGCGCGCTGGACCGGGTACTGCACGAGTGGACCGCGGAGGACGTACAGACTTTCGCGGCCTACCTCCAGCGCTTCAACACCGATCTCGAGGTCCGGGAGGCGCGCCCGTGGCCGCGACCCTCCCCCACCGAGGCGCGGCCGTGACCGGAGGTCGGTAACGCCGTCACCGCAGGTCAGTTACGCCGTGACCGGAGGTCAGTAGCGTCGCATATCGACCTGGCGCCGCGCATTGGACAGCGCGGTCACCACCGCCGCACCCAGCGCGCCGGAGCGGTCGTAGACGGTGACCGCTCCGACCGAAATACCCGCGGCGGCCACCTCATCCTGCGCGATCAGTCCGATCCCCGGCCCTTCGGGCAGCCGGGCCAGGGTCAGGGTCACATCCGAGTTGATATAGCCGATACCGGCGGTACCCCAGTTCGACATGAGACTCGCGGCGTCGGCGGCCATACCGGCGCGCTGGAACGGGGTCACGGGCTCGCCGGCGACCACCGGCAGCATGTTCTGCCACATCGCCTTGCGCGCACCGTTCTGGGTGGCGGCGAAATCCTTGGTCCAGGCCCCGTCCCCACTTTTGAACAGCGGGTGCGCACCCGTTTCGGTATCGGGGGTGTCGGGCACCGGCAGCTCGCGCCCGGGCTGCCACAGCTGCCCCTCGGGAGTTTCGCCGGTGCGCAGATACACCACGGTCGCCCGGGAATGCACCTCGCCGCGCTGTAGCAACTCGGCGTCGGCGACACAGATCCGCTTACCCTCGCGCACCACCGTGCTGCGCAGCGTGGCGGGATCGTCGCCGACCGGACGGAACAGATCGACGGTGAAGCGGGCCGGGACGAATTCCGGGCCGGGCGAGCGGGTATCGAGCTCGCGGGCCAGCAGTCCGCAGATGGCGGGCCCGCTGACCTGGGTCGGGCTCCAGCTCGACATGGCGATCGGGGTGGGCAGGTACTGCGCACCCTCCTTGGTGAAGAACGCGAACACGGTCTCGACTCCTCTCACGCGAACCCGTCCGTGAATTACAACACGTTCTAGTTTCGCGAGCCCCTCCAGCTACCCCGTGGCGCCCTGTTCGCGGACCGCGGCGGTCAGCGCGTCCGCTTCGGCGGCCAGGGTCCCGAGATCGCCCTGCCACCCCAGCGACCGCAACCCGGCATCGGCGATCGCCCGCCGCGCGTCGGCGGATACCTCGCCCTGGTCGGTGCGAATATTGATCACGGTTTCCACCAGGCGGAACGGCAGCACCTCGGCGCCGGGAACGCCGGCGACCCCGGCCTCGGCCACCGCCCCGGCCGCCAGCGCCTCATAACCCTCCCGCAGGTGGTCGCGACGCAACCGGAACCGCGCGAACCGGTCGCCGCGCAATTCGGGCAGAAAATAGAGGGCCCCGATATTCCACCGCGCGGCGCACAGCTGTTCCAGATCGAAGCGGGCCAGCGCGTACAACCGGACCGCGGCCGGTTCGGGACGCCCACGCAGCAGTCCGGCGAGTTCCACCGCCGCCGCGATGGTCTCGCCGAGCAGGGCGTCGAGAATATCGTCCTTGGCCGCGAAGTGGTGGTACAGCGAGGCCTGGCGGATCCCCACCGCCTCGGCGATCGCCCGGGTGGAGGTGTTGCCGTAGCCCTTGGTGGTGAAGAGTTCGGCGGCGGCGTCGAGGATTTCGGCACGCGGCGTGTGCCCCTGACGGCGCCGCGGCTCGAGGCGCGGCCGGCCCGGACCGAGTTGGGTCATACCTGCCATTGTCCCCGACAGACAGGCGGAGCCCTCCGGAGATATTTCTGTCACTTGACAGAAATATCGGCAACGCAGACGTTACGCGCGATCCCGATACGGATACATCGCCGTCACCACGGCGTCTTCCCGCCCAGGAAAACTTTCAGTCGACAGATATTCGTGTCGGATGAAGGGCCCACGGCCATGATCATTCTCGGAATCGCGATCAGCGTGTTCGCGGTAATCGGCATCGGCCTGCTGGTTTCACGCAAAGTGGACGGAGACAGCGTCAACTTCCTCGTCGCCGGACGATCCCTGGGCCTACCACTGGTCGCGGCGGGGCTCATGGGCCAGGCCGTCGATTCCAATGCCACCCTGGGCAATACCGATCTGTCCGGATCCCTGGGCTTCTGGGCCGGCGCCTCGCTACCGCTCGGCCTCGGACTGTGCCTGCTGCTCACCGGGATCTTCTTCGCGAAGCCGATGAACCGGATGGGCCTGCTGACGCTGCCGGACTTCTACCGGATCAAATACGGGCGCGGCGTCGAACTGGCCGCCTCCCTGCTGATGATCTTCAGCTTCTGCATCCTGCTGGCGGGCAATCTGGTCGCGGGCGGCTATCTGTTCGAGCGCTTCCTCGGCATCCCCTACACCGCGGGGGTCCTGCTCATCGTGGCGATCGTGCTGACCTACACCGTCACCGGCGGAATGTTCAGCGACGCCTATACGGCGCTGGCCCAGATGGTGATCACCGTCATCGGCTCGCTCGCGCTGCTGATCTGGGTGGGATCGACCTACGGAATCAATATTCCCGACGGGATGGGTCCCTTCGACCTCGGTCAGCTGAGCAACACCTCCGAAGGCGCGGCCATCAACTGGGCCACCCTCATCGCCCTCGGTATCGGCGATATCGTCGCCATCGACTTCATGCAGCGGATCTTCTCGGCCCGCTCCCCCGAGATCGCCCGGCGCGCCTGCTTCGTGGGCGCCGCCGGCACCGCGGTGGTGGGTATCCCGTACGCGCTGGTCGCCCTGGCCACCACGGATATCGTCGACGCCGACGGCGGCCCGCGGCTGCTGGCCCTGCTCGACGAACACGCGCCCGCCGGACTCGCGATCCTGGTGCTCTCGGCGATCGTCGCCGCCTCCTGCTCCACCGCCAACGGCGCGATCCTCGGAACCGCGGCCGTGGCCACCCGCAATATCGCCGGCCGCACCGAACGCACCGACGCCGCCGGGCGCGACACCCTGCTGCGCGACGTCCGGCTCACCATGATCCCGGTCGCGGCGGTCGCGATCTTCTTCGCGATCGAGGTGCCGCAGACCGGAATCCTGCTCACCCTCGCCTTCGATCTGATGCTGGCCGGGCTGATCGTGCCGTTCGTGGCCGCCCACCTCACCAAGCGGATCACCACCGCGGCGGCGGTGGCGGCGATGGTGGCCGGGCTCGGTGTCCGGCTGGTGCTGTTCGCCCTCACGCCGACCATGTACGGCGTCCCCAACACCGTGCTGTACATCGATAATTCGCTGATCGGTCCCGGATTCGACGGCTGGCCCACCTTCCTGGGCTTCCTGGCCTCACTGGTGGCCTTCCTGGTGACCCTCGCCGTGCGGCCGCCGCGCCCCGCCGAGACGGGGCCCGCCACCACGAAACCCACCGTTACCGACACCACCGCAACGGAACTCGCCGGTCCGGCCGCCCTTCCCGAACCGGCGGCGGCACCGATCGTCCAGCACGGCTGATCGGCCCGCACCGGCGCACCCGCTGCCCACCGAAACCCTGCCCACCGACGAGCAAGGAAAGACGATGACCTCCACCACCTCCTCGACGGCCGGCGCCCGCGAACACGCCCGCGCCCAGGCCACGGCCACCGCCGAACCGGACCTGCCCGAAGGCATCACCGCCGCCGACACCACCTGGACCGTCCGCCTCCCGGCCGAGGGTTACCTCGGCACCGTGCTGGGTCGCGGCACCCGGCTGCGGATCGCGGACCCGCACGGCGCGGCCTGCGCCCATCTGTTCCTGCTGCGCGCCGAAGCCCCGTGGGAGCGCCTGAATATCGCCGATACCGTCAAGGTCCCGTGGCAGGCCTACCTGGGTGACGGACACCCGCTGCTCTCCGACCAGGGCCGGGTACTGGCCACCGTCGTCGCCGATACGTCGGGCCGGCACGACGCGCTGTGCGGTGCCGGACCGCAGGGCCGCGAACTCCTGGCGCGCGCCGCCATGAAACACGACCTCACCGCCCGCGATATCGGTCCCACCCTCGCGCTGTTCCGGGGAGTCCGCGTCGGCGCCGACGGCGCCCTCGCGGCCACCGGTTCCGCCGGTGCGGGCGGCTACCTCGAACTACTGATCCAGCTGCCGGTCACGGTGCTGGTGGTCAATACCGCTCATCCCCTGGACGACGCGCCGGTCACCGATCTCGACCTGGTCGCCTGGCCGGGTGACCACATCGACGTGACCGCGCTCAACAGCGATCCGGAATACCGGCGCGCCGTGGACAACACCGAACAGGCCTGGTCGGCCGCCCGGACTCGACAGGAGTGGATATGAGCAACGCCGCGACAGCGACCGTCGTCCTCGACGAAACCGTACCGGCCCGCGCGCCGTGGTCGGCGATCGTCCGGGCCGGGGAGCGTCTCGACATCATCGACCTGCACGGTAACCAGGCCGTCGACTGCCTGCTGTATTCCGCCGCCGACCACACCGACCGCTACAGCGCGCAGGCCACGATCACCGCGCAGCGCAATATCTTCCTCACCACGGGCAGTGTGCTGCGCACCGATTCGGGCACCGCGCTGATGACCGTGGTCGCCGACGAGGTCGGCAACCACGACACCATCGCCGGCGCCTGCTCGCAGGAGTCGAACACTCTGCGCTACGGACAGCACACCCGCCACCAGCACGCCTGTGTGGAGAACTTCCTCTTCGAGGCGGCGAAATGGGGTATGGGCAAACGGGACCTGGTGTCCAACATCAACTGGTTCATGAATGTGCCGGTGGAGGCCGACGGCACGCTCGGCATCGTCGACGGATTGTCCGCGCCGGGGAAGACGGTATCGCTGCGCGCCGAAATCGACACCCTGGTGCTGGTATCGAACTGCCCGCAGATCAACAACCCCTGCAACGGTTTCGACCCCACCCCGGTCCGCATGGTGGTGACGCGATGACCGCCCCGGCGGCGGCACCGGACCGCGCGCCCGCGGCGCCGGCCGATCCGCGGGTGACCGTCGAACGGCCCGGACTGCTCACCACGGTGCAGGACTGGCCGGGCCGCACCGGGTACTGGCATATCGGGGTGCCGCCGTCGGGGCCCATGGACGATCTGTCCTTCCGGCTCGGCAACCGCGCGCTGGGCAACCCCGAGGGGGCGGCCGGGCTGGAATGCACCATGGCGGGTCCGGCGCTGCGGTTCGCGGCACCGGCCTGGGTATGCGTCACCGGGGCGCCGGTCGAGGTGACGGTGGCCGGACGCCCGGCCCCCATGTGGCGCCCGATCCTGGTGTCCGCCGGTGACACTCTCGACGTCGGAACCGTGCGCGGGCCCGGTCTGCGCTGCTACGTCCTGGTGTCGGGCGGTCTGCGGCTGCCCGGATACCTCGGCAGCGCCGCCACCTTCACCCTCGGCGGGTTCGGCGGAGTGCAGGGCCGCGCGCTCGCGGCCGGTGACACACTGCCGGTGGGTCCCGCGGCCGGGCCGCCGACGGGCGCGGTACCCGGCGGGGAACAGCCGGTGCTGACCCGGCACTGGCAGGTCGCCGTCACCGAGGGTCCGCACGGGGCGCCGGAGTTCTTCACCCGCGCCGATATCGACACCCTGCTGCGCACCGATTACGAGGTGCATTTCAATTCCGACCGCACCGGGGTCCGGCTGATCGGGCCCAAACCCCGCTGGGCCCGCGACGACGGCGGCGAGGCCGGACTGCATCCGTCGAATATCCACGACACCGCCTACACCGTCGGCGCGCTGGATTTCACCGGCGACACCCCGATCCTGCTCGGCCCCGACGGTCCCAGTCTGGGCGGATTCGTGTGCCCGGTGACCGTCACGGCCGCGGACCTGTGGAAACTGGGTCAGCTGTGTCCCGGCGACACCGTCCGTTTCGTGGCCGTCCGGGCCGACCGCAGCGCCCCACCGGGCGAACTCGGCGCGGCCCGGCGGGCGGACTGGCCGGTGGTGCTGTCCTCCGGCGGCGACGGGGACGACGGTGTGCTGCGGCGTGGCGAGACCGCGGACGGCACGGCCGTCACCTACCGGCGCGCGGGTGATGACGGAATCCTCGTCGAATACGGCGAGATGACCCTGGACCTCGAACTGCGCGCCCGGGTGCACGCCCTGCACGAACGACTGCGCGCCGGACGCGAACGCGGGATCACCGAGATGACACCGGGTGTGCGCTCTCTGCAGCTCCGCCTGGATCCGGCCGTCCTGCGCACCGCGGCCGCCCTGGACCTGCTGGTCGAGGCGGAACGGGAACTCCCGGCGGCCGACGATCTGGTGGTGCCCAGCCGCACGGTGGACCTGCCGCTGTCCTGGGACGATCCCGCCACCCGGGAAGCGATCACCCGGTACATGCACGGGGTGCGCGCCGACGCCCCGTGGTGCCCGTGGAATATCGAATTCATCCGGCGGATGAACGGATTGGACAGCGTCGACGACGTTTTCGATACGGTATTCGCGGCCGAGTACCTGGTTCTCGGGCTCGGTGATGTGTATCTGGGCGCGCCGCTGGCCACCCCGACCGACCCCCGGCACCGGCTGATCACCACCAAATACAACCCCGCGCGCACCTGGACCCCGGAGAACGCCGTCGGTATCGGTGGCGCCTATCTGTGCATCTACGGGATGGAGGGTCCGGGGGGATATCAGTTCGTGGGCCGCACCACCCAGGTGTGGAGCCGGGGCACCGATACGGAGACCCCGTGGCTGCTGCGCTTCTTCGACCGCATCCGCTGGTATCCGGTGGAGGCCGCCGAACTCCTGGATCTGCGGGCGGATTTCGCGGCCGGCCGCGGCGAACTGCGCACCACTCCCGGCGAATTCCGGCTGGCGGAGCACCGCCGCTTCCTGGACGACAACGCCGATTCCATCGACGCCTTCCGGGCCCGCCAGAATGCCGCGTTCGCGGCGGAACGCGAATCCTGGCGCCGCTCCGGCGAATTGACCGAGCGCACACCGGCAGGCTGAACGCGCGGCCGGCCGGTGCGCGCGGCCCGGGCGCACCGGCGCCGTGCTCAGGCCCCCGCGCGCACCACGGTCGACTGCAACTGCTCGAGCATCTGGTCGGTGCTCAACACCATGCCGCAGCGGCGGGCGGTGTACTTTAGCGCGATCGAATGCTCTTCGCGGCTGAAATCGGCGACGGCGTCGTGCGCCATGAACGCGTGGATATCGTTCATGAACGCCTCCGCCGCGCTGAGCATGCAACCCATATGCGCGTAGACCCCGGTGACCACCAGCTGATCACGATTGCGGTAGCCCAGCAGCTGGCGCAGATCCGTGCGCTGGAACGCCGAGTACCGCCATTTGGTGACCCGGATGTCCTGCTCTTCGGGCTTCAGCTCGGCGATGACCTCGGTATCGGGCCCGTCCGACATCCCGGTGCCCCAGAAATCGGCCAGCAGCCCGCGCCGGTCGGGATGCTGATCACCCGGTTGCACGCTGTAGATCACCGGGATGCCCAGTTCGTGGCACAGGGTGCGGAGCCGGTCGATATTGGCGATCATCGTCCGCGCCGGATCCTGGTCCAGCTGGTAGGCGGTGAGGAAATAGTTCTGCATATCGTGGATGAGCAGAGCGCATCGGTCGGGGTCGAGTCTCCAGGACACCCGGTTGGTGATCTCCTCGTCCAGCGACGGCATCGCGTACGGTGCGATCGGCTGCATAGGCATGGCCAGAACTCCTCATCTGTTGTGGCCCGCCAACTTTCTGGACAGCGGCGGGCCCGGGCGCAGTAGCGTGTGGTTCGAGGTCAGGGCACGGCCGCGGGCCGGCCGGCCACACCGAGCGGTCCGAGGACGCGCTGGAGTTTGCCGGTGGTCTCGGCCAGTTCGTCGCCGGGATCGGATTCGGCGACGATGCCACCACCCGCGTACGCCAGCAGGGTCTTGTTGTCGGCGGCCAGTTCGGCGCAGCGGATGCTGACCATCCATTCGCCGTTGCCGTCGGCGTCGCACCAGCCGACCGCGCCGGCGTAGAAACCGCGCTCGCCCTCGAGTTCGGCGATCAGCCGGGCGGCCGCCGCGGTGGGGGTGCCGCAGATGGCCGGGGTGGGGTGCAGGGCCGCGGCCAGTTCCAGCGCCGAGGGGCCCGCCGCCGATACCGTCGCCCCGATCGTGGTGCCCAGATGCCACATGGCCGGTGTCTCGGTGAGGTCCGGCTTGGCCGGGGTACGCACATCGGTGCACCGGTCGCGCAGCACACTCGCCACGTGATCGACCACGTAGCCGTGTTCGTGCTGGTCCTTGGCCGAGCCGAGGAGAGTGTCGGCCGCGATCCGGTCGGCCACCGGATCTTCCGCGATACGCCGCGCCGAACCGGCCAGCGGATGGCTGGTGACCTGGGACCCGATGCGCCGCACCAGGATCTCCGGGCTCGAGCCCACCAGATGCCGCCCGGTGTAGACGCCGCCCGCGGCGGACAGGTCGACCAGGTAGCCGTTACCGGCCGGGTCGGTGGAGACCAGCAGATCCAGCAGATCCGTGGCCCGGACCGCGCGATCGGCCCGGGCCCGCAGCCGGCGGGCCAGCACCACCTTGCGCAGGGGGTGGGTGGGATCGGCGAGCAGCCGGACCGCCGTGGCCACCCGGCGGACATGCTCCTCGGGTTCGGGTAGCTGCTCGGTCACCGCGATATCGGGCGCGGTCACCGGACGTGGCGCGCGGGGACCGTCGGTCACCGAGACGGTGTCCGGCGCCCACAGCGCCGCGGGGGCGCCCGGCGTGAACGGCAGCGCGCCGACGATATGGGTGATCCGGCGCGCCCGCAGTTGCGCGACGGCTTCGGCGGCGCTGTGGAAGACACGGCCCCCGGCGGACGCGGTCACGGTGCGTTGCGGCCGGGACAGGACAAAGGCGGGATCCGCGGTGTCCGCGGAATACTCGGCGTTGATGATGATCATCCTCTCGTGTCACATATCCAGCGTTGCGCCGCCGTCGACCCGGAGGTCGTGCATGGTGATGTGGCGCGCGGCGTCGGAAACCAGGAAGCGGACGGTGCCGGCGATATCGGCCGGTTCGGCGATACGCCGCAGCGGGATGCCCAGCCGGTAGTTCTCGGGGTCACCGTCGAGCAGGCTCGCCCGGGCGTCCGCACCGAGTCCGTGGGCATCGGAGTCCGCGTACATTCCGCGCAGCATGGGGGTGTCGGTCGATCCCGGAGAGACCACGTTCACCCGGACACCGTGCGGTGCGACCTGCAGTGCCAGCGACCGCGCGTAGGCGGTGGCGGCCGCTTTCGCCGCGCCGTAGGGCGCCAGGTTCACCCGCGGCACCGTGGCGGAGTTGGACGAGACCACGACGATCGAGCCGCCGCCCGCGGCGACCATTTCGCGGGCCGCCCGCTGGGCGACGTACACCGCGGCGCTGGCGTTCACGGCGAGGCAGCGCAGCCATTCGTCGGCCGGGGTGTCCAGCGCGGAACCGCCGATCATCGCTCCCGCGGCGTGTACCACCACCCGCGGTGCGCCGAATTCGGCGAGGTGTTCGTCGAAGGCCCGCGTGACGGCTGCCGGATCGGTGAGATCGATTTCGGTGGCCTGGGCCCGGGTGTCCTCGTACTGCCGGCCGATCCGGCCGGCCGTGTCGTGTACCCGGGTATCCCGGTCCCACAGCGAGACGAGTGGAGAATCCGCCGCGAGGTCGGTGGCGATTGCCGCGCCTATCCCCCCGGCGGCTCCGGTGACGATTACCCCTTCGCCCCATTGCTTCGTGCCCATTAGGTTAGCCTAACCTGAGTTACATCGTAAAGCCAGCGTTACGGTGTGATATCGAACAAGATCGCCGATCGGAAAGAGGTGCTCCATGCCAACGCCCGCGCTCCCCGGTTTCACACCGTGGCCGCCGGACCAAGCCGACCGGTTTCGTACCGAAAAGCTCTGGACCGGTGAAACATTCGGCAACCTGCTGACCGACCGAGCGAAGAACACCCCCGAGGCGATCGCCGTCGTCGACGCGAACAACCGCTGGACCTACGCCGAACTCGACCGCCGCGCGCGCTCCCTCGCCACCGGGTTTCGCCGGCTCGGAATCGAGCCGGGCGACCGGGTCCTGGTGCAGTTGCCCAATCGTGCCGAATTCGTGGAAGTGATCTTCGCGCTGTTCCGTCTCGGCGCGCTGCCGGTGTTCTGCCTGCCCGCGCACCGCGAAGCCGAACTGGTACCCATCGCCGCCGCCAGCGGTGCGGTCGCGATGATCACCAGCGACCGCCACCAGCATTTCGACTACGCGGCGCTCGCGGAGACGGTCCGCGGCAAGGTCGCCGGAGTGCGGCACATCCTGTTGCTCACCGATAACCCGGACCACGAATTCGCCGCGGGCGCGGCCGATCTCGCGGACTTCCGCGACGAACCCGGTGAACTGCCGGAGGTGGACGCCGCGGCGGTGGCCTTCCTGCAACTGTCCGGCGGCAGCACCGGTATCCCGAAGCTCATCCCGCGCACCCACGACGACTACCTCTACAGCGTCCGGCGCAGCGCCGAGATCACCGAACTCGGCCCGGACAGCGTCTATCTCGCGACCCTGCCGGTGGCCCACAACTTCCCGATGAGCTCGCCGGGCATCCTCGGCGCGCTCTACGCGGGCGGAACCGTGGCCATGACACCGGATCCCACCCCGTCGACCGCCTTCGCGGCCGTGGAACGTTTCGGTGTCACCATCACCGGGCTGGTCCCGCCGCTGGCGCGGCTGTGGGTCGAACGGGCCGAAAAAGGCGGCGAGCTGCCCGATCTGTCCACCCTGCGGGTGCTCCAGGTCGGCGGCGCCCGCTGCCCGGACGAGCTGGCCGAGCGGGTCGGTCCCGCGCTGGGCGCCACCCTGCAGCAGGTGTTCGGGATGGCCGAGGGCCTGGTCTGCTACACCCGGCTCGACGATCCGCTCGACGTGGTGGTCGCCACCCAGGGCCGGCCGATGTCGGAATACGACCGGATCAAGATTGTCGACGACGCGGGCGCCGAGGTGGCGCCGGGCGCGGACGGGAATCTGATGACCCAGGGCCCGTACACGATTCGCGGCTACTACGACAACCCCGAGGCCAACGCCCGCAGCTTCACCGAGGACGGCTGGTACCGCACCGGCGATATCGTCGCGCTGCGTCCCGACGGCAACCTCGTGGTGAAGGGCCGCGCCGGCGACTGGGTCAACCGGGGCGGTGAGAAGGTGTCGGCCGAAGAGCTCGAGGCCTACCTGCTCGAACATCCCGGTATCCGCGATGCCGTGATCGTGGGCACGCCCGACCCCGTTCTCGGACAGCGCATCTGCGCTTTCGTCCAGCCCGTGGACCCGGAAACGCCGCCCACTCTGACCACCGTCCGCGCCTTCGTGCGCCGGCGCGGTATCGCGGCCTGGAAGATGCCGGACGCCGTGGTCACGGTCGCCGAGTTCCCGGAGACCGGGGTCGGCAAAACCAGTCGCCGCGATCTGCGGCGCCTGCTGGCCGAAGGCCACGGCGAGCAGTGACCGGTTCCGCGAACCGCGCGCGACGCGCGGTTCGCGGGACCGCCCGGTCACGGGCACAGCACCTCCAGCCAGGAATCCAGGACCGGATCACCGGCGAGCAACATCGGATCGACGGTCTCATGGCCCTCGGACCGCCACTTCTCCACCAGCTGCATGATGCGCACCGAATCCAGTCCGGCGTCGAGCAGATTGGTGTCGGTGGCCAGCTCCTCGGGGGCGACACCCATTACCTCGGCCACATCCCGGATGAACCGGTCGCGGTCGGTTGCCGTCGTCGATTCGTTCGTCATCTGATCCCTCATTCCTCGCGGTCGAAATCCGCGACCCCGTGTTTCCAATAGCCCGCGATCAGGCAGTCCTTCGGCCCGACACCGAGTTCACCGCGTATCCATTTGCGGATCGGACGCAGTTGCCCGGCCTCGCCCGCGACCCACGCGTACACGGACTCCCCGGCGGGCACATCGGCCGTACGCACCGCCTTCTCCAGCAGATCCCCGGTGCCCGGCGGTACGTCGCCCCGGTGCAGCCACCGGACCTCGATACCCGCGGGCGGGTCCAGCTCGATCTCCTCGCCCGCGTCGGTGATCTCGACGAACGCCCAGCCCTTGGTATCGCGCGGCAGCCACTCCAGCCACCGGGCGATCGCGGGCAACGCGGTGATATCACCGGCGAACAGGTAGTTGTCGTAGCTGGTGGGCACCACCACTCCACCGGGCGGCCCGGCGATATGGATCCGGGTACCCACCTCCACCGATTGCGCCCATTCGGCGGCCAGACCGCCGGGATGCAGCGCGAAATCGATATCGAGCTCCCCGCCCGCGGCGTCGTGCCGCCGCACCGTGTACTCCCGGGAGATGGGCCGCGGCGCCGGCCATTCCAGCGACAGCCCGTCGGGGACGGGCAACCGCAGCGCGCCGTCGGTATCGGGGAAGATCAGCCGGACGTGCTCGTCCGGGACGTAACTGTGGAATCCGTCGAGTCCCGGCCCGCCGAAGGTGATCCGGATCAGGCCGGACCCCACGGCCGCGGAACGGATCACCTCCACTTCCCGCAGGCCGATCGGATACCCGACCTTCGCGCCGTGCGAGCCGGCCAGTACTTCGGCGATCCGTTCACGGTAGGCCCCGCGATCCATCACACACCGTCCTTTCCTTTGTCCACGATCCCGGTGGGCTGTACCGGTGGGACCACCCCCGTGCCGGGCAGACTCCCGGCGACTTCTGCGGGTCCGGGCGCACGTCCGGCACCGTCCGCATCGGACGTCTTCCCGGCCGGACCTTCCCGTCCGGCGGATCCGCCCGGCCCGGAAGCGGGAGCGGCGAGACCGGCCAGCGGCGCCATGAGCACCAGCGCCGGGACGAACAGGACCAGCACCGCCGTCCCGTAGACCACCAGGGCCGTACCGGGTTCCACGAGGTTGCCGACCGCACCGGCCGCCATGGATCCGACCGCGGTGCCGGTCACCGACTGCACCATGAGCAGGCCCGACATCCGCCCGCGCATATCCTCCGGGGCGTTCTGTTGCAGCACCGCGTAGCGCAGGATGTTGTTCACCGCCCGGGCCACACCGAACGCGGCCAGCCCGAAGAAACTCCAGGCCGCCTGCGGCCAGATCCCGGCCAGGATGACCCCGACCGGCATGAGCGCCAGCGAGATCAGCAGTACGAGTCCGTTGCGGTTCGCGCGGCCGATCCAGCCGCTGGTCAGCGATCCCAGCACGGCCCCCGCGCCGGGTGCGGCGTAGAGCAGGCCCAGGGTCGCGGGACCGGCCGCGAGCGCACGGTCGGCGAAGGCGGGCAGCAGCACCAGCGGTCCGGCCACCAGCATGCCGAGCAATCCGCTCACCAGTACCGCGCGGATGATGCGGTGCCGCATGGCGAATCCGATGCCCTGCCCCAGTTCGACGAGCGGATTGCGGATCTCGCGGGCCGGCGGCGGCGCCGGTCCGATCGCCCGCACCAGCCCGACCGTGCCCACGGTCGCCACCGCGGCGGCGAAGAACGCGAAGGAGACCCCGATCTGGGCGATGAGCACACCGGCGATGGCCGGGGTGATCATCGTGCCCAGATCCGAGGTGAGGGTGGTCAGCGCCCCCGCCGCGGCGACCTTGTCGCGGCCCACCAGCATCGGCACCAGCGCCATGAGCGCCGAGCCGCTGATACCACCCGCCGCGCCGTCCAGCAGCGCGGCGAGATAGATCACGACCAGCGTCGGATCGGGCAGCAGTGAGTTGATGCCCAGACCCAGGAAGGCCACCCCGGCCGCGGAACGCGACCACTGGATCACCGTGCGCCGATCGAACCGATCGGCGATCACACCGCCGGCCAGACTCCCGCCGAACAGCGCGATGGCCATCGCCGTCGATACTCCGGCCACGTGCAGACTCGATCCGGTGAGGTCGTAGACCTGCACCGGCAGGGCCACCATCAGCAGCCCGATGCCGAGGACCGAGATCAGTCGCGCGCCGAAGGCACAGCGGAACCGCCGGCTCTCCCGCAACGGCGAGAGATCGATGAGGAGGCCGGCGGGGGTCGTCACTTGAACTGCTCCGAGATCAGGTCGAGGGTGTTCATCACGCCGCGGTAGTCCGGCCGGTAGCTGGTGGCCGGCAGTTCGTAGACCTTCTTGTCCTTGAACGCGGGCAGCTGCGCGTACATCGGATCCTTGCCGAGATCGGCCGCGCTCTTGGCGCCGCTGAGCGGAACCACGATGACGGCTTTCTGGTCCAGGACCTTGGTCAGCAGTTCGGGGCTGAAGTTGAACCAGTCGGCGGAGGGGTTGATCTCGGGGTTACCGGCCTTGGCCACCACCTGATCGTCGGCGGTGAAACCGAGTTCGGCGAGCAGGGTCGGCAGGGCGGCGTTGGACAGGATCATCTTCGGCTGCCCGTCGGAGGCCGACTGGAAATAGCCGATCTTCTGCTCGGGAGCCTTGATCTCGTTCTTCACCTGGGCGAGACGATCGTTGTAGGCCGTGAGCAGCTCGTCGACCTTATCGCTCTTGTTCACCACCTCGGCGAGCAGTTTCAGCTGATCCTGCCAGCCGGTGACGTCACCGGGCACCAGCACGGTCGGCGCGATCGCGCTGAGCTGGTCGTAGGCGTCCACCGACTGTTTGGCCGGGAAACCCTGGCCGCCGCCGATGATGAGATCCGGCTGCATGGAGGCGACGAACTCCACGTTCACGCTCTGTCCGATCGGAACCACCTGGGTGCCCTGTTCGGTCGCGTCCGCGGTCCACGTCGGGGGGAACTTCCCGCTGCGGTCGGTGACGCCGAGCACCCGGGTGTCGGCGGCGGTCACCGGAACATCGAGGTCGTAGAGGTAACCGGCGAGCGCGCCGTTGAGCACCACGACCCGCTGCGGATCGGACGGCACCTCGATGGCACCCTTCTGGGTCTGAACCGTCCGGGTCCCGCCCTCGGCGGCGGGTTCGGCGGAGGAGCTACAGCCCGCGACCGCGACGACCGCGACGAACAGGCCGACTACCGCGCGTAGCCAGGCCGCGAAGCGGCTTCGGGATAACAGCGACATAGGTGTTTCACTTTCTTTCTCGAACCGCCGGGGCACCGGACGGTGCCACGGCGAAGTCTCGGGGCGGGCCGGCATCTCAGGCCCGCAGCGCCGGATCGGTGTCGAGCAATGCCGCGACCTCCGCCCAGCCGTCGTCGGTCACGATCCCGAAGTGCGTATACGGCAACCGGCGTGCCGTGACGCGGGCTCCGGCCGCGCGCCAGCCGGCGAGCTGCGCGGCGACCCGGGCGGCATCGTGGTCGCCACCGGGGTCGGCGGCGTACAGCGCCATCGGCCCGGTGTAGCGCGGTGTCTCCGAAACGGTCACCATACGCAGTAGTTCGCTCGCCGCGGCCCGGATCAGGGCCGCGAGATCGGGGGCGTCCGCGGGGAGTTCGGGAAGCAGTTCGTCGAGCCGGGACGGGTCGGCCAGGACGCCGTTCGCCTGATCGATCAGGTTGGCCAGCGGATGCGAATCGACCAGGCCCACGAACGCGACCTCCGCGCCGGACGCCACCAGCCGCGCCGCCATCGCGTGCGCGATAGTGCCGCCGAGTGAGTAGCCCAGCAGATGGTAGGGCCCCTCGGGCTGGATCTCCCGGATCGTGGCCACATAGCGGGCGGCCAGATCGTCGAGGGTGGCGACGGCGGAATCGCCGTCGCGCAGTGCGGGCAGCTGGAGTCCGATGAGCGGCCGGTCGGCACGCAGCCGCCGCGCCAGCGGGGTGAACTGCCAGGCCGTTCCGCCCACCGGATGCACGCAGAACAGCGGTGTCCCGGCACCGGCCGCCCGCAGCCGCAAGACATGGTCGAGCCGGCGGCCGAGCATCGCGATCTCCTCCGAGACCGGCGCGGCCGCGGCGCCGGAACCGGGAACAACCGCGCCCGCGGCGGCAACGACCGCGCCGGTACCGGAAGCGGCGGCGCCCGGAGTGCGGACACCCGGTGCGCCGGGCACCACGACGCCGTCGATCCGGCCGGCCAGCGCCCGCGCGGTGGGGGCCTCGAAGACATCGTCGACCACGACCTCGTGACCCGCCCGCCGCAGCCGTCCCACCAGCCGGACCGCGGTGAGCGAATGCCCACCGGCGGCGAAGAAATCGTCGTCCGCGCCGATCCGGTCGATGCCCAGGACAGCCGCCATCGCATCGAGCACCGCCGCCAGGGCTCCGGCCGCCACGGTTCCGGCCGCCACGGTTCCGGCCGCCACGGTTCCGGCCGCCACGGTTCCGGCCGCCACGGTTCCGGCCGCCACGGTTCCGGCCGCCACGGTTCCGG
>NZ_JBEZYU010000038.1:0-53182 GCF_040638875.1 Nocardia sp. NPDC024068 | reverse complement strand
CCTGCCCCACCTTGGCGGGCAAGGTCACCTGCCCCACCTTGGCGGGCAAGGTCACCTGCCCCACCTTGGCGGGCAAGGTCACCTGCCCCACCTTGGCGGGCAAGGTCACCTGTCCCACCTTGGCGGGCAAGGTCACCTGTCCCACCTTGGCGGGCAAGGTCACCTGTCCCACCTTGGCGGGCAAGGTCACCTGTCCCACCTTGGCGAGCAAGGTCACCTGCCCCACCTTCGCGAGCAACGTCACCTCCCCACCTTCAAAAGCAACCCTGCTCAACACCTGAGCAGGTTCCGCGATCATGTAAGTGCTCAAAGGCCGCGACCTATGGCCGGTGCGCGCACACCGCCCCCGAACCGGGCGGCCCCCGCCCACAGAATGCGACCGTCCGGACGGTCCGAACATTCGCGTGGACGCGCGCCCGATGCGGGTTCGGTCAGTCAGAGCTACCCGCGCGGATGTTCTCGAAGACCTTCGGGTCCACCAGAGTGGAGGTGTCACCCAACTCCCGGCCCTCCGCCACATCGCGCAGCAGCCGCCGCATGATCTTGCCGCTGCGGGTTTTGGGCAGCTCCGGCACCACATGGATTTCCCGGGGGCGCGCGATCGGGCTGATCTCGCGCGCCACTTCGGCCTTCAGTTCGTCGACCATGGCCTGTCCGGTGTCGGTGGCGTCCGAGGCCAGGATCACGAAGGCCACGATGCCCTGTCCGGTGGTGTCGTCGGTGGCCCCGACCACCGCCGCCTCGGCGACACCCGCGTGCCCGACCAGGGCCGATTCCACCTCGGCGGTGGAGATCCGATGCCCGGATACGTTCATGACATCGTCGACGCGGCCCAGCACCCAGAGATCGCCGTTGACGTCGAGCTTCGCTCCGTCCCCGGCGAAGTACCAGCCCTGCGCGGCGAAACGCTCCCAGTAGGTGGCCCGGTAGCGGTCCATATCGCCCCAGATACCGCGCAGCATGGACGGCCACGGCTGGTCCAGCACCAGGTAGCCGTTGGCCTCGGTTTCGCCGTGGCGTACCTCGTTGCCGTCCTCGTCCACGACGGTGGCCGAAATGCCCGGCAGCGGGGTCATCGCGGCGCCCGGTTTGGTGGCGGTGACCCCGGGCAGCGGGGAGATCATGATGGCGCCGGTTTCGGTCTGCCACCAGGTGTCGACGATCGGGGCGGCGCCGCCGCCGATGACGTCGCGGTACCACCGCCACGCCTCCGGGTTGATCGGCTCGCCCACCGAACCGAGCAGGCGGACCGTGGACAGGTCGTGGGCGTCGGGGATCTGCCGTCCCCATTTCATGAAGGTGCGGACCAGCGTGGGCGCGGTGTAGTAGATCGTGACGCCGTACTTCTCGATGATCTGCCAGTGCCGGTGTTCGTCGGGGAAGTTCGGGGTGCCCTCGTACAGCACCTGGGTGGCGCCGTTGGCCAGCGGACCGTAGACGATGTAGCTGTGCCCGGTCACCCAGCCGACATCGGCGGTGCACCAGTAGATATCGGTCTCCGGTTTGTGGTCGAACACCACGCGATGCGTGTAGCTGGTCTGGGTCAGGTATCCGCCGCTGGTGTGCAGGATGCCCTTCGGTTTCCCGGTGGTGCCCGAGGTGTAGAGGATGAACAGGGGGTGTTCGGCGTCGAAGGCCTCGGCCTCGTGGGCGGGATCGGCCGCGGCGACGGTTTCGTGCCACCACAGGTCCCGGCCCTCGGTCCAGGCCACCTCCGTCCCGGTCCGGCGCACCACCAGCACGTGCTCCACGCTGGACGGAACGTCTCCGTGCGCGAACAGCGCCTCGTCGACCGCTTCCTTCAAGGGGGCGGCGGTACCACGCCGCCACTGGCCGTCGGTGGTGATGACCAGGCGCGCTTCGGCGTCGTCGATCCGCTGCCGCAGCGCGGTCGGGGAGAACCCGGCGAAGACCAGCGAATGCGGCAGACCCAGCCGGGCGCAGGCCAGCATCGCCACGACGGTCTCCGGGATCATCGGCATATAGATGGCGACCCGGTCGCCCGCTGTCAGCCCGAGCGAGGTCAGGTAGTTGGCGGCGCGGCCGACCTCGGCCAGCAGATCGGAATAGGTGATCGTGCGGGAGTCGCCGGGCTCGCCTTCCCAGTGCAGGGCGACCTTGTCGCCGCGGCCTTCGAGGACATGGCGGTCCACACAGTTGTAGGCGACATTGAGGCGGCCACCGACGAACCATTTCGCCACCGGCGCGTCACTCCAGTCGAGCACCTGGTTCCAGGGCTCGTGCCAGTGCAACCGATCGGCCTGCTCGGCCCAGAATCCGTCGCGATCCTGCGCGGCCCGCTCGTATACAGCGGCGTCCACATTGGCCGCGGCCGCGAACTCCGCGCTCGGCGGGTAGGCGTCCGGGTGATCGGCGGTTTCGGTCATCTGAGTCACTTCCTTCGCGTTACCTGCACCATATGGGGCCAACTGTGACCCTAAACGCTCCTCTGTCCGGCCGCGGGAATCCCTGGATGAAAGGCAGCCGAGGTGGGGTGAACGGCAGCCGGGAGCCGACGAACGGTCGCCGCGGCGGCGACTCCGGCATCCGGTGCGGGCCGCGGAAGTCGCGCGCAGCACGCCGAGTGCCGATATCCTCGGCACACCGACGACACGGGGAGGGTGTGTGAGGGCAGCGTTCTGGTCGCTCTGGGCCGTGGGACTGGTGCTGATCCTGGCCGCCGTGACGGTGCTGCCCGCCTGCACCGTGACGCCGGCGCTCGGCGATTCCATCGCGGTCAACGGGTCGGAACCACAGAATCCGCTGGTCCCGTCGAATACCAACGAGAACGGCGGCGGCCGGATCGTCGATCGGCTGTTCGCGGGGCTGCGCCGGATCGCGGCGGACGGCAGCCTGCACGACGAGGTGGCCGAATCCATCGAAACCGATGATCAGCAGCACTACCGGATCCGGCTGAAACCCGGGTGGACGTTTTCCGACGGATCACCGGTGACCTCCCGGTCCTTCGTCGACGCGTGGAACTACGGCGCCTTGGTGACCCACGCGCAATTGCAGAGCTACACCTATGCGCCGATCGTGGGTTTCGACGATCTGCAGACCGATCCGCCACGCGCGCAGGCCATGTCGGGGTTGCGGGTGCTCGACGATCTCACCTTCACCGTCACGTTGACCGAACCCACCATCGATTTCCGCACCCGGCTCGCCTACGCGCCCTACTATCCGCTGCCCGCCGCGGCGTTCACGGATATGGAATCGTTCGGGCAGCATCCGATCGGAAACGGCCCCTACCGGTTCGCCGGACCCGATGCCTGGCAGCACGATGTGAAACTGGATCTCGTGCCGAACGAGCGGTACCCCGGCGACCGCCCGGCCCGGAACAAGGGCCTGACCTTCGTCTTCTACGCCGATTTCGATGCCGCCTACGCCGATCTGCTCGCCGGCAATCTCGACGTACTGGATACGTTGCCCACCAGCGCGCTCACCGTCGCGCACGCCGATCTCGGTGACCGGGCGGTGCAGGCGGCCACCGCCAAGAATCAGTGGATCGGCACCCAGCCCGGGCTCCCGCATTTCGGTGGTGAGGAAGGCCGGTTGCGGCGCCACGCCATATCGATGGCGATCCAGCGGCAGGCCATCGGGGACAAGATCTTCCGCGGCACCCGCGCCCCGGCCCGCGACTACACCTCCAGCGTGCTACCCGGTTTCGACGGGAACCTACCGGGCGCGGAGGTGCTCGAATACAACCCCGACGAGGCCCGCCGGCTGTGGGCGAAGGCGGACGAGATCTCCCCGTGGAGTGGCCGGTTCGAGATCGCCTACAACGCCGACGGCGACCATCAGGCCTGGGTGGACGCGGTCGCGAACAGTATCAAGAACACCCTCGGGATCGAGGCCGTCGGCGCGGCCTATCCGACCTTCAAACAGTTGCGCGACCAGATCACCACGCGCACGGTCGGCAAGGCCTTCCGGTCGGGATGGCAGGGCGACTACCCGACCATGCTCCAGTTCCTGGAACCGTCGTTCCTGGGCAACTCCGAAACCAACGACTTCGGCTACCGCAACCCGGAATTCGACGCGCTCATCGCCGCCGCGGAGGCGGCGCCGACCGAACCCGAATCGTGGAAGCTGGTGGCCCGGGCGCAGACGGTGCTGCTGCGCGATATGCCCACCATCCCGATCTTCGACTACGTGAACTCTTCCGGATACTCGGAGCGGGTCGGCGGGGTCGTGTTCGGCTGGAACGGGATGGCCGACTTCGAGAACCTCGAATTGATATGACGGCCGGATACCGTTCGCGTCCCGACCTCGAGGAGACCCCATGGCCTGGTATGTAGTGCGCCGCCTGCTGCAGATGGTCCCGGTGTTCTTCGGTGCGACGCTGCTCGTCTACTACCTGATCTACAAGGTGTCGGGTGGTTCGGTGGCCGCGCTCGCCGGTGACCGGACACTCACGCCCGCGCTGGAGGAACAGCTGCGCGCCCGATACCACCTGGACCGCTCGTTCCTGGTCCAGTACTTCTACTACCTGAAGGGCATCTTCACCTTCGACCTCGGCACGTCGTTCTCGGGGCGGCCGATCAAAGACGAACTCGCGCGGGCCTTCCCGATCACCATCCGTCTCGCGATCCTGGCGCTGCTGTTCGAGGCGGTGTTCGGGGTTCTGTTCGGGGCGCTGGCCGGGTTGCGTAAAGGGAAGCTCTTCGATTCGACCATGCTGGTGCTGAGCCTGATAGTGATCGCGGTACCGGTTTTCGTCATCGGTTTCCTCGCCCAGTACCTGCTGGGTGTCGAATGGGGGATAGCGCCGGTAACGGTCGGCGCCGACGCGAGCTGGAGCCGGTTGGTGGTGCCCGCGATGGTGCTCGCTTCGCTCTCGTTCGCCTACGTGCTGCGGTTGACCCGCAACGCGGTCGCCGAGAACCGCGACGCCGACTATGTCCGTACGGCGACCGCGAAGGGCCTGCCGCGGCGGCGGGTGGTGCCGGTCCACATCCTGCGCAACTCGCTGATACCGGTGGTCACCTTCCTCGGCGCGGACCTGGGCGCGCTGATGGGCGGGGCCATCGTGACCGAGGGCATCTTCAATATTCCCGGCGTCGGCGGCACCCTCTATCAGGCCGTGGTGCGGGGTGAGGCGCCGACCGTGGTCTCGTTCGTGACGGTGCTGATCGTGGTGTTCCTACTCGCCAACCTCCTCGTCGACCTGCTCTACGCACTGCTCGACCCGCGGATTCGCTATGCCTGAACAGGAGTGCGGTCATGTCCGATGAGTTCTCCGCCGGCGGGCTGCGGCCGGACCGGCAGCGCTGGGCCGCCCCGCCGGACGCGGTGACGGTCGAGACCACCGACCGGGTGCGGGTCGCGGGTTCGCCGCGGGGGTTCTGGGGTCAGGCCTGGCGCGCGCTGCGGCGTAACCCGCTGTTCCTGATCTCGGCGGCGCTGATCGTCCTGGTACTGCTGGTCGCGGCTTTCCCCGGACTGTTCACCGATCAGGACCCGCGCTACTGCGTGGTGGACAACAGCCTGCTGCCGCCGAGTTCGGCGCACTGGTTCGGGTTCGATCTGCAGGGCTGTGATGTCTACGCGCGCACCATCTACGGGGCGCGCGCGTCGATACTCACCGGCGTCGGCGCGGCTTCGCTGTTCGTGCTGATCGGTGCGACGGTGGGGGCGCTGGCCGGTTATTACGGCGGCCTGCTCGATTCGGTGATCTCGCGCGTCGCGGAGATCGTTTTCGCGATCCCGCTCATGCTGGCGGCGATCGTGCTCATGCAGCTCTCCGAACAGCGCACCATCTGGCTGGTGATCGTCATCATGGCCGGTTTCACCTGGCCGCAGGCCGCGCGGATCGCCCGCGGTTCGGTGATCGCGGCGAAGAACAACGAATACGTGCCGGCGGCGCGGGCGCTGGGGGCGTCGCGGTTCGCCGTCCTGCTGCGTCATGTGCTGCCGAATTCGCTGGGCCCGGTGATCGTGGTGACCACCATCTGGCTGGGTGTTTTCATCACCACCGAGGCGACACTGTCGTTCCTCGGGGTCGGCCTGCCACCCACCGAGGTCTCCTGGGGCGCCGATATCGCGACCGGCCAGCAGCAGTTGCGCGGCGGCTCGCTGATCCTGTTCTATCCGGCGACCGCGCTGGCGCTGACCGTGCTCAGTTTCATCATGCTCGGTGACGCGCTCGGTGACGCCATCGACCCGAAGTCCAGGGCGGCCCGGTGACCACGCCGGAACAGGAGGCGGCCATGAGTGCCGGGACGGAGAACGAGACCCCGCTGCTGGAGATCCGCGACCTGCGTATCGCTTTCGGCTCCGGGGAGCAGCGGGTGGACGCCGTGCGCGGAGTCGATCTGTCCGTGTATCCCGGCGAAACCGTCGCGGTGGTCGGCGAGAGCGGGTCCGGGAAATCGACCACCGCGCTCGCGGCCCTCGGCCTGCTGCCGCCGGGTGGGCGGATCGTCGGGGGCAGCGTCCGGTTCGAGGGCGTGGAACTGGTGGGCGCCCCGGAGTCCCGGCTGGTCGGATTGCGCGGCACCGAGGTCGGCTTCGTCCCACAGGACCCGATGTCCAATCTCGATCCGGTCTACAAGATCGGCTTCCAGCTCCGGGAAACACTTGCCGCCAACGGGATCGCTCGCGGTCGGGAGGCTCGTGAGCGGTCGGTCGAGGTCTTGCGCGCCGCGGGAGTCTCCGATCCGGAACTCCGGCTCGGGCAGTATCCGCATGAGCTGTCGGGCGGTCTGCGCCAGCGCGCGCTCATCGCGATGGCGCTGTCCGGGCGGCCGGCCCTGCTCATCGCCGACGAACCGACCTCCGCGCTGGACGTCACGGTCCAGCGCCGCATCCTCGACCATATCGCCGAGCTCACCGGAGAATTCGGTACGGCGATGCTGCTCATCACCCACGATCTCGCCCTGGCGGCCGAACGCGCGGAACACCTGGTGGTGATGTACCGGGGCCGGATCGTGGAATCCGGCCCGGCCCTGGACCTGCTGCGCGACCCGCGGCACGAGTACACCCGCCGGCTCGTCGAGTCGGCGCCGTCTCGCACCGCGGTCCGGCGCACCGATCGGGACCGGAAGCCGCCGGGGGAGGAGCCGATCCTGGTGGCGGATAAGCTCACCAAGCGCTACCGCCTCCGTGGTTCGGCGCCGTGGCGGTCCCGGGAATCGACGGCCGCCGAGGATATTTCGTTCACGCTGCGCCGCGGTGGCACCACCGCGCTGGTCGGTGAATCGGGGTCCGGGAAGTCCACGGTCGCTCAGCTCGTGCTCGGACTGCTGGAACCCACCTCGGGTTCGGTCCTCTTCGACGGCACCGATATCGCCCGCCTGGGCCGCCGGGAACAGATCCGGTTCCGGTCCCGGGTGCAGCCGATCTTCCAGAACCCGTACGGCTCACTCGACCCGCTGTACTCGATCCACCGCTGTATCGCCGAACCACTGCGGATCCACGGCATCGGCACCCGTGCCGAACGCGAGGCCCGGGTGCGCGAACTGCTGGACCAGGTGGCACTGCCGAGTGCGGTGCTCGACCGCTATCCCAGCGAACTCTCCGGCGGGCAGCGGCAGCGGGTCGCCATCGCCCGCGCGCTGGCGCTGGAACCGGAACTGCTGGTCTGTGACGAGGCGGTTTCGGCCCTGGACGTGCTCGTCCAGGCGAATATCCTCGATCTGCTCACCCGGCTGCAGGACGAACTGGGGCTGACCTATCTGTTCATCACCCACGATCTCGCGGTGGTGCGGCAGATCGCCGACGACGTGCTGGTGATGCACAACGGGCGGATCGTCGAGGCCGCGCCGACCACGGAGATCTTCGAATCCCCGCGCGAGGAGTACACCCGCCGGCTGCTCGCCGCCATCCCCGGCCGCGACCTGCCCGTGGCGTGATCGGGGGACCGGTCCGCCGGGGCCCGCGGCCCTTCGCAGTAGCCTGCTAACTCGTGACCGATCCGCTCGCGCCTCTCACCGACCTGCCCGGTGTCCGGGCCGCCGCCGACAAGGCCCGCGACGCGCTGGCCGAGGTACACCGGCATCGCGCCAACCGGCGTGGGTGGGCCACCACCGCCGCCGAGGCCTCGGTGCGGGCCGCCCGTTCCTCCGCCGCGCTGGAGGGCGGCGGGACGACCATGCCCGCCGAAGGGGAGCCCGCCGACCCCATCCTGGCGGGGGCGCTGCGGGTAGGCCAGGCGCTGGACGGGGACGCGCTGCGCAATATGGTCGGAGTATGGCAGCGGGCGCCGCTGCAGGCATTGGCGCGACTGCATCTGCTGGCCGCCGCGGATCTGGTCGCCGACGAAACCGGACTGGGCCGGCCACGCGTGGACGAGGGGGTGGCGCAGCGGCTCGATGTGCTGTCGCAGACCCTGCTGGCCACCTCGGTGCCCGCCCCGGTCACGGCCGCGGTGGTGCACGGCGAGTTGCTGACCTTGAAACCGTTCGGGTCGGCCGACGGAGTGGTCGCCCGTGCCGCGTCGCGACTGGTCACGGTGTCCAGTGGCCTGGACCTGCGGGCGCTGGGGGTACCGGAGGTGTTCTGGATGCGACGTCGGCAGGCCTATCTGGACGCCGCGGCCGGCTTCGGTAGCGGGACCGCCGACGGAGTGGGTGGCTGGGTGATCTTCTGTTGCGGCGCACTCGAAGACGGCGCTCGTGAAGCGACATCCATCGCGGACTCGGCGCCGGGCTGACGACCGGTGGCTCCCACGGCCGGCGAACCTGTTCCGCACATCAAAGCGGGCGGCGTGGTCTGTCGACCTCGCCGCCCGCTAGCACGGAACACCCGGTTACCATGCGTGCTGATTGGGGTTGTGTTCTCCGGCCTCGGCGTTCCTCCGGGCTCCGCAGCAGCTCATCCCCGCAGCTATGCGAGGCCATCGCCGGCAGCGGACCGGATTTCGCAGGCCCACAACGCTTCTGCCCTTGTCGCGGCGAGCTCCGCGTGGGTGCCTGGCGTCCGTGCTGGGAAGGATGGTCGGGAGACTGGGCCTTCTCTTCCGGCTGCGCCTTGGCCTTCCGTCCTTCCGTGTCTCCATTTCTACACTGTGAGCGCGTTCACATCAAGGCTTCCAGTGACATAACTCGACATTCGCGAACGCCCGGCACTCCCGGGAGGTATGTGCTATAAGACCAGGTCGTCGGGGTGTTCACCGGCGGCGGAGTAGCCGGTAACTCACCATGCCCGCGGCCAGCGCACTCAGTCCGACCGCGATACCGGCGGCCACCGTCTTCGACGGCGCCGGAAAGCGTGACCACAGCGAGACCGGGTTGGAGAAGCTCAGAACCGCCCAGCCGCGGGCCGTGGCCTCCCGCCGCAACGCGCGGTCGGGGTTCACCGCGGTCGGGTGTCCCACCGCCGACAGCATGGGCAGATCGGTGATCGAATCGGAATACGCGTAGCTCCGCGAGAGGTCGTAACCCTCTGCGGCCGAGAGTTTCTCGATGGCGGTGACCTTGCCCTCGCCGTAGCAGTAGAAATCGACCGCACCGGTGTATTTCCCGTCCACGACCTCCATCCGGGTCGCGGCGGTATGGGTGGCGCCCAGCGCCTCGGCGATAGGGGCCACGACCTCCTCGCCGGAGGCCGAGACGATGACCACATCGTGGCCACGGATGCGGTGATCGGCGATCAGATCGACCGCCTCGGCGTAGATCAGCGGATCCACGAGTTCGTGCAGCGTCTCGGCGACGATCGACCGGATCTGGGCGACATCCCAGCCGGCGCACAAGGCGGTGAGATGGGCGCGCATCCGCTCCATCTGATCGTGGTCGGCGCCCGAGAGCAGGAACATGAAATGCGCGTAGCTGCTCTCCAGAACAGCGCGCCGGTTTATCAGTCCTTGATCGAAGAACGGTTTGCTGAATACGAAGGTGCTCGACCTGGCTATCACCGTCTTGTCCAGGTCGAAGAACGCGGCGACGCGGCCGTTCTCGCGGTGCCGATCGCCGGTGAGTGGTGTCGTTTTGCCGGAGCCAGTCACCGGTCCAGAATAGGCATTCTCGCGTGGCGTGTCGTCACCCCGCTCTCGTCCGGGCGGAGCTGACCTGTGGTTTCGGCTGTTCGTTCGGGGCGTACGTGAGCTGTGGAACTTCTTTGACGTGAGGCTTGCGTTCCCGTCCTCGGTTGGGTGTAGTATTGCTGTCACCTGGACATGTTCCAGGCGCGTTCAGCCCGACCCCCCGGGGCTGAACCCCGACGGCCCCAGCCTCCTCCCCCCCCGGCTGGGGCCGTCCTCTATTTCCGGACAGTTGAGTTCCGGACAGGGTGGGCCGGTCCCGGGCTTTCTTTTTTCCACAACCCGCGAGTTGTCCACAATCGTCTACGCGGTGCATTTCGACCGGTGGTTCTCGACCACGCTGGCCGTATGGACCACGAATCCACCACCGCCCATCCCGGCGCCCCCGCCGTGCTGGTGCTCATCCGGGACGGCCGGCTCCGCGAGGAGGTACGGCGCGTGGCGGCCGCGGCCGGTCGCCGCCTCGACGAATACGAACCGCCCGCCGGCCGGCACGCGTGGGCGGTGGCGCCGCTCATCGTGCTCGATACCGAAGCGGCGGCGGAGTGCGCCGCCACCGGCCCGCCCCGGCGCAACGGAGTGGTCACCGTCACCGATGGCACACCCGGGCTGGCCGATTGGCAGGCGGCCGCGGTGATCGGCGCCGAGCGGGTGGTCGAGCTCCCGGGCGCCGCGGAGGAGCTCATCGAGAAGTTCGCCGAATACGCCGGGCAGCATGCCGAGGGCGGGGTCGTCGTCGCCGTGGCGGGGTGTGGGGGCGGAGCCGGCGCATCCACACTGGCGGCGGCCACAGCCCTGCGTTCGGCGACCGCGGGCTTCCGGCCGCACACCGTGCTGGTGGACGGCGTGCCACACGGTGGCGGGCTGGACCTGCTGCTCGGTATCGAGGGACTGCCCGGTCTGCGCTGGCCCGATCTGACCGTCGACGACGGCCGGGTCGCCGCCGCCGAACTACACGACGCGCTACCCGGCACCGGGGCCGGATTGTCGGTGCTCTCCTGCGGCCGGGGGACCGGCCGGACAGGCGCGATCGGGGCGGCCGCGGCGCATGCGGTGGTCGAAGCCGCCCGGCGCGCCGGGGATCTCGTCGTCTGCGATATCTCCAGCGCGCGCGGCCCGCATATCGATCGCCTCCTCGACGCCGCCGACCTCGTGGTGCTCGTGGTACCGGCGCGGTTGCGCGCGGTCGCGGCGGCCGAATCGGTCGCGCGATGGATCGCGGGGCGTAACCCGAACCAGGGTCTGGTCGTCCGGGGCCCCGCGCCCGGGAACCTGCGCGGTTACGAGATCGCGACGGTACTGGAGCTGCCGCTGCTGGCCGCGGTCCGGGCGCAACCCGGATTGGCGGCGCGACTGGAGCGCGGCGGGCTGCGGCTCCGGCGCGGTCCGCTGCGCGACGCCTGCGACGCGGTGCTCGCGGTGCTGAGCCCGCCGGGCGAGCGGAAAGCCGGATGACCGGCGGCCCGCACCACCCCGCGGCGGTCTCGGCCGAACTACTGGATCGCGTACGGGAACGCTTGGCGGGAGAATCCGCCGAACCGGATCCGTCCCGGGTCGCGGCGGCCATCCGGGCCGAAGCCGGTGGGATGCTGGGCGATACCGACCTGCTGCGCACGTTGCGCATGCTGCAGACCGAGCTCACCGGCGCCGGTGTCCTCGAACCCCTGCTCCAGGATCCACTGGTGGCCGACGTCCTGGTCACCGCCCCGGATGAAGTCTGGGTCGATCGTGGACGCGGGGTCCAGCGGACTTCGATCACCTTTCCCGATGAGGCCGCCGTCCGGCGCCTCGCGCAACGCCTCGCCCTTTCGGCCGGTCGCCGGATCGATGACGCACAGCCCTGGGTGGACGGGCAGCTGTCCGGCCGGGAACTGGTGCTGGGGGAGCATTTCGGTGTCCGGCTGCACGCCGTGCTGGCGCCGATCGCCCGCGGCGGCACCTGCCTGTCACTGCGGGTCCTGCGTCCCGCGACACAGAGTCTGGATGTACTGGCCCGCGCCGGAACCATCCCTCCCGAGGCGGAAGTCCTGCTGCGGCGGATCATCCGGGCGCGGCTTGCCTTCCTGGTGGTCGGCGGTACCGGGGCCGGCAAGACGACACTGCTGTCCGCGCTGCTCGCCGAGGTCGATCACGGCGAACGCATCATCTGCGTCGAGGACGCCGCGGAACTGGCGCCGCCGCATCCACATGTGGTCAGGCTGGTGGCCCGTCCCGCCAATATCGAAGGGGCAGGCGAGATCACGCTGCGCGACCTGGTGCGCCAGGCGCTGCGGATGCGCCCGGACCGCATCGTGGTCGGTGAGGTTCGTGGCGCCGAGGTGGTGGATCTGCTGACCGCCCTCAATACCGGCCACGACGGTGGTGCGGGCACTGTTCACGCCAACTCGCCGCGTGAGGTGCCCGCCCGGCTCGAGGCGCTCGCCGGTCTGGGCGGTCTGGATCGAGCCGCGCTACACAGTCAGCTGGCCGCCGCGGTGCAGGTCGTACTGCATGTGTGCCGGCTCGGGAACGGAACCCGGCAGTTGCGGGAAATCGGTGTGGTCAAGCGAAATACGGGCGGGCGGGTGGAGATACTGCCCGCGTGGCAGCCAGCGGGCGACGCACCCGCGGCGGCCCGGCTGGAAGCCTTGATCGAAGAAAGGTCCGGCCGGTGAACAGCGCGCACTCCGGTGGCGGGACGGTGCTCGCGCTCGTACTGGTCGCGGTAGCTCTCCTCGCGATGCCCACCGCGGCGGGGAGGAGGCGCTTCGCGTCGATATTCACCGCGCGGCCCACGCGGCGGTTTCCCCTGCACTGGCCGGCGCGTGCCGCGGCGGCCCTCGGCTGCGTGGCGGCGTTCGGTCTCGGCAGCGGAAGCCTCATGGCCGCACTACTGGTGGCGGCCACGGTCACCACGCGGGTCCGCCGAGCCCGCGCGGCACGGGTGCACCGGGCGGAGTGCGGGAATCTGCTCGACGGGTTGGAGGCCGTGATCGCGGAACTGCGCGTAGGTGCGCACCCCGGCGCGGCGGCCGCGGTCGCCGCCCGGGAAACCGCAGGTGTCGCGGCATCTGCCTTCGCGGTCGGCGCGGCCCGCAGCCGGTTGGGTGGTTCCGGCGCCGAAGGCCTCTTGCGCCCGGACTCGGTGATCGGCCCCGAACTCGTCCGCGTCGCGGACGCCTGGCGGGTCGCCGAACGCCACGGCCTGGCATTGGCCGAATTGCTCGCGGCCACGCGCGCCGACCTCTCGGCCCGGATCGCGTTTCGTAGCCGCACCGACGCCGCGCTCGCGGGCGCCCGCGCCACCGCGGCGATCCTGGCGGTGCTGCCGGTGCTGGGTATCGGGTTGGGGCAGATGATGGGCGCGAACCCACTGCGGGTGCTGTTGTTCTCCTCGCCGGGCACCTATCTGCTACCGCTGGGCACCGGCCTGGCCTGCGCCGGATTGCTGTGGGCCGATGAGATCACCCGCCGGGTGGTGCCGAGATGACAGGCGCGGCCTGGGCGTATTCCGCACTGGCGGCAGCGATTCTGCTCCTGCCACCCCGCCCGCCGGTCCTGATACGGCTCCGGACCGAGCGGTGGGCCGGCCGTGCGACGGCGCGAAAAGGCTCCGCGCAGTCCGATCCGGTGGCGATCGCGACCCTCTTCGATCTCCTGGCCGCCTGCCTCCGGGCCGGACTGCCGACGGCCTCCGCGGTACGGGCCGTGGTTCCCACCGCACCTGCCGCGCTCGGCCCACCGCTGCGCCGGGTCGCCGATCTGCTGGCGATGGGAGCCGACCCGGCCACAGCGTGGAGTTCGGCCGATCCGGATCCGGCCGCGGATTCGGACTTCGTATCACTGGCCCGGCTGGCCCGGCGATCGGCGAGATCGGGCTCGTCCCTGGCCGCCGCGGTCGGAGAACTGGCCGGCGAGCGGCGTGCCCGGGTGGAAGAGGCGGCGACCGCCCGGGCCGAACGCGCCGGCGTGCTCATCGGCGGACCGCTGGGTTTGTGCTTCCTCCCGGCCTTCATCTGTCTGGGCATCGTCCCGGTGATCATCGGCCTGGCCGGCGGGGTCCTCGGTGGGGTGCTCGGGTGAGGGCGGAGTGCGAAGGGGCCGGCGAGATGTGTCCGTACGGATCGGCCGTGCGGGCGGGAATGAAAGGGGAGACAGGTGCGGAGAGCGAAAACCGCGCGGTGGGCGCTGCAGGGGATCCGATCGGCCCGGCGGGAGACGAACGCCCGGGTACTTCGGCTGATCGTGGCGGACGAGGGGATGAGCACGGTCGAATACGCCATCGGAACCATCGCCGCGGCCGCCTTCGGCGCGGTGCTGTACACGGTGGTGACCGGCGAGAGCATCCCCGACGCGTTGACCGGCATCATCGACAAGGCACTGAACACCAGCGTCTGATGTCATCGCACCCCGCCGGGTCCGCGGTCGGGCGCGGTGGGGCGCCCGAGCCGGGCCCGGGCGGGCCCGGTGTGGCGGTCGGCCCGGGTGCGGCGGCGGCCGGGACAGTGGCAGAGCGCGTTCCGGCGTCCGGGCCCGGGCGGGTGGCGGCGCTGCGCGCGGACGGCGGCGCTGTCACCGTCGAGGCGGCCATTGCGCTCGGCGCGCTCGCCGCCGCCGTCGCGCTATGCGTGGGCGCGGTATTCGCGGCCGTCACCCAGGTGCGGTGTGTCGACGCGGCGCGGGAAGCGGCGCGCCTCGCTGCGCGTGGTGATCGGGCCGGGGCGGAACCCGCCGCCCGCCGGGTGGCGCCGGACGGTGCGGATATCTCGCTGCGCTACGAGGGTGAACGGGTGGTGGCGGTTGTTTCCGCCGACACCCCGCTGCTGCCGGTGCTCGAGTTGCGCGCCGAGGCGGTCGCGACGCTCGAACCGGGTGTGGGGTCGTGACGGCGGCGGCCGGGCCCCGGCGGCCGATCCGTCGTCGGCCCTCGTCCGGACGTCGACGGGGCGAGGAAGGGTCGGTGACCGTCACGGCGTGCTGTGGGCTGGCGGCGCTCATCGTGCTGACCGTGCTCGTGGTGCAGGTCGGCGCGGTGGTCGTGGCACGGCACCGGGTACAGGCGGCCGCCGACCTCGCGGCACTGGCCGCCGCGGGTGAATTGCGTTCCGGAGCGGACGCCGGATGTGCTGCCGCCGAATCCCTGGGACGTCGGATGAATGTGAGGGTCGAACGATGCGCGGTATCCGGTTGGGATGTCTTGATCTCGGCCGAACAAAAAGTACCGGTGGGTCCGTTCGGAGAGCGGAGTATACGAGCGGTTGCCCGGGCCGGGCCGGTGAAAGAAGAGGTCGTAATCGGAGTTCGATGAATTTTGTTAACGCCGAATATCGATATCACTTAGTGGCGGCAATTAATATCCCGTTACCCATTCTCCGGGTAGTCGTGGGAATTGTTCGGGGGGCGTGTCGAAAAGCTACCGGGCGGTTTCGGGGCTATCGCCCGGTTAACATGATCAACTTCCTCTTAAATCGGCCGTCCGGGAGCCGTGTCATCCGCGGGGGCCGTACGGGGGAAAGCCTCCTGAACAGTGGTTTCGCGCCGATGATCATGGTCTCGGGGCCGGGAGCCGGTGAGCTCGGTGAGAACCGCGGTCAACAATCTCATGGCTCCCGCCTTATCGAGAGGTTCGTTGCCGTTTCCGCATTTGGGCGACTGCACGCAGGAGGGGCATCCGGTGCGGCAGACGCAGGACTTGATCGCGGCGAGCGTGGCGCTCAGCCAGCGGTCCAGCAGCGCGTAGCCGCGTTCGGCGAAGCCGGCGCCGCCGGCCTGACCGTCGTAGACGAAGACGGTGGGCAGGCCGGTATCGGGATGGAGATCGGTGGATACGCCGCCGATATCCCATCGGTCACACGTGGCGACCAGGGGCAACAGGCCGATTGCCGCATGTTCGGCGGCGTGCAGTGCGCCCGGGATATCTGCGGGTGCGATACCGGCGCGGTCCAGCAGTTCCGGGGTCACCGTATAGAGGACGGCCGAGGTGGGCAGGGTCTGCGGGGGGAGGTCGAGTTCGACGAGATCCAGTACTTCGCCGGTCGCCAGGGTGCGCAGGTAGCCCACCACCTGGCTCCGCACCGTAACCTCGGCAAATGCTGCCATGACCTGGCCGGATGCCGCGCTGTCGCGCACCGATTCCACGGTCAGGGAAGTGACCTGGCGCGCGCTGGTGGTCCACCCCGGACTCTCCGCGTGGACCAGGGCCACACCGGCCTCCAGATCCAGTACCTCGACCACGTAGCTCTCGCCCTGATGTAGGTGAACGGCGCCCTCGTGCAGAGTCGCCGGGGCGCGGCCGGCATCGGTGGTGCCGAGCAGCCGGCCCGTGTCGGCGACCACGATCGCGACCTGGGTACCGATGCCGCCGCGGACGTCCACGGAATCGTGGGGCGGTTCGGCGCCGGTGAAGAACCATCGGTGCCCGCTCTCGGTTTCCCGTCGCCGAATCTGGCCCAGACCTGCAAGTTCGGTGAGAACTCGGCGGGCGCCGAGCCGCTCCGCCTCCAGGTCGGAGATCGGCAGCTCCATAGCCGCGCACAGCAGTTGCGGTCCGAGGACATACGGGTTCGACGGGTCGATGATGGTGGCCTCCACCGGCCGATCCAGCAGCGCTTCGGGATGATGGACGAGATAGGTGTCGAGCGGGTCGTCACGAGCTACCAGCAGGGCCAGCGCGCCCTGGGTCCGGCGTCCGGCCCGGCCCACCTGCTGCCGGAAGGAGGCGACCGTTCCGGGGAAACCGGCGAGCACCACGGCGTCCAGACCGGCGATATCGACCCCCAGTTCCAGCGCGTTGGTCGTGGCCGCCGCCAGGATCGACCCGTCCGATATCCCGGCTTCCAGCGCCCGCCGGTCTTCGGGGAGATAACCGCCGCGGTAGGCGGCCACCCGGTCCGGCAGGGCGGGATCGACCTCCGCGAGCCGTTGCCGGGTGTGGATCGCTATCAACTCCGCGGCCCGCCGTGACCTGGCGAAAGTCAGGGTCCGCGCACCCTCCGACACCAGGTCCGCGGTGATCCGCGCGGCCTCGGTGGTGGCGCCCAATCGGACCGGTGCGCCGTTCTCTCCGGTTATCGAGGTGAGCAGGGGCGGCTCCCAGAACGCCACGGTGCGCGAACCGCGGGGTGAGCCGTCCGTGGTCACCGCGACACAGTCCGTGCCGGTCAACCGCGAGGCCGCCGCCGCCGGATCGGCCGCCGTGGCCGAGCACAGCACGAACACCGGATCGGCCCCGTAATACTCGGCCAGGCGTCGTAGCCGGCGCAGGACCAGTGCCACGTGGGAACCGAAGACGCCCCGGTAGGCGTGGCATTCGTCGACGACCACATAGCGCAGCCTGCGCAGTAGCCGGGCCCACCGGCGATGCGACCGCAGCAGGCTCAGGTGGAGCATGTCGGGGTTGGTGAACAACCACCGGGCCTCGGCTCTGACCCACTGCCGGATCTCGGTGGGAGTATCGCCGTCATACGCGGCGACTGCGATCTTCCGGAGCGAATCGTGCCTGGTCAGCGCGCCGGCCATCCGAAGTTGGTCGGCTCCCAGCGCCTTGGTGGGGGCGAGGTAGAGGGCGGTGGCGCGGGGATCGTCGTGCAGCGCGGTGAGCACCGGCAGCTGATAGCCCAGGGATTTTCCGGACGCGGTCCCGGTCGAGACCACCACATGCTGCCCGGCGAAGGCCAGTTCCGCGGTTTCGGCCTGATGGCTCCAGGGTTCCGCGACACCTTCGGACCGAAGTGCGTCGACCACCGCGGATGGCGCCCATTCGGGCCAACAACCGGTAATTGCTTTACGGGCCGGTATCTCGGCTATATGCGTCAGTCGCGAATCGGAGTCCGAACTCCCCAGTAGGACACGATTCAGCAACGATCGCCCATAACTCGTATTCGCCGGGCTCTCCCGCGTCATTCCGATGTGCCTTCCGGACCGCTGAACAGTGTGAAACATCGCCTTCCGGGCCTTGCTACCTGCGACTTCGATACCGAATGGCGATCTGGGTCACAGCTGAGTACTCGTCCTGGAGGCTGGTTATCCGGGGGCAAACATACCGGAGGTTCAGATTCTGTGGCAGATTTC
Organism: Nocardia sp. NPDC024068; assembly: GCF_040638875.1. Lineage (NCBI taxonomy): Bacteria > Bacillati > Actinomycetota > Actinomycetes > Mycobacteriales > Nocardiaceae > Nocardia > Nocardia sp. NPDC024068. The sequence goes on along the minus strand of NZ_JBEZYU010000038.1, from coordinate 35,157 downwards.
CTGAACTCCGCATTCGCGAGATCATTTTTTTTGCAAATTGTCGGTAACTCCGCTGTTGAATTTCCCAGAGACATGGTTCACTGGGTCTCGGTCGCAAGCTTCTGTGTTCGAGGGGCGGATGCAAAGTCCAAACCCTGGCAGGATCGATGTTGCGAACGGCTTACGTTGGCCCCCATGGGAGTCAAGAGTACCGCCGATCGGAACAGGCCCGGTGGACGAAACCCAGTTGTCCGCCGTTCCGAGTAAGAAAAGAGAAGGAACAGAATGGCACAGGGAACTGTGAAGTGGTTCAACGCGGAGAAGGGCTTCGGCTTCATCGCGCCCGAAGACGGCTCTGCGGACGTCTTCGTCCACTATTCGGAGATCCAGGGTTCGGGCTTCCGTACCCTCGAGGAAAATCAGAAGGTCGAGTTCGAGGTTGGTCAGGGCACCAAGGGCCCCCAGGCCACCGGAGTGCGCGCGCTCAGCTGAGCGGGTAAGGCTCCCAGTACGTCCCTCGCCTCCCGTAACGGGAGCGAGGGACGAACTATATGTGGAGTATGTGTACCTCGGGATCCGCTCCGGCCCACCGCTCCGGGCGTACCTCCGGATCCGCTCCGGCCGTGCGCTCCCGATGTGAGTCGGCGTCCGCCCGGGGCCGCGCCTCCGGGCTCGCCTCCGGGCTCGCCTCCGGGCTCGCCTCCGGGCTCGCCTCCGGATCCGCCCCGGCCGCGCGCCGATCGCGTTCCCGGAAATCAGCCGCGGCGGGTGCTTCTCGGTACCCCGCCGCGAGCACCGGCCCCGTACCCGGGCGCCCGTCGACCCCGGCTGGGCCGACACGTCCCGCCGGGCAGCGGGCCGGGATGAGGCGCTCGTCTCCCCGCCATCGGACCACCCGGTCCGGTGATGCCCCGCACGCGTCCACGGGCCCTGTCGCCACGCGCGGAGGGGCACCGGATTGCCCTCCACCCGCACCGGTCATCGCGATATCGGGCAGGTTCCGCACCCACCGTGCGTGCTTTGCCGCCCCCCGGCACTGCATACTGAACGGCATCGACGCGCCATCGCCCGATGGTCGCAACCGCTCGACCACGCGCAGCGTCAAGGTATAAACGTGTCTGGTGGTGATGTACACCGTCACCATCTGTTCATCCAGCCGCGTCCTGCGCCCCCAGCAGAGTTCAGCGGGTCGAGGAAGGAAAGGGATTCGCCGGTGGCAACACGAGACCGAAGCGCAGCCGAGGCGGGCCGTCCCGTGCGTCGTCTCGTGATCGTCGAGTCCCCCACAAAGGCCCGAAAAATAGCCCCCTACCTGGGCCGGGACTATACGGTCGAGGCATCGGTGGGTCATATCCGGGACCTGCCGCGCGGCGCCGCCGATGTGCCCGCCAAATACAAGGGGCAGGACTGGGCGCGGCTCGGGGTCGACGTGAACAACGACTTCGAACCCATCTACGTCGTCAGCCCGGACAAGAAGGGCAAGGTCACCGAACTCAAGGGTCTGCTGGCCGACGCCGACGAGCTGTATCTCGCCACCGACCCCGACCGTGAGGGCGAGGCCATCGCCTGGCATCTCCTGGAAACCCTCAAGCCGAAGGTCCCGGTCCGGCGGATGGTGTTCCACGAGATCACCGAACCCGCGATCCGGGCGGCCGCCGCCGATACCCGTGATCTCGACAACGACCTGGTCGACGCCCAGGAGACCCGCCGCATCCTGGACCGGCTGTACGGCTACGAGGTCAGTCCGGTGCTGTGGAAGAAGGTCATGCCGCGGTTGTCGGCCGGCCGGGTGCAGTCGGTGGCGACCCGGGTGGTCGTACAGCGCGAACGTGAGCGGATGGCGTTCCGTTCGGCGGAGTACTGGGATATCGCGGCGAAACTGGACGCCGGCGGGGAAACCGATTCCGCCAATCCGCGGACCTTCTCCGCCCGCCTGGTCGATGTGGACGGGTCCCGCGTCGCCACCGGTCGCGATTTCGGGTCGAACGGGCAGCTGAAAGCCGATTCGCGGGCGCTGGTCCTCGACGAACCCCACGCCCGCCGGCTGGCCGAGGCTCTGCACGGGGCCGACCTCGTGGTCACCTCCGCGGAGTCCAAGCCCTACACCCGCAAACCGTATGCCCCGTTCATGACCTCCACGCTGCAGCAGGAGGCCGGCCGCAAATTGCGGTTCACCTCCGAACGCACCATGCGCACGGCGCAGCGGTTGTACGAGAACGGCTACATCACCTATATGCGTACCGACTCGACCACGCTGTCGGAGTCGGCGATCAATGCCGCGCGCGCCCAGGCCACCCAGCTCTACGGCGCCGAGTACGTACATCCGACCGCCCGCCAGTACACGCGGAAGGTCAAGAACGCCCAGGAAGCACACGAGGCGATCCGGCCCTCCGGTGATACCTTCTCCACCCCGGGCCAGCTGCACGCGCGCCTGGACCAGGACGAATTCCGCCTCTACGAGCTGATCTGGCAGCGCACGGTGGCCTCGCAGATGGCCGACGCGAAGGGCACCACCCTCACCCTGCGCATCACCGGCACCGCCGGCACCGGCGAGCAGTGCGTGTTCTCCGCCTCCGGCCGCACCATCACCTTCCCGGGCTTCCTGAAGGCGTATGTGGAGAGCGTCGACGAGGAGGCCGGCGGCCAGTCCGACGACGCGGAGACCCGGCTGCCGCAGCTCGACGAGGGTGAGGGCGTCACCGCGGTGGAGCTGAACCCCGATGGGCACAGCACCAATCCGCCCGCCCGATACACCGAGGCGTCGCTGATCAAAACGCTCGAAGAGCTGGGGATCGGCCGGCCGTCCACCTATTCGTCGATCATCAAGACCATCCTCGACCGCGGTTACATCTACAAACGCGGTAGCGCGCTGGTGCCGTCGTGGGTCGCCTTCTCCGTGACCGGGCTGCTCGAACAGTATTTCGGCCGGTTGGTCGATTTCGATTTCACCGCCGCCATGGAAGACGATCTGGATGCCATCGCGGGCGGCCGCGCTCAGCGCGGCAACTGGTTGTCCAGCTTCTACTTCGGTGGCGACGACGGCGCCGAGGGTTCGGTCGCCCGCGCCGGTGGGTTGAAGAAGATGGTCGGGGAGCGGCTCGACGATATCGACGCCCGTGTGATCAACTCGATCAAACTCTTCAACGACGACGCGGGCCGCGATGTGGTGGTGCGGGTCGGCCGGTACGGGCCGTACCTGGAGCGGATGGTCACCGACCCCGATAAACCCGACGCCGAACCGACCTCGCAGCGCGCGAATCTCCCGGATGATCTGCCGCCCGACGAACTGTCGCCGGAGATCGCGGAGAAGCTTTTCGCCACCCCGCAGGAGGGTCGCAAGCTCGGTGTCGATCCGGCGACCGGTCACGAGATCGTCGCCAAGGAAGGCCGTTTCGGCCCCTATGTCACCGAGATCCTGCCGGAGCCGGAGGAAGATCAGGCGGCCAAGAAAACCGCCAAGAAGAACGGTCCGAAACCGCGCACCGGTTCGCTGCTGAAATCGATGGACCCGGCGACGGTCACCCTCGAGGACGCGCTGAAACTGCTGTCCCTGCCCCGCGTTGTCGGTACGGATCCGGCCTCCGGTGAGGAGATCACCGCCCAGAACGGCCGCTACGGCCCGTATCTGAAGAAGGGCACCGATTCGCGTTCGCTGGCCACCGAGGATCAGATGTTCACGGTGACCCTGGACGAGGCGCTCAAACTCTATGCCGAACCCAAACGCAGAGGTAGACAGGCCGCGGCCGCCGCGCCGCTGCGTGAACTGGGCAATGATTCCGCCACCGGGAAACCGATGGTGATCAAGGACGGCCGGTTCGGGCCCTATGTCACCGACGGTGAGACCAACGCCAGCCTCCGCAAGGGCGACGAGGTGGAGTCGATCACCGACGAACGCGCCTCGGAGCTGCTGGCCGACCGGCGGGCCCGGGGTCCGGTGAAGAAGACCGCGAAGAAGGCCGCCAAGAAGGCTCCCGCCAAGAAGACCGCGGCGAAGAAGACCACCGCCAAGAAGACCACCACGGCGGCGAAGAAGACGACCGCGAAGGCCGCCACGAAGAAGGCGCCGGCCAAGAAGGCGGCCGCGAAGAAGGCCCCGGCGAAACAGTCCGCGAGCGGTTCGGCCGAGAACGGCGATCGGTAGTTCGCTGCCTGTCGGACCCTCGCCGTAGTGTCACGCGGGATTGCCGTCCGATACAAAGGGAGCGCCGATGACCCGCAGCCGGGAACGTGAGGATCTGATCCAGCTACTCGACGAGCAGCGAGAGATGTTCCGGATCGCGCTGCGCGGTATCGGCGAGGACCAGGCCCGCACCCGCACCACCGCCAGTGAACTCACTCTCGGCGGCCTGCTGCACCATCTGGTCCGATGTGAACGCGACTGGACCACCGTGCTCGTCGAACGCGACGAGAACGCGGAACAGAAGCTGGAAGACTACGCCGACGAATACCTCATCGCCGCGGACGAGACCGTCCCCGGCCTCCTCGCGGAATGGGAGCGGATCGCCGCGAACACCGCGGAACTCATCCGCGCCGTGGACGATCTGGACGCCTCCATCCCCACTCCCGCCAATCCCTGGGTGCCCGGCCGGGTGTGGTGGTCGGCGCGTTTCCTCATCCTGCACATCCTGCGCGAGATCGCTCACCACAGCGGCCACGCCGACATCATCCGCGAGGAACTCGATGGCGCCAACACGACCGCGCAGCGCGCCGGCTGAGGCGGGTCCCGTGCGAAGTTCACGACCGAACCTCGCGAGGAGCGAGACGGCATTCAGCGTGCGCCGCGGTGTGGCCGGGCGCCTCGATTAAGGTGGCGGGCGTGGGAGTCTTCGATCGTCTCGTGGGCCAGGAGACGGTGACGGCCGACCTGGTCAACGCCGCCGTCGCCGCGCGTTCCGGGACGGCCGAGGGCGCGATGACGCATTCGTGGCTGTTCACCGGCCCACCCGGTTCGGGCCGCTCGGTGGCCGCGCTCTGCTTCGCCGCCGCACTCCAGTGCACCGACCCCGGCCGGCCCGGCTGCGGACACTGCCACGCGTGCACCACGACGATGGCCGGAACCCACGGCGACGTCCGCCGGGTGATCCCCGAGGGCCTGAGCATCTCGGTCAAGGAGATGCGCGCCATCGTGCAGATCGCCGCCCGCCGCCCCAGCACCGGCCGCTGGCAGGTGGTCATCATCGAGGACGCCGACCGTCTCACCGAGGGCGCCGGAAACGCGCTGCTGAAAGCAGTCGAAGAGCCCCCGGGGCGCACAGTGTTCCTGCTGTGCGCACCGTCGGTGGATCCCGAGGACATCTCGGTGACCCTCCGTTCCCGCTGTCGGCACGTCCACCTGGTGACCCCCTCGGCCCCCGCCATCGCCCGCGTCCTGCGCGAGCACGACGGCCTCGATCCCGAAACAGCCGAATGGGCGGCATCGGTGTCCGGCGGTCATATCGGCCGCGCCCGCCGCCTCGCCACCGACGAGGAAGCCCGCACCAGCCGCCGCCTCGCCCTGGACCTGGTATCGGCGGTCGCCCGCGGCAACGCCTACGTCGCCGCCGACGAACTGGTCAAAGCCGCCGAAGACGAAGCCAAACAACTCAGCGCCGAACGCGACGAACGCGAACGCGACGAACTCGCCACCGCCCTCGGCGCCGGCGGCACCGGCAAAGGCGCCGCCTCCGCCACCCGGGGTTCGGCGGGCGTGCTGAAGGAACTCGAGAAACGCCAGAAGTCCCGCGCCACCCGGACCGGCCGCGACGCCCTCGACCGCGCCCTCCTCGATATCGCCGGCCTCTACCGCGACGCCCTCGCCATCTCCTTCGGCGACCACACCGGCCTCACCCTGACCCACCCCGATATGGCCGGCCGAGCCCGCGAACTCGCCACCCGCGCCCGCCCCGAGGGCCTGCTCCGCTCCATCGACGCCATCCTGGCCTGCCGCGAAGCCCTCGACCGCAACGTCAAGCCGCGTTTCGCGCTGGCCGCGATGGCCGCGACTCTCATCGCGCAATCCTCCTGACCACCCGTTTTCGCGGAACCGGGCGGGAGACGATAGACTCGCGTGGCCGAAAGGCACGCCGCCTTAGCTCAGTCGGTAGAGCGCTTCACTCGTAATGAAAAGGTCAGGAGTTCGATTCTCCTAGGCGGCTCCACTCGGAAATCGGCTCTAACCAGCTGGTTTCCGCCTATCCCGACGCTTCCGGCGAGGTGTCCAAGCCACTCGGTGATCACCGCGATCGGCACCTGCTGGAAGTGCGTCAGGGTCCCGCAGGTGTGACCGCTGGGATTGCACCCGGGTGACCCCTCGGCCGGGTGCCGGGCGGATTGCTGAACAGAATCCAGCGGTGAAGTCCGTGAGCACGGATCCTGGATACCCCGTTTGCGCGGAATCGGCTCGGGTACGGCTGAGGCAGATCACCGCATCTTCCCGGGAACCTGCAGTGATCGAGACCGCGCCGGTTCAACAAAGCAGCCGGCGCGGCCGACCTCTGATTCAATTGCTGAACGGAAGCCGCGGTGCGGTGAGGCTTCGAGCGCAAGACCGCTTACGCATTCACAAGCTGACATGACTCAGCGGATGCAAGCTCTATGTTTGCTGGATGGGTTCCACAGATGCCGCGACGGCAGGCACCACACCCCGAAATTTGTCCTATGTGATGTTCGCCGGAGTGGTTGTCATCTACCTCCTGATCATCCAGGGTGGCGGGCTGCTGCTAGGAAGAATCAGTGGCGAGGACAACTTCCTGACCCCCCGGGCGGTCTTCTTCGGCATGATCATCCCGCTCGCCGTGGCACTGGCATTCACCTACGTCGTCGCCGCCTACCTGGGATGGCTGCGCCCGGTGCTACGTGATGACCGGCCGACCCAGACATGGGTGCGCGTGGTGCCGATCGTGTTCATCATCGCGATCGCACTCGGCATCGACTACAGCGCGCTGGCCGAGAAGGGCTGGGTCTACATAGTGGTCCTGCTGATCGCGACACAGCTGGTCGGCTGGGGCGAGGAGGGCATGTTTCGCGGCATCGGGGTCACGACACTACGTCGGCACGGTCTGACCGAGGGCCGGGTCGCGTTGTGGTCGAGCGTCGTATTCGGCGCGGTACACCTGTCCAATGTTGTCGGGCACGGCATCTCCGCACTGCCGCAGGCGATCATGGTCAGCCTGGCCGGATACTTCTTCTATCTGATCCGCCGGGTCAGTCGCAGCAACGCTGTCAACTCGACCATCCACGGCCTCTTCGACTTCTCGCTGCTGAGCGGAACCGCGATCCTCGTCGAGCAGAAGTCCTACGTCGGAACACTCCTGCCGATCCTGGTCTACCCGGTTCTCGCGATCATTCTGTTCGTCAAACGCCACGACATCGAACCAACGACCACCGCCGCACAGTCGAACTGAAATCAGCAATTTGTTCGTCTATCGCTTCGAAAACTATTGGCGGCTGGGCTATCTCGCTCACCGGTTCGATCGCCGGGGACGGGCAGGGCAATGGCCGCCACCAGCACCGCCAGCGGGAGGGCGGCCGCCACCACCAGGCCGAGCGTTATCAACGCCCGGCCCCCACGGTCGACCACCGGGCGAACGACAAGCGTGGCAGGACCGTTTCGACGTCGGCGACATCCATCACCCGATTCAGTTCCAGCGGGCCGAGGTGGTGTGGGCCGGGCATGACAACCGCGTCCACGTCAGCGGCGTGCACCTGGTCGAACAGTGAGAGCACCGATGCTACGTCCGGCCAGATCACCAGGTAGCCGAGATGGCGCGCCAGACGTTGGACCTGTGCCCGGTCCCACGCCGGCGAAGTACTGATGTCCAGATCTATGTATCCGAGTGCGGTCGGCCGTTTGCGCATCGGGTGCCCCTGTCCCTGTGTCCCCTCGGTCGGTGGTGTGCGCCCACCACCGGGGACTCGAACACCCGGCGGCGGGGCCGAATTCGACGCTATGTGGGCCGATGACGCGCGCATATGCCTACGCTGTTGACAGGTGTTTGCTGTCGGCCGTCGCCGAAAGGAACCCATGGAACCGGGATCGCTTCTCCGGGCCGCCCGTGAGGCGGCCGGTATGGCGCTGCGGGAAATGGCCCGGCGGACGCATTACAGCGCGTCCTACCTATCACTGATCGAGTCCGGTAAGCGCGCCGTTCCGACCGCTGTGGTGGCGGCCTATGAAACGGCGTTGGGGTCGGACCTGGAGCGGTTGACCACCGTCGCGAGATCCGCCGCGAACGTGGACACCAGTGCCTTGTCCGACGTGGCCGTGATGCTCTCGGCAACGCGCCGGATCGAGGACGCTACCGGCCCGGTCGCGGTGCTCCCGGCGGTCAAGGGCATGGCGTTGATGGCCGAGACGTTCGCCGACGAGGCCCGCTCGGGCACCGGGACCGCCGCCGCGTCGATGGCGTCCGAAATAGACCAGTACCGGGGGTGGCTGGAACACGCGACCGGAGCGGGGGCCGCCTCACGGCGCAGTCTCGGCAAGGCCGTGGAGTTGGCGCGACATTGCGGCGACCCGGACCGCTTGGCGCACGGGCTCAGCTTCACGGCGTACGTGCACGCCGAGTCCGGCCGGTACACCGAGGCGGCTGCTCTGTCGGAAGCGGTCCTCGCGGTGCCGGGGATCCATCCGCTGATCGAGGTCTATGAGTGCTACCAGCGGGCTCGGCTCCACGCTGTGACAGGAGAACCCCGCGAAGCTCAGCGGGTCCTTGTGGTCGCTGATAAGGCAGCGGAAGCGGCCGAGGACAAAGAGAAGCCGGACGCGGGGTACTGGTACACCCCGGGGTTCTACGGGCTACAGCGATCCAGGGTGCTGCGCTCGCTGGGCCAGGCCGAGCGGGCGCGGGAAGAGGTCCAGGCCGCCGTCGATGCGCTACCGGCCGAGCACCGGCGGGCAGAGTGGGCCGCGAAGTGGCGGCGGGCGGCCGACGGTGCCGCCGACGTCCCGCACTGAGGGCGGGCTCACTGTCGACCCTGCCCGGCTCAATGCGGTCCCGCACCGCGTGGATAACCGTGCGAGTCCGCACGACTGCCGGTAAACCGGGGTGGTTCGCCGGTACACGGCAAGTGAGGTTGCCGGTAGGGGTCGAGGTGAACGGCTATGGCAGTGATGGAGCGGGAGCGGTCGGTGATTTCGATGGTGATCCCCGTCGTGCTGTAGTCGGCGTACTCACGGGTGTCGGCGGCGCGAGGACGGTGATCATGGCGGCGACCCCGATGGCCGCCGCGGTGATCAGGGCGGTGGCCGCCCACCCGAACCATTCGACCGCCGCCGCGCCGAACGCGGTCCCGAGGCTGCCGCCGATGAAGTAGACCAGCATGTACGCGCTGTTGAAGCGTGCGGGGGCGGTGGGGTCGATCGCGAGGACGGTGCTCTGGTTGGCCACTTGGGCGGCGAACAGTCCGGCGTCGAAGACCGCGAGGCAGACCAGTGTCGCGAACGTGTTCGCGAGGCCGAAGCCCGCGACGATCGCGGCCGGACCGGCCAGGGCGAGGCCGGCGAGGATTACGCGGCGGGCGCCGTCGCGGTCGGTCCGCGCCCCGGCGATCTGGGTGGCGAGGATGCCCGAGAGGCCCGCCAGGGCGTACAGGCCGATCCGTTCGGCCGAGTAGGAGTACGGGGGTTCGGAGAGCGCCACGGCGAGGCCGGCCCACACCGCGCAGAAGGCGAAGAACCACAGGGCGCCACGGAGTGCGGCGACGCGCAGGGGCGGGTGGTGGACGAAGAGGCCGGGGAGGGAACGCAATGTGCTGAGGTAGCCGCGCTCGGCGTTACCGGGTGTCGCGGGGAGCGCCACCGGGCAGCAGACGGCGACGAGGCCGCAGGCGGCGGCGAAAACGAGCAGCATCCCGCGCCAGCCGAGTTCGTCTGCCAGCCATCCGCCTATGATCCGGCCCGCGAGGATACCGACCGAGATACCGGCGGTCACCGTCCCCAGGACCGTTGCCCGCCGCCGTGGATCAGCCAACCGGCCCGCGACCGAACTCAGCCCCGCCCCCACCGCCGAACACGCTCCGACCAGGGCGATTACCGCACCCAATGCGGGGACGGTGCCGACGGCGGCGCCGGCCGCGAGCGCACCCGCGAGGATTCCGAACTGGACGGCGAGGACGCGTCCGGGGGCGTAGCGGTCGACCAGTGGCACCAGGAGAGCCAGGCCGATCAGGTAGCCGATGGGCCCGCATGCGAGTGCGAGCCCGACGGCGGTGATCCGCGTGCCCAGCGTGTCCGCCACATCCGCGATGGCGGGCTGCATCGGGTAGATGGTCGACGTGCCGAGGGCGGCCGCGACCGACATGAACAGGATGACGGGACCGCGGAGCCGGGTATCGGCGGGGGCCTCGACGCTGATTTCGATTCGCACTCGACCGACCGTATGGACGTGGGGACCGGGTTTCCGGCGGAAATGCGACATGACCGTCCCGGTGCGGAGGCCGCCCGGGCCACCGGTGTGACTCGAGAATTTAACTCCCACGGCAGTTCAGGGTCAGAATTCTTACGCGACCATCGGTTCATGACAGCGGTCGCCATGGCTTCGCAGTATCCACCGTCGATTTTCGACGGTTACCATGCCGGCCGTCATCGCCGGGCCTACGACGAGATGTTCGACCCGGCCGGCCGGGTTCGTCCGCCCTATCGGGGAATACACACCGCGCTCGAGCGGATGAACGCGGCCGGGCTGGCGGCGCGTTCGGACGCGCTGGGGCGGGCCTTCGTCGACCAGGGGATCACCTTCTCCCTGTCCGGGCAGGAGCGGCCGTTCCCGCTCGACCCGGTGCCGCGGGTGATCGCGGCGGCGGAATGGTCGCGGTTGGAGCAGGGGTTCGCGCAGCGGGTGCGGGCCCTGGAGATGTTCCTCGCCGATGTCTACGGTGCGCAGACCATCCTGCGGGAAGGGGTGGTGCCGCGGCGGCTGGTGACGACCTGCCCCAGTTTCCAGCGCGCGGCGGCGGGGTTCGCACCGCCGAACGGGGTGCGGATCCATGTCTCGGGTATCGATCTGGTCCGTGACGAGCGGGGTGTGTTCCGGGTGCTGGAGGACAATCTGCGCTCGCCGTCGGGGGTGTCGTATGTGATGGAGAACCGGCGCGCCATGGCGCGGGTGTTCCCGGATCTGTTCGCCGCGCATCGGGTGCGCCCGGTGGGCGATTATCCGGGGCATCTCTTGCGGGCATTGCGCGCCTCGGCGGGCACGAACACTTCCGATCCGACTGTCGTGGTGCTCACGCCGGGGGTGTTCAACGCCGCGTATTTCGAACATTCGCTGCTGGCCCGGCAGATGGGTGTGGAACTGGTGGAGGGGCGGGATCTGTTCTGCCGCGACAACTTCGTCTATATGCGCACCACGCACGGTGAGCGGCAGGTGGATGTGGTGTATCGGCGCATCGACGACGATTTCCTGGACCCGATGCACTTCAACCCCGGTTCGGTACTGGGGGTGGCGGGGATCTTGAACGCGGCACGTGCGGGGAACGTGGTGATCTCCAGTGCGGTCGGCAACGGTGTCGCCGACGACAAACTGGTGTACACCTACGTGCCGACCATGATCGAGTACTACCTCGGTGAGAAGCCGCTGATCCCCAATGTCGACACCTACCGCTGCTGGCTCGACGACGAACGTGCCGAAGTGCTCGACCGCATAGACGAATTGGTGATCAAACCGGTGGAGGGCTCGGGAGGCTACGGCATCGTGTTCGGGCCCGACGCCTCGGCGGAGGAACGCGAGGAGATCCGGCGCCGGGTGACGGCCGAACCGCGCGGGTGGATCGCTCAGCCGCTGGTGCAGTTGTCGACCGTGCCGACGATGATCGGTGACCGGCCGGCGCCGCGGCATGTCGATCTGCGGCCGTTCGCGGTGAACGACGGGGAGCGGGTCTGGGTGCTGCCCGGTGGGCTCACCCGGGTCGCGATGCCGGAGGGATCGCTGGTGGTCAACTCCAGTCAGGGTGGCGGCAGCAAGGACACCTGGGTGTTGGCGCCGCGCACCGCCGTGGACCGGGAGAGCGCGGACCGGGATCCGGCTGCCGAACTGGTGGCCGAACCCGCCGCCACCGGGCACACCGACCGCGATCGCCACTACTCGGCGGCGCAATCGCAGCAGCAGCAACAACAGCAGTAGGAGGCGCGATGCTGGCGCGGAACGCGGAATCCCTGTTCTGGATCGGCCGCTATGTGGAGCGGGCCGACGATACGGCGCGGATCCTCGATGTCACAGTTCACCAGTTGCTGGAGGACGCCACCGTCGACCCCGATCGGGCGGCCCGGGTGTTGCTGCGGGTGCTGGGTATCGAACAGCCGGCGGGTCCGCTGGACGTGTGGTCGCTGACCGAGTTGGTCGCCTTCGACCGGCAGCAACCCGGATCGATCGTCTCGTCCATCTCCGCGGCGCGCGAGAATGCGCGCGGTGCGCGGGAGGTCACCTCCACCGAACTGTGGGAGTGCCTGAACACCGCCTACCACGGTCTGGGCGGCGCCATCCGCGCGGCCCGGGACCTGGGGCCCTACGAGTTCTTCCGGTATGTCGAGGACCGCGCCGCGATGTTCGCCGGGCAGGCCGACTCCACCCTCAGCCGCGACGACGGGTATCGCTTTCTGCTACTGGGCCGTTCGCTCGAGCGGGTGGATATGACGGTCCGGTTGCTGCTTTCGCGTGGCGGCGAACCCAGCGATTCGCCGGCCTGGGTGAGCGTGCTGCGCTCGGCGGGTGCGCACGACTCCTATCTGCGCACGCACCGCGGTGTGCTGGACGCGCGGCTGGTGGCCGAATTCATCCTGCTGGATCGGCTCTTCCCGCGTTCGGTCTTCCGTTCGGTGCGGGTGGCGGAGACCTATCTGCTGGAGCTCGATCAGCTACCGGACGGTGCGCGCGGTGCTCGCAACGAGGCGCAGCGGCTGCTCGGGCAGGCGCGCAGTGAGCTCGAATTCCTGCCTCCTGGAGCACTTCTGGAAGATCTGCAGACGCGGCTCGGCGCGCTGCAGCAGACCTGTCACGAGGTCACCGAGGCCGTCGCCCTGCAGTATTTCCATGCCGCGCCGTGGGTGGCGTGGACCGACGCACGTCGCCACGTCGAGCCGGCGTCCGTGGTGGAGGGGGAGATATGAGAGAGGGCGATTCGATGGGTTGGCGTATGCGCGTGGTGCACACCACGGGGTTCGCTTATGACTCGGCGGTGACCGGGTCGTTCAACGAAGCCCGCCTCACGCCCCGGTCGGACGGCCGGCAGAACGTCATCCTGAACCGGGTGGAAACCGTTCCGGCCACCCGGCCCTATCGATACACCGATTACTGGGGGAGCGCGGTCACCGCCTTCGACGTGCACGCCCCGCACGACGCGCTGGAGGTCTCGGCGTACTCGGTGGTGGAAACCGCACCGGCGACAGTTGCGGACCGGGACGCATGCGGCTGGGCGGACCTGCGTTCGGAGCGAATTCTCGACACCTATGCCGAATTGCTCGCGGCGACCACCTACGTTCCGGAAGACGCGGAACTCCGCGCGGCCGCGGCAGACCTCGCCGAGGGCGTCGATCCGGAGCAGGCGGTGCTGCGGGCGGCGGAATGGGTGCATTCGGCCATGACCTACGTCGCGGGCACCACCTCCGTCCACACCTCCGCGGTGCAGGCCTGGGCCGACCGCAAGGGCGTCTGCCAGGACTACGCCCACCTGACGCTGCTGTTGCTGCGCGCCATGGGAATACCGTGCCGGTACGTCTCCGGCTATCTGCACCCGGACCCGGATGCGGAGATCGGGACCGCGGTGGCGGGGGAGAGCCACGCGTGGATAGAGGCGTGGACCGGTGGCTGGTGGGGTTACGACCCGACCAACGCCACCCCGATCGGCGCACAGCACGTCTCGGTCGCCGTCGGCCGCGACTACGCCGACGTACCGCCGCTGAAGGGCATCTTCTCCGGCGGCCGCTCGACCGACCACGATGTGGTCGTGGAGGTCACGCGGCTCGCCTGAGGCACCTTTATCGGAGGAACTCGAGCAGTGCGGTGTTCACCTCGCTCGGCCGTTCCTGCTGCACCCAGTGCCCGGCGCCGTCGATCATCACCTCGCGGTACGGGCCGGTGACTATTTCGGTGATCCGGTGCCGGGGAGTGGTGAGCAGCGCGGAGTCGGCGGTTCCGGCGACGAACAGCGTCGGTATCCGGATGGTGGCGGCGGGCGCGTCGGCGAGAAGGTGCCAGTTTCGGTCGATGTTGCGGTACCAGTTCAGTCCACCGGTGAATCCGGTGCGGGTGAACTCGGTGATGTAGTGGTCGATCTCGTCGCCGGAGATCCAGTCCGGTGCGGTATCGGGTTCGGGTAGCCGTTCGATGAAACCCTGTGGGCCGGGTGCCGACAGCCGGCGCATGGTCGCCTGTTCGTGTGGGGCGTCGCCGGCGCGCAGACCGCTCAGCAGGCGGCGGATGGTCGTGGCCGGGTCGCTGCCGAGTTCGGCATCGGCCGGTCCGACCTGCTGGAAGTAGAGCATGTAGAAGAAGTTCGCACCGTAGCGCCTGGCCAGGATCTGCATCGGCGGGGCCGGTGGCCGGGGTGTGGGGGGCACGCTCAGCACCGCGAGGGCCGAGATCCGGTCCGGGTGCCGTTGCGCGAAACCGGCTGCGACCGTCGCGCCCCAGTCGTGTCCGACGACCACTGCCTTTTCGGCGGCGACATCGTCGAGCAGGCCCGCGAGGTCATCGGTGAGGTGGGCGATGTCGTAGGCCTCGACGGGTTCGGGTCTGCTCGAGCCGCCGTAGCCGCGCTGGTCGGGGGCCAGCACGTGATATCCGGCCTCGGCGAGTACCGGGATCTGGTGCCGCCAGGAGAATGCGAGCTCCGGAAAGCCGTGGGTGAGAACGACAACCGGGGCGCCGCGGTCACCGGCCTCGGTCACGTTCAGCGTTACACCGTTGGTGTGGACCATACGTTGTCGGGTGCGATACACCCACTCAACCAACCACAGCCGGGCGGCCGATGTCGGCACCCGGCGGATGGAACCCGGCTCACACCGCCAGGTCGACGGCCGTCGAGGGCTCGGGGTCGTAGGCATTCGCGCCCTCGGCGACGGCTCTCTCGTATCTGACCCGCGCCGTCGCGTCGATTTCGGTGTTGGTGCTCCCACGTTTCCAGTACGCGGGCGCGAGCAGATCACCGCGATCCACACCCCATTTTCCGACCGCATGGAATCGGACCTCGCGTACCTGCCCGGCGTCGGGATCACGCAACCGTCGCTCCAGGCTTCGGCCGGGGCGGCGGTTGTGCCGGTTGTGCGGAGACGCCGCTTTCGGAGAACGCTCGTGCACGCCTGGGCGGTGGGTTACCGCCGGTGCGGGCGATCCGTTCGCGCGCGCAGGGCGCCGCGGGCCAGGGCGGCGATCTCGCGGTTCAGATCGACGAGTTCGGTTTCCATATCGCCCGCGGCGCGGCGGGCCGAGCGGTTCGCCCTGTGGAGGCTTTTCGCGGTGGCCGCTTTGACCTCACG
Organism: Nocardia sp. NPDC024068; assembly: GCF_040638875.1. Classification (NCBI taxonomy): domain Bacteria; kingdom Bacillati; phylum Actinomycetota; class Actinomycetes; order Mycobacteriales; family Nocardiaceae; genus Nocardia; species Nocardia sp. NPDC024068. The sequence goes on along the minus strand of NZ_JBEZYU010000038.1, from coordinate 19,727 downwards.
CGCGAACTCCGAAACCCATTCGGCTTCGCGGTTCACCACGCGCGAAGCCGCTTGCGTCAGGTCGGCCCAGGGCTCGGGCCGTTCGGTCCGTTGTCGACTCATATCCACACTCCAGTCGATTGTGGATCGGTGAACAAGTGTGCACCGACAATGGAAGGCTATCGGTGCACGGAGTGCGGGGCAATGGGTGCCGGGTAGCGCGAAGCACCCTTTTCGCCGGCCGTTCGGGGTGGAGCAGGCCCGGCCGGTTCAGCTGTTGAGGCGCTTCAGGATCACGGCCAGTTCGATCGCCTGACCCGACCCGAAGCTCGGCGCGAGGGTGCCGACGGCCTCCCAGCCCTTGCGGCCGAGATCGTTGAGGTCCTGTTCCATCTGGCCGTAGTCGAAGCCCTTCATCTTGAGTTTGTAGGTCAGGACTTTGTGTTCCCACTGCGCGGACATGAGCGGGTCTCCTTCGCGATCAGGTAATCGACCTCTGTCGGAGACAGTCAAAACTATGCCGTTGCGGCACGGTCAAACCGCGCGCGGTTCGGTGGTCAGTCCCACCAGAGGCGCCACAGCGGGTTCAGGAGCGCCGCGGCCAGTTCGTCCAGCGAATCGCGATCCTGGGTGGCGGCGTCGGGGCAGTAGAGGAACGCCTCCATCGCCATGGCGAGGGTGGCGTCCTCGTCGAGAACGGCCTTGTCGATCTTCAACCACATGGTGTCACCGTCGAGGGCCACCAGTTCGCAGCCGCGGCTCGCCGACCAGCGCCGCAACACGGCCGTGTGGATCGCGCCGTAGATGTCGTAGTTCACCGCGCCCGACCAGTCGAGTTCCTGCGGGATCAGCCAGTGGGCGGCGGCGGGAATCAGGGCGAGCAGGTCGAATTCCTCGCAGTCGGGGCGGATGGCCCAGATATCGCTCCAGCCGAAAGAGGTGTAGTCGTAGTCGCTGAGGTCGAGCTCGGACCATGCCGGGCCGCCGCGCGGGATCGCCTCGGGATCTATCGCGTATTCGGTGTGCTCCTTGGTCAGCCACTCTCCGCCGCTGAGTTCGGGGACGCCGGGGTCTCGGGGTTCGGATTCGATACCGAGGCCGCAATGGGGCCAGGTGTCGCTGTTGGACAGCAGCGGCCACAGACCGGTGCGGGGGCCCAACTCACGGATACGCTCCCAGAGCGCCGGGCCGTCGTATCCGGGCTCGATCGGCACGGTCCATACGGGAGCTCCGGATGCCGTGGTGGCGGCGACCACCGGAGCCGCGATCTCGACGCCGAGTGCGGCGAGCGTCGCCGCCGGGTCGGTGCCGGTGTAGGGGGCGGCCAGCGGGCCGGCGGGGAGATCCGGTTGGAAAGGGGGAACACCGAACAGCTCTTTCATGGTCGGCAATTCAACAGCAGTGCGGTGACATCCGCGGATGGCATTCCCCATCTGTGCGAAGTACTCGGATGTGGTCTCGGCGGCGGTGGGGCGCCGACGAGTACTAGGTCCCCGAGGCGGTCGAAATCTCCACCCTCGAAATCATTCGCCCGCAGGAATATTCGGCCAACGCCACTGATCGCGCGGTTCGGCGAATACGAGTCCGAAACCGGAGCCGGTTCTCAGCAGCCCACAATCCTCCAGATAGAGGACAGGCACCGGCGAATCCAGCAGTGGCCGGGACTCCGATACGATCCGGTATCGGGCTTCCTCGGGTTGCGGGATCTCCCGTGCGACAAACTCGTGGTCTTCCTCCGTGAATGCCGCATACGGTGTGATCCGCACCAGGTTCGATCGAATGTGCGTCCACCGGAACAGAACCCAGTTGGAGATAAACGGCCGTGCGTACTCCACGGAGCCGACCCCGTCGGGAAAGAAGACCACGAACTCGTCTTCCATCGATGAGTAGTACCCGGTCTCCACGCTCCACTCACCGACGAGATCACTGCGACACATGAAGTCATTCGACCACTGGAGGTCGGGGAAAACCATCCGCCGATTCCGGGGGTCGATCAGGTCCTGGGGCAGGTTTTCGGCCGATCTGTGCTCGCCGACGGAGCACCGTATTTCATCGGCGAGAACGGCCGGGGCTGCCGAACACCGGGCAACAGCGCCTTCGAACGAGGGTTCAGCCACTGTTCGAAGCCGATTCGTCGACGATCTCCGTGCCTTGAACACGGCTAAAGTTCTGGTCTATGGACACAGATAGTCCCGATCCGAATCACCGTGGTAGCCGGAGGAAGCCGGTGATCTGGGTGATCGTGGGTGTGGTCGGGTTGACGGCGCTCGTGTGGTGGTTCTGGCCGGAGAGCCGGTTGCAGGCCCATATGTCCTCTGTCGAGGTCGAAGGGTATGTGAAAGTAGCGGAACACGGTGCGCTGGGCAACCTTCCGTCATCCACGGTGGTCTTCGTCGGACCCGCCGTAGACGATGTCGGGCGGATTATTTCAGCACCGGATATGACCGTTCGACTGCTGCCCCCGGAAGCGCCGACCACAACATATCCGGGTGTAACTCCTCAGCATCCTCACGCTCCGGCCCACGTATGGGCGGGAATTGCGGTGGGCGACTGGGATGACGGCTGCAACCTGTCGGTCGATCGAATTTTCGAGAGTCCGGACTATCAGGAAAATCTCTTGAAGGAACAGGTTGAAGGAATACGCGACGGGTCGTTGTTCATGCTTAAGATGGTTACGATGTGCGGTGAAGGATGACCCTGCGCAAACCATATCCGACGCGGCCCGCTCCAGGCAGTCCGGTGCCTGCCGGGCACCCCGCGGCTCTGCCGGCCTGGATATCGCGGCACCGTGGGCTCCTACTGGAGACGATCCGACCTGAGAGTCGCGGCTACATCGGCAATCTCTCGGGTTCGATGCGCGACAGGAGGGCTTCCCGGGAACCGGGACGGGATATCGTGTACCGCGAGTTGGCGAAGTCGATGACCGCCGGCGGGATGGGACTGCCGCAGTTCGGCTCTTCGGCACGGACTCCGTTCGGCGCGGAGATACCGAGCGGTGGCCGGGCCGCGATCACCCGCCCGGCCGTGACGACCGTCGACCGGGATGCGCAGCGGGTCCTGGAGCGGGCGAGGGTGCGCCGAGTCCAGCAAGCGCTCACGTACACCAACCGCTGGAGGTAGCGCTCACGGCGGCGACTCCCGCCCGGGCAACCAGACCTTTCGCAGGTTCGTTGTCCTGTTCAGCGGTGCCGGATTTCCTCAGGTAGCGCGCTGGAGCCGCCGACTGCGGCGTGGGGGAAGCAGGGTGAGGTCACGTAGATCTCTCGACGCCCGAAAGCTTCTTGGGTGACCAATGTGTTCGGCGCGGGTGGTGGGGCCGCTCTTTGTTCAGCGGTGGCGGACTTCTTCCGGTAGCGCGCCGGAGCCGCCTACTCCGGTATGGGGAAAGCACGGCGAGGTGACAGCTATGCTTCGGCGCCCGGCGATTTCTTGAGCGACGAGGGTGTAGTGGTCCGGTGTCTGTGTTTGTACGACGTCGGTTTCTTCCTCGACGATTTCCCAGCCGGCTTTGTATCCGGTGTCCCAGCCGAGTTGTTCCCACACCGTCTTGATCTGTTTCAAGTACTCGGCCTCCATACCCGCAGTGCCGTGCAATTGGTATAGGACGATCAGCTTGTGCGGCGCGTCGATCACTTTGTCGTCGAGCAAGCAACTCGGAACCAGTTTGGGGTCAGCGGGGCTCTCGCTGGAAGTGTCGCCACGCCGAACCGACGTTCGTGGCGTCAGCGATGCGCCGTTGGGTAGCGCGTTGGCTGTGGTGGTGAGGTGTTGCAGGATTTGTGTCAGCGCCCGCGTTTCGGTGAGTTCTTGCTGGACAGGGAAGTCGCTGGTGTAGGTGATCTCCTGCGCTTCGGTCCACCCGGCGCCCTCCGTATCTGTGGTGTTGGAACCCCCGCCGGTGGCACACCCTGTACTCGCGATGCAGAGGCAGAAGACAGCGATTAGTGGTAGCAGACGGATCGCCAGGTACCTGCCATGCATCGGGACAACCTTTCCCGTCAACCTGGTTGCACCAGGGTTCTTTGGTGGGCCAACCGTTTGTGGGCGCGGCGTGCGGTCCCGCCGTCAACCCGCCGATCCGGAGCGGCTCGGAAGCTTCCTCGATCGGCCCTCTTCAACGTGCGCACGGAGGCGATAGCCCGTGTAGACGATATCAACAACGACAGGAGCCAAAAATGAACAACGACATATACTCCGCTCTCTTGCAGATTCCGCGAGGCCGGGCAAGCAGGCATGGCGATGTTCGGGAGCTCGTGGGCGATGCGCTGCTCCTGGGGCTTCGCTCTTATCTGCCTCGAGCCCCACTCGGAATGTTCGATGCGCCCGCAGCCGCCGAACCGTTGCTTCGTTTCACCGATCAGCGAACTCAGGCCCCCGTACCGGGTCTCGGCCGTGACGACCCCGCACGTCAAGGCGCTTCGGACGCGGCATTCCTGAAACTGTTCGGCGAACTGCCCGACTCGAAAGTCGACAGAGCGACCGCGGAAGCCCTCAACCCGAACAGCTACGACCCCAAGTACGAAGGGGTCGGACCGGAGATCCGGGTGGCGCGCATCAAACCGGTTCCCGGTCAGGGGGTTGTGCGGGTCGCGCACTGGATCGAACAGGATGAGGTCTTCAACCCGGTTATGCTCGCCACCAATCTCGGCGATGGGCGGGGAAGCCAGCAGAACTTCGATCCGGAACACGGCAAGGTGATCACCTATGTCGACTACGAGAACGGCATCGTGGTGATGCGGCAGAACCCATCGGTCAGGCCGGAGATCCATGGACCGGACGGCCTCGTTCCGCCGGAGGCACGGGTTGCCGCGCCGAAAGGCAGGGTTTGGCAACGGCCGGACGGTTCGGTGCGTGTCGAATACGGAGCTCGCGACGGATTCAACCCCGATTTCGGGCGTACCTTCGGCACCGTGAACGGCGATCTGGTGTTCACTCCTGGTCAGGACGGGGTGCGAATCGACGGTACGCGTACCAACTTTCCGTCGTTCGAGGCCTATCAGGACTTTGCCGACGGGTCCAGCCGCGTCGTTCTGATGGATAAAGCCGGTGATCATGGTATCGGTCCGGGGACGCAGCTCGGACCGACGATGAATCTGTGGGCGAACCACGACGTGGGTATCGGACAGGATGCGATCGACCGTTTCCGCCATTGGCGAAATGCCGGCGCCGCGGATCCGACACTCGGCGCGGTAGAGCAGGTGGAAAACCCGTCTGTGGACTTCGGAACCGTGAACAGCCCGCCGACTGTTCCGATCCATGACGGGGTCCCCGAGCCTTCGAAGCCGCGTGGTGGCGGCTACATCAGCGACCGCGTCGCGCCTTCGCTTCGCGGTGTGGTCTTTTCCCGTGACCGGGGACCCAGCGAGATGTATCGGTCCTTGGCGCGGTCCGTGCTCGAACACGGACAGAGTCGGCAGCTCATGCCGCCGCTGGGTATCTCCCGGTTCGTTCCTCGGAGCGCGACAGCGCCCACCGTGCGTGCCGATCGGCCGAAGACGGCGCACGTATACACCGCCGATATGGAGGCGACGCTGGAGCGCGCGCGAGAATCGGAGGCGCAACGAGCGCTCACCTACACCGGCCGCTGGGCATGACCCATACGAATCGCGCGTGGTAGCCCGGGTCTTGCCGGTCAGCGTCCGGCGCGCCGCATACGCGTCACGCCGAGCCAAGCCGATACATAGATTGCCGTCACATACGCAGCGGTCTGGACGGCGTCCACCAGCACGCTCCGAGCACAGTCGTAGCCGCTGGTGCGGCTTGCGGGCTCGGTGAGTGCGGCCATGGCACCGCAGGCGGTGAGCGTGGACAGGCAGATCGACGCCGTCCATCGGATCCGTGGCGGCGCCCAGCAGTATTGCCTCTACACCCGCCCGATCGTCGGTACCTATCCGCAGAACTGACACGCGCACCGCCCACAGGGGTGAGTCGAATGGTCTCGAGGAATGCAGTGACCGAATTCGGCTTCACCCGGCGAGGTCCGGGTGGGCCCGACCTGTCACGACCGGCATATCGACGAAGGTGAGGAGACCCGGAGGGGCTGCGCAGACCGTGGGGATCGAGTTGACGCAGTGGGCGGCGGTGACCACGATGCCGGGATTGCGGAGGAGGCCGGCGGAGACGCTGGCGGGGTGCCAGCCGTGGATGACGGCCGAGCAGTCCGGATCGCCTTTCACCTCGATCTCGAATCGTTCCCCGCCCGGCCCGAAAGTCCATGCCGGTTCCAGGTTTTCCTCGCCCATCAGCCAGTTCACCGCGACCCGCACGACTTTGGTCTCCCCGACGAACGCTTCCCAGGCGAACCGCTGCGCCGCGACGGTGCCGGGTTCGATGACCCCGGCGGGGGAGTCGATCGGCGCGGTGGCGACCGCGACCTCATGGTTGCTGCGAATCTCCGCGTCGGCGAAACCGAGGGTGTCCAGGCACATGCGCACCGATTGTTCGAAACCACGCGCGAGCAGGCCCTGCATCGGACCGGCTTTCGCTTTTTCGGGGTCGGCGCCGAAGCCCATGATGTAGCGGACGACGTCGGGGGCGTTGTAGGTGCGGATATCGGAGAACTCTTCGCCGCGGACGAAGGTGATGGCCGAGGAGAGGCCGCTGAAGAAGAGGGGTTGTTGTTCGGTGGCGCCGCCGGGGTCGATTCCGGTGCCGTGCAAGGTGACTCCACCTTCTAGGGCGGCGGGTTCCATCGCGGCGCGCTCTTTCTCGGTGGGCCAGAACCAGCCGAGCGGGGTGACGACGTTCTTGCCGGAGCGCAGGATCGCGCGGACCTCGTCGGCGTCGGGCATCAGTGGGGAGTAGAGGACGCAGTCGGCGTCGAGGGCGAGGATTTCCGCGGTGCTGTCGGTGGCACGGACCCCGATGGGGTCGAGTCCGGCGAGTTCGCCGGCGTCGCGGCCGGATTTCTCGGGGGAGTGGACCCAACAGCCGACCAGTTCGAGGTCGGGGTGGCGGACGATATGTTCGATGGCCGCCCGGCCGACGCCACCGGTGGCCCATTGGATCACGCGCAGAACCATTGTGAATTCACCTTTCGTCGCGGCGATCCGGCGGCCGGGTGCCGTGGGTACGTCGGCGTACCGGGCCAGGGTAGACACCTGTCCGGAATTCGTTCAAGGGGAGGTCTGGGGATGGGTGTGGATAAGCCGGAAGGCGGGGGCTCAGTGTCCGGTGCGGGCGAGGGTGTCGTCGAGCCAGTCGAACATGCGCTGGTCGGTGAGGGTGCGGGCCAGCGGCTGGCAGTGGTAGTTCGCGCCTTCGGTGGCGGTGAAACGGGAGACCAGGGCCGGGCCGCCGGACATATCGGCGAGGCGCCGGGATTGGCCGGGCCAGAACTGTTCGTCCTCTGGATCGGTGAGGAACAGGGGTGTGGTGATGCGGGCGGCGTCGGCGGCGGTGAGGGTGTGTTCGTGGACGGCGGTGAGGGTGTCGTAGTAGCTGTCGCGCTGGTAGGGGCGGGCGCGGAAGTTCCAGGTGTGGGCGGCTTTCGGGGTGAGTTTCAGGCCGATGCCCAGTTCGGTGTCGAACTGTTTCCGCTGGCCGGCGTGGAACAGTTTCATCAGGGATTTCGGGATATTCGCCGACCAGGACGCCGCGACATCGACCACCCCGGGGTCGGCGATGGCGGCGGCGAAACGGTGCTCGTAGGCGAGGGCGCGGGCGATCCAGTAGCCGCCCTGGCTGATGCCGTAGAGCGCGACGCGGCCGGGGTCGACATCGGGGCGGCGCAGCAGGTGGTCGAGGACGGGGGTGAGTACTGCCTCCCAGTCGGGGCGGAACGCGGTCTCGCGTTCGAAGAGCATCGACTGCTGGCCGGGTCCGTCGAACATCACCACGTTGTAGCCGCGGGCGAGGGCACCGGCGGCGCCGGAACTCCACAGGGCGCTCAGGGCGCCGTCGCTGCCGTTGACCATGACGAAGGTGGGGCGGGGGACCGGATCGGGTCCGGGAGAGAAGAAATAACCCGGTAGTTCGTCGCCTTCGTAGGGAAAGCCGATCCGATCGACGGAATGCGCGGTGGTGTCGACGAAACGGTCCCAGCAGGCCCGGTGCTTACGGAAGGTGGGCAGCAGGCGGTCGTCGGGGCCGAACCCGCTGAGGGCGTTGACGGCGGCGGCGAAATAGGTGGCGGCCCGCAGGTAGGCCCAGGACGCGCTGAATTCGTGGTCGACCGCCGCCGTGGTCTCGGCGAGGGCGCGGGCGCGTTCACCGGCCGAATGCCAGCTGCGGAACCATTCGTCGTGATCGCCGGGCGAGACGGCGTCTATCGCCCACAGGACCTCACCCACATCGGCCGCTCCGGAGGCGGTGGCGCCGAGAACGCAGCGGACCACGAAATCGAAGTCGATATCGGGGTAGAAACCCGCGCTGAAGGCCTGGTGCGGATGGGCGGGGCGGAACGGGATCGCGGACATGAGGTCTCCATCGGATGGGGAAGCCGAGCGGTGGACCGGGATGCCGAGGCGGAGATCTATCCGGCGGAAACAGGCGCGGGGGCGAGGGGGTTTCCGGGACCGACCGACCCGCAGTCGCTCGACGGCGGGACGCCGGCGAAACGGTCGGTGAGGAATTGGGCGGCCTGCGCCTCGAACGGGGCGAAGGCGGCGCCGTGGTCGCGGCCGTCGTAGCGCGCGTAGGTCACCGCGACTCCGCGCTCGCAGTACTGATGGGCGAGACCCTCGACATCGCCGGTGACCATGAGGGTGTCGCCGGTCGGATCCACCTGACCCACGCCCAGCAGCAGCGGAATGCCGGGTGTTCCGGCGGTACCCATGATGTTGTCGTCCACCGCGGCGGCGACTTCTGGGACGGCGAGCAGCGAATCGTAGGGTGCGCGCACCATATCGGCGTCGGTGAGACCGGGGTAGTCGCCGGCGAACTCGGCGATGCACAGCTCGTCCACGGCATCGACCACCTGGGCGCCGCGCTCGGACAGGAAGCTCCCGACGGGCAGGTCGTAGGCGCGGTGATAGGCCACCACCAGCGCCGGAATGACTCCGGCCCAGCGCGCGCTACCGCTCACGTAGGGGAGGTTGTGCGCGAGATCCACCGGGAGACCACCTGCCGCGGCGCCGACGAGGGCAAGCTCCGGGGCGTAGGCGGGGGCGAGTTCGGCGGCCCATTCGGTGGGCACCGAACCGCCCGAGTATCCGACCATGCCCACTGGCGTGGAATCGGGAAGTTCCAGGATCCGGTGGGCGGCGCGGATCCCGTCCAGCGCCGCGTATCCGGCCTCCCGGCCGACGGTCCACTCCAGGTCGGGGCCTTCGTAGTCGGGCACCACGACGGTGTAGCCGACGGCGAGGTAGCCGGCGATCACGGCCTGCTCGACCCGCGCGATACCGCGATCGCCCTGGCCGGTGAGCGTGTAGGAGGGGTCGCATTGGGAGCCCAGGGCGTCGTAGGCCATGTGATACGACACGAGGCGTGGCGGTCCGGGCACCGGCGGCCGGAGCACGGTGGTGACCGTGGTGGTGGGTGCATTCTGCTGGTCGGTGGTCCGGTACAGGACCTGGGTGCTGTTGATGGGTGTGGATAAACCGGGTGCCGCGAAAACCGCGGGACGGGAGCGCAGCACGGTGCCGGGTGGGGTGGAATCCAGGGGGCCCTCGTAGCGGTAGAAAGGGTCGGCCGCAGGTAGTGGAGGTGCCGGTTGCGCCTGGGTGGGCGCGGTGGTGATCAGTCCGGTGGTGAGCAGTGCGGCGGCGAGCAGGGCGCGGTGGGTGCCGCCGCACAGCCGTCGTCGGCGATCTCCTATACCCCCGGCCCCGGGTGCGACGGGATGCGGCCGCATGGGTGGGGGTGTGTGACCGGCGGTTCTCATGGCGCAACTCCGTTCCGGTACGAGACTGCGCCGCCGCGAGGGGCGGCGGCGCGTTCGAGCGTCGGTGTTGTGACAGTGCGATTGCTGGTGCCGAGATCACGTCCCGCTGGACGTCTGTGCATTCAATCCCAGGGGTGTGCGCAGGTCAACGAGGCTGTCCGGACGGGTCGCGGGTCCGGCGCAGGCTGTTACGCAGGATCTCCAGCCGCTGCTCCCGATGCCCGGGCCGCAGTCGGCCGTCGCGTTCGAGGGTGACCAGCCCGTGCAGGGCGCTCCAGCAGGTTTCGGTGAATGTCTCGACGTCGGCGTCCCCGGCCAGGGGACCGAATACGGCGATCAGTTCGCCGAACGCCGCCTGCAACGATTCGGGGGCGCCGGGGCCGAAGGCCAGATCGGTCGGCATGGCGAAGATGGCGTCGTAGAGAGCCGGTTGATCGGTGGCGAAGTCGGAGTAGGCGCGGGTGACGGCATCCAGGGCCTCGGCGTCGGTGGCGGCGGACTCCCGGGCGCGGCGCATGGTCGCGGCGAGCACGCCGATACCGTCCTCTGCGACCGCGGTGACGATGGCGCGCTTACCGGCGAAATGGCTGTAGAGCACCGGCTGGCTGTATTCGATCCGGTCGGCCAGTTTGCGTACCGTCACCGCGTCCCAGCCTTCGGTTTCGGCCAGCTGCCGGGCCGTATCGATGATGAGCCGATGCCGTTCGGCGCGTTCCCGTTCTCGTCTGCTCTGGATACCCACTCCTGGATACTAGCACCGCTAGACAACATAGCGATTGTGTGAGTAGTCTTGCTTCAAGAAATAGCACTGCTAGATTTTGGAGCGAAGATATGACCGTGGCAATTCAGATTCTCGCGGCCCTGGCCGTCCTCACCAATGCCGTCGTCTACGGCACCGATGTCCTCGCCGCGCTGGTCATGCGGTCGGTCTACGCACGACTGGACGACGCGACCATGACCCGCAGCGCCGGCTGGGGCCATCACTACGCCGATCTCCGGATGCCGCCGGTCGGGGTCACCGGGCTGCTGAGCGCGCTGGGCGCGGCGGTACTCGCCGGTATCGCCGGTCTCGCGGTTCCGGCGGTGGCCGCCGCGACCGCCGTCGTCGCGCTGGTGGCCTGGCTCGCGCTCTACGCGCGGATCGCGAAACCGATCAACAGCGCGCAGAAAGCCGCCGCGAAATCGGGGGTGATCCCCGAGAACGCACGTGCCCTCCAGGATCGCTGGGACAGCATCATCTACGCGCGGGTAGGCCTGCAGATGGTCGCTCTCACGGCGCTGGTGGTCGTTCTGGCCACCGCGGGACTGTGAGGTCTACCGCGGCGGCGGGCCGCCGCCGGGTGATCGACGGGAAGCCGAACTCAGAGCACGATGACATTCTTGCCGCGAGTATGGCCCGACTGCCCGGCGGCGAAGGCCTCCGCGACCTCTTCCAGCGAGAAGGTCGCGCTGACCGGCACCACGAGAGCGCCCTCCGCGGCCAGATCGGCCAGGCGCTGGGTATGGGCACCGTCCGGGCGGACCCAGACGGAGCGCCCGCCGTGTTCGGTCACCGAACCGTCGGCGATCGAGGCGTGCCGGCCGCCCGCGGCCAGCACCGCGAGAGTGGTGTCGAGCTGGCCGCCCACGAAATCGGCGACCGCCTGCACCCCGTCCGGGGCCAGTTCGCGGATACGGTCCACGACGCCCTCCCCGTAGGCCACCGGTTCGGCGCCGAGGTCGCGCAGGAAGTCGTGGTTGCGCTCGGACGCGGTGCCCAGCACGCGCGCTCCGCGGGCCCGCGCGATCTGCACTCCGAGGCTGCCCACGCCACCGGCCGCGGCGTGGATGAGCACGGTGTCGTCGGCGGTGACCTCGAGGAGGTCGAGCGTGCGCAACGCGGTACCGCCGGCCAGCGGCAGCGCCCCGGCCTGCTCCCACGGCAGTTCCGGTGGTTTGCGGGCGACATGGGCCGCCGACACGGTGACCAGCTCGGCGAAGGTGCCGGCGTGCAGTACGTCCTTGCGGGCGTAGGCCAGGACCTCGTCGCCCACCGCGAACTCCGGGGTGTCCACACCGGTGGCCACCACGGTGCCGGCGACATCCCAGCCGGGAATCACCGGGAAGATCGCGTCGATCATCGGGTCCAGGGCGCCCGACATCAGCTTCCAGTCCACCGGATTGACCCCGGCCGCGCGTACCTCGATCTGCACGGTGCCCGGGAAGATCTTCGGTTCGGGCAGGTCACGGACCCGCAGATCGCCGAGTTCGCTCGTGTACCGGTCGTAGGTCGCTGCGCGCATGAATCAGTCCTATCGGTTGCGGTCGTCGCCTGGGTGCAACGACGCGCCGGGACCGATATTCCGGTTCGAGTTTCGTGCGCCGGGTCCACCGAGCCGGGCATCGTCGACCGGACTCGGGGACTTCCGCTCAGCCCGCAGCAGCGGACCGGGGGTCGGTGCGGTCCAGGACGGACCCGAGTTCGGCGTTGAAACGGTCGGTCGCCTCGAGATTGCCCAGGTGCCCGGTGGGCCAGACCTGGTAATCGGGGCGGTGCCCGGCCTCGCGCATGGTGTCGGCGATGTGACGGGACATCCGCTCGGGCAGCAGCCGGTCGTATTGCCCGGCGATGATCGTGGTGGGCACCGAGAGGTGGGCCGCGGCCGCGCCGAGGTCCATATCGGCGAGCATGGCGGCATGCCGGCCGCGGGCCAGCGGGCGGCAGGAGCGGACGATGCTCAACGCGAAATCGGCCTGCTCACTGGTCGCGCCGCGAGCCATGATGCGCTCCTTGAGCACTTCCCGGGCGGCCCAGCCGCCGGGCAGCGGCACCGGCGAGGTGAGGATGGATTCGGCGACGAACATCGGCAACCGGACCGGCGATCCGAGCAGGGTGATCGGCTGCTTGGCCAGGGTGAGTGGTTTGTTCAGCAGCGGCAGCAGATCGGTGTCGTAGCGGATATTGCCCGAGGTGGTGTTGGCGAGCACCACCGCGCGCGCCCGGCGGGCGACCTGCGCGGGATGGCGCGCGGCCCAGGCCTGCAGGGTGATCCCACCCATGCTGTGGCCCACCAGCAGCGCCTTCTGGCCGGGGCTCAGGGTGGCGTCGAGTACGGCGGCCAGATCGTCGGCCAGGGTGTGGTCGCCGAGGCGGGAGCTGCCCAGGGTGCTCTCCCCGTGGCCGCGCTGGTCGTAGCAGATAACGCGGTAGCGGTCGGCGAAGGCGTTGATCTGGGGATGCCAGTATTCGATACAGCAGCTCCAGCCGTGGATGAGCACGATCGGCTCGCCGTCGGCGGGACCATAGGAGTGAACGCGCAAGCGGGCGCCGTCGGCAGTGGTGACCGGAACGACCTCGTGCCCGGTGGCCGGTGCGTTGTACGGCGCACTACGGAAACGGCGGGTACGCAACATCGCCCGGTACGGGGCGGTCAAAGCGCCGTTGTGCGCCTGCGATAGCGCGGTTATCGACTTCACCAGCATCAGAACACTCCTTTGTGCCTGCTGACACCGTAACCTTGCAAGCAGGGTGCTTACAAGAGCAAGCGCCCTAACGGATTCCACCGGAAATGACGTCCTCGTCCACCTGAATATCGGAAACCGTATGGCGTTGTTAACCCAGGATGCCCATTGGTAGGGGGTTCTATGCATCCGGCGGCGAATCCGGAGCTAGCACCTCCGCTGGTTGTGGCATCAACCGCCGCGCCCCGGCTACCGTGAGGACTGTGAAGGACTCGGACGCGACCGAACCGCGGGATCTGGTGCCGGCCGGTACATCGGCCGTGGGCGAGCCGGGGCGCGGGGCTCCGGAGTCGTCCCCGGATGTCGCTCGAACCGGCAGGTGGCAGGCATTGGCGCTACCGGTCGTGGCCGCGGGCGCGGGTATCGCGGCGGTGGCGATGCTGCACGTCCGCGATCCGCATATCGAGGGTTCGTGGGGGCTGTGCCCGGTCTACGCGCTGTTCGGTGTGTATTGCCCCGGATGTGGGGGTATGCGGGCAGTGCACAACCTGACCGACGGGAACATCATCGATTCCCTGCACAGCAACCTGCTGGCGTTGCCGATGCTGGTGCTGTTCGCGCTGTGGGTCGGCGATTGGGTCCGCCGGGCCTGGCGCGGCGAAGGTCCGCGGTTGCCCGGTATCAGCGCCACGACGATGTGGGTACTGCTCGGCTCTCTCGCGATCTACACCGTATTGCGCAACACACCCTGGGGCACCTGGCTGACGCCGGTCTGAACTACGAGGCGGATATGGGCGATTCACTGAAGAACCGGGTACGGGACAAACTGCTCCGGCAGATGGCCGAGGACGGGCAGCCACCGGCCGCCGGGTCCGAGGACCCGCGGCTCATCTCGGTGGTCGCCGATCTGGACGCGCTCGAAAGCGTCGCCGACGACGATCCACTGGTCGAACTGCTGGCGGGCCGCTACCTCGTGTTCTAGCCCGTACGCATCCCACTACCGCCGACCGGCGGCAGCGGCGGTAGCGGTTCCGAGTACAGCCATTCCTGCCACAGCGGTTGCAAGGGCACCGCGCTGTAATGGCCCACGAGGTCGGTGAACTCCTCGGTGGACACCGACGCGTGCCGGTGCCGGGCGGTCCAATCCCGGATCAGGCGGAAGAACGCGGTATCGCCGAGTTCGAGCCGCAGCGCGTGCAGGGTGAGGGCGCCGCGCTTGTACACCCGGTCGTCGAACATCAGCGTCGGCCCGGGATCGCCGACCACGATGTTCTGCGGTTCGCGCCGCAGCGTATGCCAGGCCGCCCGGGCCAGCTGATCGGCACTCGCGCCGCCTGCCGCCTCCGACCAGATCCATTCCGCGTAGCAGGCGAAACCCTCGTGCAGCCAGATATCGCACCAGTGCTGGATGGTGAGGCTGTTGCCGAACCACTGGTGCGCGAGTTCATGGGCCACCAGCCGTTCGGCGCCGCGGCGGCCGTCACAGTGGTTGGCGCCGAAGATGGAGATGCCCTGGGCCTCGATCGGGATCTCCAGCTCGTCCTCGGTGACCACCACCGAGTAGCTCTGGAACGGATACGGGCCGAAGAGTTCGCCGAAAACCGACACCATCTGCGGTTGACGGGCGAAATCATGATCGAAAGCGGCGCGTAGTGCGGGTGGGACGACCGCGTGGATCGGCACCGGGGCCTGCCGGTCGGTGAGCTGATGTCTGCGGTAGCGGCCGATCTGCACGGTGGCCAGGTAGCTGGCCATCGGTTCGGTCTGCTCGTAGATCCAGGTGGTCTGACCGGCCTTTGTCTGCTTGCCGACCAGGGTGCCGTTGGCGAGCGTGTAGTACGGGGTGTCGGTGGTGATCGAGATCCGGTAGCTGGCCTTGGAGCTGGGGTGATCGTCACAGGGGAACCAGGACGCGGCGCCGTTGGGCTGGCTGGCCACCAGCGAACCTTCGGTCAGTTCCTCCCAGCCCACTTCGCCCCACGGGCCCCGGACCGGTTTGGGCGCGCCGCCGTACTGCACCGAGAACTGCAGGATCCCGCCGGCGGGAATCCGTTCGCGGGGGGTGACGGTGAGCTTGCCGCGCTGATGTTGGTATTTACCGGCCTTGCTGCCGTTGACCAGCACTTTCGTCACCGACAGTGCCTGCGAGAGATCGAGCGAGTAGCGCGGGCGCTCGGCCGTGGTCACCGCGGTGACCACCGCGCGCCCGGCCAGCCGGTTGCTCGCGACCTTGTAGTTCAGGTCGAGTTCGTATCGCGATACCCGATAGCCCCGATTCCCGTTCTGCGGTAGATAGTCGTCGATGGGGGCGTCGTAGAACCTGCTCCCCATCAGCGGTCTGTCTCCTCGTCCGCCGAATCGGTCTCCGGCGGGATCGGCCGGGCGGTCCACGGCGTGATCGGATTGCCCCACCATCTGGTGGACGGGGGCACGGTATCGCCGCGCATCACGAGCGACGCCGGGCCCACTGTGGCGCCCGCGCCGATGGTCGCGGCGGGCAGGGCCACGCAGTGCGGTCCGAGGGTGGCCCCGTCCTCCAGCACCACGGTGTCCATGGCCATTATCCGGTCGTGGAACAGGTGGGTCTGCACCACACAGCCGCGTTCCACGGTCGCCCCGTCACCGAGTGTCACCAGGTCTGCCTCCGGAAGCCAATAGGATTCGCACCATACCCCGCGGCCGATCTTCGCGCCGAGCGCGCGCAACCAGAGGTTCAGTACGGGCGTACCGGTTGCGGCGCGGGCGAACCAGGGCGCGGCGACGGTCTCCACGAAGGCGTCCGATACCTCGTTGCGCCAGACGAAGGAACTCCACAGCGGATGTTCCTCGGCCCGGATCCGGCCGACGAGAACCCATTTCGCGGTGACCGCGCTCGCGCAGGCCACCGCCCCGGCCATCATCAGCACCACCCCGGACAGCAGTCCGGCGCCGAAATATCCGAGGTGATCGGCCAGCAGGGCCAGGGCCAGCAGAACCCCGAGACCGATGGCGAACGTCACCACCAGCGCGGCCAGCCGGCAGGTCTCGAAGGCGCCGCGGAAGACGCGCAACCGCAGCGGCGGATCGAAGGTGCGATCGCTGTCGGCGGTCCCGGCGGCGCGCCGCAACCGGACCGGCGGGCTGCCCAGCCACGACGAACCGGCCTTCGCCTTGGACGGCGCCGCCGACAGCACGGCCACCAGCCCGTTCTTCGGCACCCGGCGGCCGGGCGCGGTCATCCCGGAATTACCCAGGAAAGCCCGTTTGCCGACCTTGGCTTCCCCGATATGCAACCAGCCGCCACCGAGTTCGTAGCCGGCGATCATGGTGTCGTCGGCGAGGAAGGCGCCGTCGGCGACCGTGGTGAACTTGGGCAGCATCAACACCGTCGACGCCTCGACCCGTTTACCGATCTTCGCGCCCAGCAGCCGCAGCCAGACCGGGGTCAGCAGGGAGGCGTAGAGCGGGAACAGGAAGGTGCGCGCCGAATCCAGCAGGCGTTCGGTGGCCCACACCTGCCAGCCGACCCGGCTGCGCACCGGGTGATACCCCTCGGTGAGGCCGATACCCAGCAGCCGGACCGCCACCACCGTCGCGACCGCGTAGACGAGCAGACTGACCAGCGTCGCGACCGGCAGCCAGAGGACAGCGGGGACCACCGCGGCGGAGAGGTGCGCGGTGTCCCGGATACCCCATGCGATCACGGCGAGACCCGCGGCCAGCCCCAACAGCGGCATGGCCGCCAGCGCGAGGGAACCGATCCCGAACGCCGCCACCCAGTGCACCGCCCGCCGCGGTGTTTCCGCGGGCCAGCGGTGCCGCGCCTTACCGACCTTCACCGCCGGCGAACCGGCCCATTCCTGCCCGGCCTTCACCTTGCCGGACACCGCGGAACCGGCGGCGATCTCGGCGTCGCGGCCGATCTTGGTCCCGGGCAGCAGCACCGAACGGGCGCCGACGACAGCGCCCCGGCCGACCTGAATCGACCCGATATGCACGGTATCGCCGTCGATCCAGTAGCCGGAGAGGTCGACCTCGGGTTCGATACTGCACCCGTCGCGCAGATCCAGCAGACCGGTGACCGGCGGCAGGGTGTGCAGATCCACGCCCTGGCCCACCTTGGCGCCCAGTGCCCGGGCGAACGGCACCATCCACGGTGCGCCGGACAGGTTCTCCGCGCCGCTGGCCTCGGCCAGGCGAACCGCCGCCCACAACCGCACATGGACGGGACCGCCGCGTGGATAGCTGCCCGGGCCGACCCCGGCCAGCAGCGCCCGCGTCCCCAGCACACAGATCCCCATCCGGCCCAGCGGGGTGATGAAGACCAGGAACAGCAGCACGGTCCACCACCAGGACAGGCGCGGCAGCCAGGGCAGCAGATCCAACCATCCCGCCACCCCCGCGGCGACGGCGAGCCAGGTAAGCCATTGCAGACCGGTCAGGGTGGTGAGCGCGACGGTGGCCAAGACCTGGATCGTCTGCGCGCCGAGGGGCGTCGGCAGGACCAGCCGGGCTTCGGCGGTAGCGGCCGGACCGGTGTCGTCGAGGAGTTCGGCCAGTGCGCCCAGTCGCGGGTGGTCGTAGATATCGGCCACGGTGACCTGCGGGTACCGGGCGCGCAGCGCGGTCACCAGCTGGGCCGCCGAAAGCGAACCGCCGCCCAGTTCGAAGAAATCGGCTTCGGCGCCGGTGATCTCGGCGCCCAGGACATCGGTCCAGATCTCGGCCACCCAGGCCGGGGTGCCGGTGAGACCGTGATCGCCGCCGGTATCGGCGCCCGGCAGCGGCCACGGCAGGGCGTTGCGATCGACCTTGCCCGACGTACGCGTCGGCAGCTCCGGCACCACCACCAAGCGGGGGATCAGCGGCGCCGGCAGCCGGTCGGAGAGATGGGCCCGGGCAGCGGCCAGGTCGTAGTCGGCGGCGACGCCGGTGAGGTAGCCGATCAGCACCGGCGCCCCGGTGGCGGTGGCCCGCACCGCCGCGGCTGCCCCGCTCACCCCGGGGAGATGCTGCAGCGCGTTGTCGATCTCACCGAGTTCGATACGGCGGCCACCGATTTTGACCTGATCGTCGGCGCGGCCGAGGAAAACCAGTCCGGCGCTGTCGTTGCGGACCAGGTCGCCGCTGCGGTAGGCGCGGTCCCAGCCGAGAGTGCCCATCGGAGCGTATTTCTCGGCGTCCTTGGCCGGATCGAGGTAGCGGGCCAGCCCGACCCCGCCGATCACGAGCTCCCCGGACTCGCCTTCACCCACCGGAATCCCGTCCGCGTCGACGACGGCCAGATCCCAGCCGTCCAGCGGTAATCCGATCCGTACCGGACCGGTTCCGTTCAACAGGGCAGCGCACGCCACGACGGTGGCCTCGGTGGGACCGTAGGTGTTCCAGATCTCGCGGTCGTCATCGGCGAGGCGTTCGGCCAGCTCCGGTGGCACCGCTTCGCCGCCGAATATCAACAGCCGCACCGATTCCAGCGCCTCGGCCGGCCAGGTCGCCGCGAGGGTCGGCACCGTCGACACCACGGTGATCCCCTGGCGGACCAGCCAGGGACCGAGGTCGGCTCCGGTGCGGACCAGTGCGCGTGGCGCCGGGACCAGGCAGGCGCCGTGCCGCCAGGCCAGCCACATCTCCTCACAGGAAGCGTCGAAGGCCACCGACAGACCGGCGAGCACCCGGTCACCCGGGCCGATCGGCTCATCGCGCAGGAACAGCCGGGCTTCGGCGTCGACGAAGGCGGCGGCATTGCGATGGGTCACCGCCACACCCTTCGGGGTGCCGGTGGAACCGGAGGTGAAGATGATCCAGGCGTCGTCGCCGACGGCCGGGGGTTCGGGGGGTTGCCCGTCGATTGCCGGGGTCGCGGCGGGCGTGCCGCCGGAGTCCGGGACCGGGATGATGCCGGTGGCCGTGGCGACAGCCGTGACCGCGGCCTCGGAGAACACCAGCCGGGCCCGTTCCTCGGGGTCGTCGGCGTCCACCGGCACATACGCGGCCCCGGCGTGCAGCACGGCCAGGATGGTCAGATAGAGCTGCCAGGTGCCCGACGGCATCCGCACCCCGACCCGGTCGCCGCGTCGCACCCCGGCGGCCGCGAGATCCCGGACCGTCGCGTCGATCTCGGCCAGCAGTTCGGTGTAGGTGAGGGTCCGGTCGGCGGTTGCCAGCGCCGGTGCGTCGGGGTGGGTGGTGGCGGTGGCTGCGAGTATGTCGACGAGGGTGCGGGCCGGTGGCGCCGCTCCGGCGCACCGGAGTGCGTCTTCTGCTTGCAGCTGTGACTGCATCTGTCCGGCCCACCTTCCATCGCCCTGCCGACAGACTCGTTGTCTCATACCAGGGTTACCGTCCGGCAAACGGCGGACGACCGGGTGAACAGACTACCTGGTTGCTTGGCGCGCCTCCGGCGCGCGGGGTTCGGCCCCTTTGGCGTCTGCTGTCAGCCCTCGAGACACTGTCGAGGCGGGTAAGCGCTCGTCGTGACTGGCATGACTATCAGAGACGTAGC
>NZ_JBEZYU010000037.1:0-53186 GCF_040638875.1 Nocardia sp. NPDC024068 | reverse complement strand
ATCGCGGTCGACCCACTGCCCGCCGCGCGGGAGCGGGCGCTCGAATTCGGGGCCGATATCGCCCTGGATGCCGCCGATCCGGACCTGCGGAGCCGCGATACTCGCGCCTGCGGCGCATTGTCTCGCGGGCTGACAGGCGACGCGGGCCGAACCCTTTCAGGGCCTCGCTGAACTCGGCACCGAGCGGGTGGCCCGTTCTGTGGACGTGTTCGGTTCGGATCGGTTCCGGTGGTCGCTAGGTGACGGGCGGTCTGCTGTTCAGGGAGTGGCGCATCCGGATCTGGGCCGGGTGGCCGGGTTGTGTGGGGGCTGTCGGTCGTGGAGGGGCGCTAGAAGATGAAGGGGTCGCCGTAGCCGGTTGTCTGGACTGTGGTGTTGGTGGAGTCGGCGCGGACGGTGATGAAGGGCATGGCGGAGGCGGGGGAGAGGCAGCCGTTGACGTTGAGGGGGGTGTTGGAGTGGGAGAAGGTGTAGGGGAAAGTTGCCTCTTCGTCGAGTTCGGTAGCGCCGATCACGGCCGCTGTCACGGTGCCGGGGGCCAGGTTGACGGCGAGCTCGCCGGCGAGGCCGCTTTCCACGCCGACCGAGGGCTGGACCGCGACGCCTACGCCGACACCGATGCCGACGGTGGGTGGGGCGTCGATGGCGAGTCCGAGATCGACGCCGAAATCGACGCCGACGGAGGGGGCGATGGAGGCGCCGACGGCGACGCTGGGGGAGATTCCGATCGAGATGCCGTTGGCGATATCGACGGCGCAACCGACCAGGTAACCGGCGACGATCTCGCCGCTGCGCAGGGCCGAGGTGCTGTCGAGGGTGACGGAGAAATCCCCGGATACCTTGACCGCGTGCACGAATGGGACGCCCTGCGCGGTTTCGGGCGACGGTACGACGGAATTGGCGTTGACGGCCGCGACCATGCGCGTACCGCCGGAGTTGATTTCGCCGGGTGCGGCGTGGGCAACGGTGCCCCCGGCGGTGACGGCCAGAATCGATGCGAGCGTGGACAGGGTGGAGGAGAGCCTGCGGTTCATAATGCTCCAGTCGAGGGGTGATCGAATCGGAACTTCATAAACGAACTCATAGGGGAATCGCCGCCGCGAATCCCGCGGCGGCGCCCCGAACCTAGCGGCAAATACGGTCGGTGCGGGTATTTCTACCGCACCGGCGATTCGCCGAAGTGGGCGGCACGCGGTACACCGCGGCCGGTCTCCTGCCCGGTCCGGGTGCCGCATTCGGGGTGTGCCGCAACGAAAACAGCGGCCCGGATGAATCCGGACCGCTGTTCGGGAGCTGTGAAGTCGGGTCAGAAGGCCGCTTCGTCGAGTTCCATGATGTCGTTGTCCAGGTTGGACAGGACCGCGCGGGTGGCGGTCAGTTCCGGCAGGATGTTTCGGGCGAAGAACTGCGCTACGCCGACTTTACCCTGGTAGAACGACTTGTCCGCACCCTCGGCGCCGGCGTCGAGGGCCGCGCCGGCGACCTCGGCCTGGCGCAGCAGCTGCCAGCCGATCAGCAGATCGCCGACCGAGAGCAGGAACCGCACCGAACCCAGGCCGACCTTGTACAGCTCGTCGGTCTGTTCCTGGGCGCCCATCAGGTGACCGGTGAGGGTGGCGGCCATGGCCTGCACATCCTCGAGGGCGGTCGCCAGCAGTTTCCGCTCGCCCTTGAGGCGGCCGTTGCCCGCCTCGGAGTCGATGAACTTCTGGACCTGGCCCGCCACATGGGCCAGGGCCACGCCGCGGTCGCGAGCGATCTTGCGGAAGAAGAAGTCCTGCGCCTGGATCGCGGTGGTGCCCTCGTACAGGGAATCGATCTTGGCGTCGCGGATGTACTGCTCGATCGGATAGTCCTGCAGGAAGCCGGAACCGCCCAGGGTCTGCAGGGATTCGGTCAGGTACTGGTAGGCCCGCTCGGAGCCGACGCCCTTGACGATCGGCAGCAGCAGGTCGTTGACCCGGGCCGCGGTATCGGCGTCCGCGCCGGAGACGGCGGCCGCGACGTCTTTGTCCTGGTGGGCGGCGGTGTACAGGTACACCGCGCGCAGGCCCTCGGCGTAGGCCTTCTGGGTGGCCAGGCTGCGCCGCACGTCCGGGTGGTGGGTGATGGTGACGCGGGGCGCGCTCTTGTCACTCATCTGGGTGAGGTCGGCACCCTGTACGCGCTGCTTGGCGTAGTCCAGCGCGTTGAGGTAGCCGGTGGACAGGGTGGCGATGGCCTTGGTGCCCACCATCATCCGCGCGTGCTCGATGACCTCGAACATCTGCGCGATGCCCTGGTGGACCTCGCCCACGAGCCAGCCCTGGGCCGGAACACCGTGGCCACCGAAGGTGACCTCGCAGGTGGCCGAAACCTTCAGGCCCATCTTGTGCTCGACATTGGTGACGAAGACGCCGTTGCGCTCGCCCAGTTCGCCGGTCTCGTGGTCGAAGTGGAACTTCGGGACGAAGAACAGCGACAGTCCCTTGGTGCCCGGGCCCGCGCCCTCGGGGCGGGCGAGCACCAGGTGCATGATGTTCGGGAACAGGTCGTCGGAGTCGGCCGAGGTGATGAAGCGCTTCACACCCTCGATATGCCAGGACCCGTCCTCCTGCTGGACCGCCTTGGTGCGGCCGGCGCCCACATCGGACCCGGCGTCGGGCTCGGTGAGCACCATGGTGGCGCCCCAGCCCTGCTCGACGGCGATCTTGGCCCACTTCTTCTGCTCTTCGGTGGCGTTGTTGTAGAAGATATTGGCGAAGCCGGGGCCGGCGGCGTACATGAAGGCTGCGGGCTGCGCGCCCAGAATCAGCTCGGCGATGGCCCAGTAGGCGGCACGCGGGACATCGATACCGCCCAGCTCCGGGTCGACGGAGAAGGTGTCCCAGCCGCCTTCCTGCAGGGTCCGGTAGCTCTTCTTGAACGACTCGGGGAGGGTGACCGTATGGGTCTCGGGGTCGAAGACCGGGGGGTTGCGGTCGGCGTCGGCGAAGGATTCGCCCAGCGGTCCCTCGGCCAGGCGACGCACCTCGTTGAGCATCTCCTTGACGGTGTCGGCGTCCAGGTCGCCGTAGGCGCCGGAGTCGAGGATGCTGCCGAGGCCGAGTACCTCGAAGAGGTTGAACTCCAGGTCGCGGACGTTGCTCTTGTAATGACCCATTGTGATACTCACTCTCCGTTGAGTCGGGTGCGGTCGGTATGGATGCCGTTCCCGCCCGTTGTTGCCATCGGGTAGCTACCGGAAGGCGGCATGCTACTCGCGGGTAACTTTACTGAGTATATTACCGACGGGTAAGGCGCTCGGCAATTGCGCCGGGGCGCTTTGTGACGTGATGAACAGGCCGGGGGCGGCAGGCATCCCTACGAGGCTGCCCCGGACCGGTTCCGTCGCAGGTCGGCGGCGTGTTCACGAAAGCTCGGAGCCCGGCTGGTTAGGGTGAGGCGTGCGGATCGAGACGAGCTCCGGGCCCGCCGAGGCCGAGATCGACCACCCCGACGAACCGGCGTTCCTGCTGGTATTCACGCACGGCGCCGGGGGCGGAGTGGATTCCCCCGACATCCTGACCGTGCGCGATACCGCGCTGGCCGCCGGTGGGGTGGTCGCCCGGGTACTACAGCCCTATCGGGTGGCGGGCCGGTGCGCTCCGGGTAAACCCGAACCCCAGGACCGCGCGTGGATCGAACTGGTGCGCGCGCTGCGTGCCGAAATCGGCCGGAAGCCGGACTCCGGCACCGGCCGGGAGCTGCCGCTGGTACTCGGCGGACGCAGCAACGGTGCCCGCGTCGCCTGCCGGACCGCCACCGAACTCGGCGCCCGCGCGATCGTCGCGGTGTCCTTTCCGCTGCATCCCCCGGGAAAGCCGGAGAAATCACGGCGTGACGAACTACTCGCGGCGGGAGCCGCCGACGTGGTGGTGATCAACGGTGGGAGCGACCCTTTCGGTATTCCGGACGCCGCCGACGCCGCGGAGGTCAAGGTGATACCCGGCCAGCCCCACTCTTTCCGGAAGGGTTTCGACACGATCGCGGAAACGCTGGTGCCCTGGTTCGAGCGCTGGCGCGCCTGACCGTCATACGGTGGCGTCGCGGGACGCTCAAAACCTCGGCCGGCTCATCACGCAGGCGCTCGGCGACTATTGAGCCCGTGGCGCGGGTTTCGTCGCGACGACCAGGGCATCGATCGCGTCACCGGCCTCGGTCGGCCGCAGCACCTGCCGGGCCGTATCCACCTCGAGTCCGGAATCGGCGCCCAGGTCGGCGACCACATCCTCGGGGGTGAACAGGATCTCCGGGTCCTGTGGCCCCCCGTGCCCCTGTGCCGGATTCGCACTGTCGTGTCCCAGTACCAGCAGCATCCCGCCGGGGGTGAGCAGATCGGCCGCCCGCCGGACCATCTCGCGGCGCTGTGCGGCCGTCAGATGGAGGAAAACCATGAGCACCAGCTCGTAGGGGCCGCCGATATCGACGCCCGGTTCGGTGAGATCGGCACACTGCCAGGTGATCCGCTCCCGGATCGACCGGGTCAGCCGCGTCGCCACCGTGCGGCCCTTATCGATTCCGACCTGGGAGAAATCCACCGCGTGCACCTGCCAGCCGTGGGTGGCCAGCCACAGCGCGTTACGGCCTTCTCCGCAGGCGAGGTCGAGGGCGCGCGGCAGTTCCGGGGTCTGCCCGTCGGGGCCGGGCAGCAGCGGTATGCGCCGGTCCAGCCCGTGCGCGAACTCCACCACCGTGTTGTTCGGTGGTGCCCCCCACACCAGTTCGCTCTGCACATACCGCGCATCCCAGTCGGCCGCCTTCATGCCGACCAGTGTATGGAGGTGGCCGTTGTCCCGGGCCGGGTCTTCAACCGGCGGTGATTTCGGGCAGCCAGTCCACGGGTGCGGTTTCGCGGATGTGGACCAGGATGTCGAACGCATCGGCCAGGGAATCCACGGTCAGGCGCGCTTCCCGGTCCTTCGCCGGGTCGTACATACCGCTGATGACCCGCAGGTGCGCCGGAGCCGCTCGCCACGCGCGCACCGGCGCCGGCGCCGGTGCGCGCAGATCGAGGTAGAAGGCGGGCAGGTCCACCTCGCCCAGCGCGGCGTCGACCAGATCGGGTTCCGGTTCCGGCGCGACGGCGGTACCGAGGTCGCCGTGATGGAATCCGATCGCCACCGAGACGTAGTCCGCGCCGAAGTGGGCGCGTAGGCGACTTCCCTCGCCGCGCATCAGGGTCGCGCCGCCGGTCCGCAGCTCGGTCCCGGCGGTGTGGCCGATTCCGTCCCAGTAGACGATCCGCGCGCCGGTGGTGTCGTACCGGTCGATCAGGGTCTGCGCCGATCCGCCGTCGTCGCCGCCGAAACCGCCGCGCCCGGCGACACTGTTCTCATGGAACGCCACGATCAGCCGGGCGTGGTCCAGTGCCGCGGTGTGGTCGGCCGCCGCGTCGCCGTCGGCCGGCAGTGACTCCACCAGCGCGAGCGCGTTCCGCGCGTCTTCGGCGAATGGGCGGCCGGGATGGATCCCGCGGTGGCGCTGGATATGTTCGTCGATCCGGTGCGCGGTGCGGATCGGGGTCAGCTGGGATTCCAGCTCGGCGAGGCGATCCGGCGCCCGGGCCGCGGCGTAGGTGAGGACCGCGTCGTAGTCCGCGGGTCCGGCGGCCGGGGGTTGCACCCCGAACACTTCGACCTGGTCGCCGGGATGCGCGACGTTGTAGTGCCGTATCCATTCGAGGGTCGCGGCGGTTTCGGCGGTGCGTAGTGGACGCCAGGCCTCGGCGAGCGCGCCGACGGGATCGCCCGCGCCGGTGCGCACATAGGCGTCCATGCGCGCTCCGGAGCGGGCGCTGTCCTGCAGGGCGAGCGCGCGGAAACCGTGCTCGGTCACCAGGGTCCGCAGGATCCGATCCCGGACGCCGTAGGTCTGGCGGGAGAAGCGGGTGGATTCGCCGAGACCGACCACCCGGGCGGTGGCCAGGCGGTCGGTCAGCGGCCGCAGATCCGATCCGGTGCCGGCGGGCCCGGTGCCGTGTATCGGCCGGGCCGCGCCGCGCAACCATTCGGAAACCGCGTCGGTGCTACTGGATGGGGCGGTGCTGGTCATGGGTCCTCCTGGTCGCGAGTGGGCGTCGCGGACCAGCCTTGTACCTCAATAATGCTTCAGGTCAAGAGGAGGATTCCGTGCTCACAGCCGGGTGCGCATCAGGACAACGTTGTACTGGTTGTGCACGGTGGTCATGAAATACAGATCGCTACCGGTCTGGTACGGGAATATCGACGGGGCGTAGGCCGTCGGCAATTCCCGGGCATCGATCAGTACCCGTGGTTCGCTCCACGGCCCGGCCGGCGCCGGCGCGGTACGCATAACCACCGAATTGAACGGATCCGTGGTCAGCGAGACGAACTGCCCCAGGTGGTCATTCCACATCACCGATAGTTCCCCGACGCCGTGCATAATCGGTCGCGCGGCATTCACATCGCCGTGTTTCCAGGCCCCGCCGTCCCAGTATTCGTAGGCGCCCAGGTTCTGGATATCGGGTTCGCGGACGCGGGAGACATATGCGGCATTGTCACGACCCGACGCGGTCCCGTAAACGTAGACGAACCCGCCTTCCTTCACGAAGGCATTCATCTGGAAATTGCGGTTCGCGCCCTCGTTGGGCCGCCGGGTGAAAGCCAGATCGGCCCAGGTTTCGCCATTGTCGGACGAGGCTGCGAGCCCCGAGTAATTCGTGGTCCATTCTCCGGGGGTGTCCCAGGTCTTGACCGACATCAGGCTCATGTACTGTACGCCGCCCACCGATATCCCGGCCGTCGGAATACGGCTGATCTCCAGCAGCGGAATCTTCGGGCTGGGGATCAGATCGCGGGCCTGACCGAAAACATCGCGTACCACGCTGTCGAAGAAGATCCCGTGCCGGGGGTCTTGGGTATGGCTTCGGACCAGCACATTGCTGCGCCACGCCCACATACTGCCGGCGAGTAGATTGGGGAAACCGACTCCGGCGGTATCGCCGAAAGCGGTGAGCATTTCGCCTTTCTCGTTGTCCCACATGATGCCGAGATCGGTGCCCAGCATGTTGTAGTTGTGGGTGCTGTTGGGGCTCGCCATCCCGGTTACCTGGAAAACCGCCCGGGTCGCGCCGTGCAACTGGGGAAGTCCGGCGGTGCCGTTCAGCACCGGTATCGGGTTGATGGCGTTGGGATTCGCCGCGGCCGGTGTGGTGGCCGCCAGGAGAGCGACCGATGCGCCCGCCAGCAAAGACATCAGGATGGATCCGGTTCTCTTCAAGTCCGTCGGACCTCCGGGTTGCGTAAAAACGCCGCGGTCAAATGGGGGGCGCCTCGAACGGATACGCGGCGCACATTTTCGAATAGCTCGCAGATCGCGGCACATGTTAGCAGTGGACACGGCCTGACCAGCTAATTCCCCCGCGGTTCTGCGAAGGTGTTACCGGCGGATCCGGTCCGATCGTGGAGCCGCGGCGGTTCGCCGGTGGAAAGTCCGGCCCCCAGCGGCATAGACCACTACATGGTCTAATCGAGAAGTTAACCGCGCATTTCAGCGGGTTACTTCAGCGAGGAAGCGGAGGACACATGCTGCCAGCCGGAATGGACCCGCGCACACCGGTGCTCGTCGGGGCCGGTCAGATCGTGCACCGGCCCGGTGAAGCCGGCCTGCCCGGCCCGGTGGAGCTGGCGGCGGAATCCCTGCGCCGGGCCGCCGCCGACAGTGGGGCCGGTGATGCGTTGTTGCGTTCGGCCGATGTGATCGCCTCGGTGTCTCCGGTCAGCCGCACCTATCCCGATCTGGGTTCCCTCGTGGCGGCCGAACTGGGCATCACGCCGAAACGGACGGTGCAATCCGCCCGCTACGGCGGCGACGCCCCGCAGCGTCTGCTGAACCTGCTGGGCGGCGAGATCGCGGCCGGTAAGACCGATATCGCGCTGATCTGCGGTGCCGAGGCGGTGGCCTCATGGAACGTTGCCAAGAAAGCGGGAACCGAGCCGGACTGGCTGGAACAGGACGCGACCGCCCGGCCCGGCCTGGTGGTCGGCTCCGACGACGCGCCGAACACCGCGATGGAGACCGCCGCCGGACTCTGGGGCCCGATCTTCGTGTACGCGCTGATGGAATCGGCGATGCGCAACCGGCTCGGCCTGGACCAGGAATCGCATCTGGCCCGGATCGGCGGGCTGTGGTCGCGATTCTCCGAGGTCGCCGCCGGTAACCCGTACGCGTGGCTGCCGGCCGCGCGTACGGTGTCCGAACTGGTCACCACGGGGCCGGACAACCGTATGGTCTGTACGCCCTACCCCAAGCTCCTGATGGCGAATCTGACGGTGGATCAAGGGGCGGGTCTCATCCTGTGCAGCGCCGCCGCGGCCGATGCCGCGGGGGTACCGCGGGATCTGTGGATCTTCCCGCACGGCGGCGCGACCGCCACCGATACCTGGTTCATCTCCGAGCGCACCGAGCTGGCCGCTTCTCCGGCGATCGCGGCGGCCGGGCGCGCGGCGCTGGCGGGCGCCGGAGTGGGCATCGACGATATCGCCCATATCGACCTGTACTCCTGCTTCCCGGTGGCCGTACAGGTCGGCGCCGCGGCGCTGGGCCTGCCGATCGACGATCTCGCGCGACCCCTCACCGTGACCGGTGGTCTCACCTTCGGCGGCGGGCCGGGCAACAACTACAGCACCCACGGTATCGCCGCCATGGCGCAGGTCCTGCGCCGCAATCCGGACGACTACGGCCTGACCACCGCGCTCGGCTGGTACATCACCAAGCACGGCGTCGGCGTGTACTCGGCGCGCCCGCCCGCGGAACTGTTCGCTCCGGTCGAGGCCGAGGTCCCGGTGGCCCGGCGCGATACCGCTCCCGGCTACACCGGCCCGGCGGTCGTCGAGGCCTACACGGTCCCGTATCGCAAGGGCGCCGACGGTGACGAACCCGAAGCGGTCGTGGTGAGTGCGCTCAACCCGGCCGGGGCCCGCATACTTGTCCGGGCGACCGACAGCGAGACGATCGCCGCCTGCACCGCCGGCGACCGCTTGGGCGCCACCATCGATATCACCGCCGCAGATCGTTTCAGGCTGCTCAGCGAGAGGACCGCCCGATGACCGAATCCGTGCTCCTGGACCGGTGTGACGCGATCACCGTGCTCACGGTGAACCGGCCCGCGGCGCGCAATGCCGTAGACCTGGCGACCGCGAAGGCGATCGAGGCCGCGATCGACGAATTCGAGGCCGACGATACGGCCCGGGTCCTGGTGCTCACCGGCGCGGACGGCACCTTCAGCGCCGGTATGGATCTGATCGCCATGTCGCGCGGCGAGGTGCCGATCACCGAACGCCGCGGACCGCTGGGTATCACCGCGAAACCGCCGGTGAAGCCGATGATCTCGGCCGTCGAGGGTTTCGCGCTCGCCGGTGGTTTCGAGCTGGCGCTCTCCGGTGATCTGATCGTGGCCGCCCGGGACGCGAAATTCGGGCTCCCGGAGGTGAAGCGGGGTCTGGTGGCGGCGGCCGGCGGCGTGATGCGGCTGACCCAGCGGCTGCCGCGCAGTACGGCGGCGGAACTGGCGCTGACCGGCGGTCGTATCAGCGCGGAGCGGCTGTATCAGCTGGGCCTGGTGAACCGGGTGACCGAACCGGGGGAGGCGCTCGAGGTCGCGTTGGAACTGGCCGGCGAGATCGCCGCGGCGGCGCCGCTGGCGGTGGCGGCGAGCAAGCGGATCATCGATGAGACGCCGGACTGGACCGCGGCCGAGGGATTCGCCAAACAGGGCGAGATAGCCCTGCCCGCCCTGGTGTCCAAGGATGCCGCGGAGGGGGCGCTGGCCTTCGCCGAGAAGCGCGATCCCGTCTGGCAGGGGCGCTGATCGCCCGCTAGTGTGCCGCCTGTTCCAGCAGGACCCGGGCGCAGGCGACGGGGTCGTCGTAGAACGGGGTATGACCGCTGCCTGCCAGCGTGATGTGCCGGGCGTGCGGCAGTACCGCGCGTGCCCGGCGACTCTGGGTCGCATAGGTGAGCAGGATGTCCCGGTTACCCCAGGCGATCGTCACCGGAAGATCGGCGAGGGCCGCGGGGTCGTGCAGTTTCGCGTCGGTGAAGGAGGCCAGCGCGGGCGCGAATCCCAGGGAGTGGATGGCCCCGTTCGCGGTGTCCAGTGCGACCTGCGGCGTAACTGCCCAGGGCTTACCGAACACCAGGCCCAGGAAGGCGGTCCGTCCCGCCGGGGTGGCCAGCAGCTTCGGTACCGCCGGTCCGAGCAGCCGGCCCAGGGTTTTGGACTGCCCCAGCGACCGCTGGCACCAGATCCGGCCCGGTGTGTCCCAGAAGAAGATCGGCGAATACGCGGTCACCGAACGGGCGAGGCCGCGCGCGCCCAGGTTCAGGCAGATTCCGCCGCCCATGGAGTTGCCCGCGAGGTGGGGTTTCTCGATACCTTCGGCGGCCAGGAAATCGGCGAGCGCATCGGTGAGGGTGTCGACGGTGGTGCGCGGCAGCGGAGCCGAACCGCCGAACCCGGGCAGATCCACCGCGATCACCTCGAAGCGCTCGGCCAGGGTGCCGATGATCGGTTCCCACACCTGCCATCTGCTACCCACCCCGTGCACCAGAACGAGAGGTGCGCCGCTACCTTCACGATGGTGCTCGAGGGTCGTCATTTCCGGCTCTTCCGATCGATACGGGATTCCGGACAACCCTAACAGCAGGCATGGGCCCTCAGTTCGTCTCGCGCGGGACTGTCGCGGCTGCACGCCGTGGCGGCTCCGCGCTCGCGCGCAAGCGGGCATGACGCAAGCGGGCATGACACAGCGCCCGCGCCCCCCTTTTTTAAGAGACATGACATTTCAAATGTTGCAAAGTGGCATCTCTTCATGCCCGGCTTACCCGAACACGACCGCACCGGAAACCGATACCCCGGCCGGACCTGCACCGATCCCGACTGTGAGGCATATCGGAATTCGGCGCCCCGAGTTGCGGCACGAGTGTGACTGCGACTACACACATGCGTGGACGTCGTACGGGTGGCCCGGGTATCGAATCCGCGGCCGGCGCGGCGTCCAGGTGATACATCTGAGAGAGGAACCCGGTGCGGAAGACCCTTATTGCCGCGACCTTCGTCATTCTGCCGCTGCTGGCGGCCTGCGGTAGCGATACCGAATCCGCACCCGCGCTGAACGAAGCGGATCTGTCCAAATCCTTGCAGGAGAAGGGGCTGCAGGATCCGGCCTTCGCCGACTGCGCGGCGAAGATCTACATTGCCGAGGGCATTTCGCAAGACGGTCTGCAGACCATGACCAGCGACGAATTCGACACCCGGATGGCCGATCCGGAAACCCTCGGCATGAGTCCGGAGGACGCCGACAAGGCCCGCGCGGCGACCAACAAGATCGTCAGCGAATGTCTCGGGAACGCGCAGTAGTCATTCGGTGATCGATCCGGCACACGGGCCGTGCGGCAGCGTCCGCCCGGCCCGTGGGAGTCCCGAGATATTCCGCACACCAACGCATTTCGCCCGATAGGCGTTCCGGAAATGATTCTCGGTGAGCGCAATACTGTGAACGGGAATCAACGGCCCGCAGCATGCCGGCATGTCAGCACATAATTCGTGCGCCCCGGCCACGCAAACGGCCGCGGTGATAGGCGCGGACCCGATGGGCGTCACCTACGCGCTGGCGTTGATCGACGCCGGGTTCCAGGTCGTGCTCTACAGCGACCGGGATCGGCGCGCGCTACGGCACGGGACGCATCCCCCGGTCACCGACGGCGGTATCCGGCCGCGTCGTCGCCCGGGCGCGGGGGCCCGGCGGGCCGCGCGGATCGGATTCGACGGCTATGTCGGCGTCACCGTGGAATACCCCTTCGAAACCGGTGCCCGGCTCGGCGCCTTCCTGGACCGGGGTGGCGCGTTCCTGGTGGAGTTCGTGACCCCGGAATCACTCGGCGAGATCGCCGCCACCACCGATCTGACCTTCGTCGCCGGTGACCGCGGCGGCCTGGCCGGCCTCCTGCCGGTCGCCGCCGACCGGCCGCTGCACCGTGCTTCGCTCCATCTGCCGCGCGGGTTGTACGTGCTGGCGCAGACCGCCGGTTGTGATCGCGCCGAGTACAACCCTCGCTCCGCCGGGCTACCGCTGCTGAACTGATCGGCGCAGGCACGAGTCGAACCCGGTACGCGCCGGGGCAGGAGGCATGACAGTGACCGTGACGGTGGTGGCCGGTAATCCGAAACCGGCGTCGCGCACCTTGTCCGCGGCCGTCGCCCTGGCCGAGGCCCTGCGGCCGGATACCGAGCCCGCAGTTCTCGACCTGGTCGAACACGGCCCGCAACTGCTCGGCTGGGGCGACCCCGCGGTCGCCGAGGCGGTCCGTACCGTCGCCGGTTCGGAGTTGGTGATCTTCGCCAGCCCCACGTTCAAGGCCACCTACACCGGATTGCTGAAACTGTTCCTGGAACAGTTCGACGGCGGTACCGGCCTATCGGGGGTGCTGGCCGTCCCGCTGATGCTCGGCGCCGGACCCGCGCACGCCCTCGCACCGGATCTGCTGCTCAAACCGGTTCTGGTGGAACTCGGCGCGACCACCGCGCTGCCCGGGCTGTACCTCTCCGACCGGACCTACACCGAGGACGGAGTCCTCGCCGCGTACGCCGAACGCTGGCGGCCGGTGGCGCATGCGCTGTCGGCCGAGGTTTCCCGCACGAAGTGAAGGGCCCGCTATGACCGATATCTTCGAAACTCCCGCCGACGGCACCGGCCTGCGCCGCGCGTTCGCGAACTTCCCCAGCGGAGTGGTGGCGGTCTGCGCCCGTATCGACGGGAAACCGCACGGGCTGGCGGTGAGTACCTTCGTCCCCGTCTCCCTGGATCCGCCGCTCGTATCGTTCTGCATCCAGAACACCTCGGCCACCTGGACCCGCCTCGTCCACGCGGGTCACCTCGGCCTGAGTCTGCTGGGCACCGATCAGCAGGGAGCCGCGCGCTCACTCAGTGCCCGCAACGGCGACCGTTTCGAGGGTCTGGAACTACACGACGGCACCGGGGAGGCGGTATTCGTCCAGGGCGCGTCGGTGTGGATCGAAGGCACCCCGGAAGCCCATGTCCCCGCCGGCGACCACACGGTGGTGATCCTGCGTATCCATCGTCTGGCCATCCATCCGGACCGGGAACCGCTGGTGTTCCACGGCTCCCGCTTCCGGCTGCTGCGCGCCGGCTGACCGGCCGGGACTCGCGGGTCCCGGCCGTATCCGGCGTCTCAGCGCAGTACCGACACCATTTCCGGGCACATCACATCGACCATCGTGCCCAGCGTCCAGCCGTCCTGCACCCCCGGCGTGACCCCGGCGCCCATCAGGTGATCGCGGGCGGCGCGCTTTCCGGCAGGCGTGGGATCACTGTGCAGAATCCCGCAGACCTGGTTCGCCAGCACCGGGGCATCCGGGCGATCCGCACCGAGCATGGCGAGCCGCGAATGCACCTGGACGTCCGGGGCGACCCCGGGAATGGGTGCGGCCTGGGCGTACCCCGCGAGCCCGAACCCGGCCACGGCGAGGGCAATTCCGGACAGCGCGGCAGCGGCGGCGGAAACGATTTTGAGCAATGCAATCTCCTCGGTTCGTGAAGCGGAGTCGGTGCGTGAGATTGCGTCGTCACGGGAATGGCGCAGCTGGGTCACTCGGCCGGTCTCTCTTGCCTCGAATATGAATCCTGGTGTTCATACCCGGCGACGGCCATTCCACTCCTGGTACAAATGCGCCATTGTCCATACAGAACCGAATGCGCGAGAACATATTCCGCGCCGAAAGCCATCTCGGCACGGAATTGCGTGGTCAGCTATGGGGCGGGGACGGATGGCGCGGCTGATAGACCGGGAGTTCGCTGCCGTCGGGCAACCGGATAGCGGCGAGTAATCCCCAGCCCTGGTCCGTCACACCTGTGGACAACTCGACACCCTTGGCCCGGAGCTCGGCCAGGGTCGCCTCGAGGTCGTCGCACATGAGGTAGAGCCCGTGGCTGGACGTATCGGCGGGATGCACGGCCAGTTCGGCCGGCGGCGCGGCGAAAATCGGCCGGCCGCCCCCGGCGTCCACGGAGTCCCATTCGAGGACCTCGCGGAAGAACGCCCGGACCTGCTCGGCCTCCGGACTGAAGATGATCGCGTGCAGACCGCTCACCATGCGCGAACGCTATCCCGCCGAGCGCACCTACCGATGCTTCCCGAGCCGTGTCGCGGGTGGCGGTGTCGTACGGCTCTCGCCGAGTGGTCCGCTCATGGACGCTGCCGGGTTCGGGCCAGCAGGTGCTCGACATCTCGGGATGTTCGCAGCAGGTGGATATCCGCATGGGCGGCGTGCCGGGCGATGGCGGCCTCGATCAAAGGGAGGCTGCGTCGCCGGTAGCCGATCACCCACCGCCAGAACGCCACGTTCTCACGCGAGCGCCGCAGTGCGCGCCAGGCGCATCGCCACAGCGGGAAATCGAGCACGACAACGGTATCGGCGGCTTGTAGTCGCACTTCGAGAACGTCGTAGGGGCCGAGGTCGCCGTCGAGCACCCATATCGGTTCGCTGACGAGTCGGCGCTGGATCCGGGACCATTGGTCTTTCGGAATGGGAGTGAGGTCGGGCGGCCAGAAATACTTGTCGAGTTCGATCACCGGTAGTGCGGCGGCAGCGCCGAGACGGGCGGCCAGGGTGGACTTGCCCGCCCCGCCGCGACCGAGAACAACGACCTTGTGCACCGGTTTGCCAGAGTTTCGGTAGGAGGCGACACCATGGACCGGCCGTACCGGTCGTGGTGGTGGAGCCGGTGACGGGAATCGAACCCGCGCCATCTGCTTGGGAAGCAGAAGTTCTGCCATTGAACTACACCGGCGAGCACGCCCACAGGCGCGAAGGGCAGCTTAGCAGAGCCCGCCCCCACGCTCTAAATTTTCACCGGATCCGGAGTGGGCGTGGAATGCGCGACCGGTCAGGATTCGGACCAGACCCCGAGTTCGTTGCCGCTGGGGTCGGCGAAGTGGAAGCGGCGGCCGCCGGGGAAGTCGTAGGGGCCCTCGGTGACCGTACCGCCCGCGGCGCCGACGGTGCGCAGGGTGCTGTCGAGGTCCTCGGAATACAACAGGACCAGGGGGCCGCCGCCCCGGACGTCGGTGCCGAGGGCGAGACCACCGGCCTCGCCGGGGCTGCCGTCGAAGCGGCGGAAACCGGCGTACTCGGGGCCGTAGTCGGTGAACTCCCAGCCGAAGGCGGACCGATAGAAGCGTTTGGCGGCGTCCAGGTCGGTGACGGTGAGTTCGATGTAGTCGATGCCGTGATGGGTGTGCGCGCTGGTCTCGGACATGCGCGGAGTATGCCCCCGGAGTGTGACAGGAAACCGGAGCCGCAGGACCGGGGCCGCCGGCTGTGTGGAGGGTCGCTACGCTGCTGGCGTGCTGCTTTCCGATCGTGACATCCGGGCGGAGTTCGCCGCCGGACGGCTCGGGCTCGAACCCTTCGAGGACAACCTGGTGCAGCCGTCCAGCATCGACGTGCGGCTGGACGGGATGTTCCGGGTCTTCAACAACACCCGCTACACCCATATCGACCCGGCGCAGCGTCAGGACGAGCTGACCAGTCTGGTGGAACCCGCCGCCGGTGAGCCGTTCGTGCTGCATCCGGGGGAGTTCGTGCTCGGCTCCACGCTGGAGGTGTGCAGCCTGCCCGACGATCTGGCGGGGCGGCTGGAGGGCAAATCGAGTCTGGGGCGGCTGGGGCTGCTCACCCATTCGACCGCTGGTTTCATCGATCCCGGGTTCAGCGGGCACATCACCCTGGAGCTGTCGAATGTGGCGAACCTGCCCATCACCCTGTGGCCGGGGATGAAGATCGGGCAGCTGTGCCTGTTCCGGCTGACCAGCCCGGCGGAGAATCCGTACGGCAGCGCGGGGACCGGGTCGAAATATCAGGGTCAGCGGGGGCCGACGCCTTCCAGGGCCTATCTGAACTTCCGGTCACCGGCCTAGCTCGCGCGGCCGGTCAGTGACCGCTGTCGCCGACCGGCCCGCCCAGCACGATCTCGGCGGTCCGGGCCTCGACCGCCCGCGGGTCCGGACCGGCGATCCGGTCGGCGGCCAGGAAATGCATTCCGATCCGTGCGGCGAAGGCCAGCACGCTGCGGGCCTCCACCTCCACCGGGTCGGTGAAATAGGTGCCGATCATCTCGCGCAGCAGGCGCATGCGTTCGTTGTCCACCCGGCGCAGGCGGGCGGCCACGGTCTCGTCGCGTCGCGCCCAGTCGCGGATCGCGAGATCGACGGGCAGTAGGTCGGGGGACAGGGTGAGCGCACCGGCCCGGTAGATCTTGGTCCGGGCGCCGCCGCCCTGGTCTGTCACCTGGTCGAGCACCTCGTCGACGCTGCGCCGCTCCCAGGTGTCCAGCATTGCCTCGAGCAGCGCGTCGCGGTCCGCGAAATAGCCGTAGAAGCCACCCTTGGTGACGCCCAGCGTTTTCGCCAGCGCTTCCACCCGGACGGCGTCGGGTCCGCCGCGGGCCAGGGCCTGTAACCCGGCGTCGATCCAGCCGGCACTCGGTGTTCTGGCGGTGCCCATCAGAATGTCCACCTTTCTGTCCTCAGATATATACGCCACCGTATAACTGCGCTACCGTTGATATACGCCACCGTATATCAGACGAGGAGTGCAGCGATGACGGATCATCCCAGCGTTCACAACACCCAGGACGGAACACCCCCGGTCACCGACCGGTGCTACGACATGGATCCCGCGACCTTGTCGCGTGTGACCGTGCCCGCCTACGACTACGCCGACCGATTCGCGCTGGTCGCAGCAGATGCCGAGGCGATCGGTACGCCCGAGGGATGGGCCCGCGCGGCGCTGCGGGACGCGGCGGGAAGCAAGGGGCAGATCATCTGGCGCGGGCTGCTGGGGCTGCGGTTGGCACGCGAATCCGCGCCCGGGCAGATCGCGGGATGGGAAATCGCCGACCACGGCGCGGGCTGGGTGACGCTCGCGGCCCGATCCTGGCTGATCACCGGAAACCTGGTGGTCGAGGTGGATGCCGGCGGTGTCTCACTGAGTACCTTCGTGCATTACGAACGGCGGATCGGCGCGATCGTCTGGAAGTGGGCCGCCCCCGGACACCGCCGCTTCGCGCCGGAATTGCTGACCGCGGCGCGGCGGATACTCCTGGCGCACAGCTGATCCGGGGGCCCGGTTGTGCGCACCCGGCGGATCGGGTCCCGATTCGGGGCGGGCTACGTCCGGAACGCCTTGTGAGCGGCCGGACGTAGCCCCATCCCCGGCTATTCCCGGGCGCCTCCGGCCAGCAGCGCCGCATTGATCACCGACGACAGCGGCGGCAGCAGACCATCGCGTTCGGGGGGAACCACCCAGTTGCATCCCTCCCGGTTCCACCGGCCCATACCGGTCGGCAGCATCACCGCGCTGCCCACGCCCGGGATATCGATATCGATACGGCCCAGCATCTCGACCACCTCGGGATCCGGCCGGCGGTCCGGATAGGCCAGGAAACTCCAGCGAATCTGACGGGCCAGCATGGGAACTCGGATCTCATGGGATTCCATCAGGTCGCGGACGGCTCGCGCGCGGTCGGTGGGCAGATGCATCACGCAGGCGCGGCTGGTGATCGGCAGCATGACGAATCCGCCGCGTTCGGTGGCCGGTAACCCGAATTCGTGGCGATAGTAAGCGGCCCAGTCGTCGACCGTTCTGAGCTTTTCCACGTTCACGGTGATCCCCTTGCGTCCTGCGTGCGGAGCCTCCTGGCGTGCCGGGCCTCCCTGCGTGCCGAGCCACGGCTGACGGTGGTCGCCGACCTTTCTCATCCAGGATCGCTCGGTCTACGGCGCGCCGGAACCGCCTACACGCCCGCGTTCCACTGCCCTTGCGCTGCCATTGGTCCCCGATACGAATTTCCCTGTGGTTGCAGTCACATTCGGCTCGTACTCTGGAGAGGAAATCGTTCGGAAAGGGTGACGACGTGGTCGGCCAGTGGTCTGGAAGGGAGGCCCGGGCGCTTCGCGAGGCCAAGCGGATGAGCATCCGGGAGTTCGCGGCGCATCTGGGTGTGCACGAACGACTGGTGTCCAAATGGGAGGCCGGCGGCGTCCGGGTGCATCCACGTCCGGTCAACCAAGCCGCCCTCGATACCTGTCTGGCCAGGTCGGGCGATGTCGAGCGGGCGCGGTTCGCGGCCCTGTCCACCGCCGGTCCCGATAGCGGTCCGGCCGCGCTCGCCGGCCCCGGCCCGACCGGCGGCGGCAATTCCATCGACGCCGGGCTCTCGGCCCTCGTCGACGGCGGTTCGTTCCGCGGCGACGGGCCGGCGGCGATTTCGGAGAGGGATCTGATCATGGCGGCAGCACACGAGGCGAGCGATCATGTGAGCCGGGCCGAGGGGACGAATCTCGGTCCGAGCACCCTGGAACAGCTCGACGCCGATGTCACCCGGATCGCCAACGACTACCTGTACACCCCGCCGATGCCGATGATGGTGGAAATGCTGCGGGTGCGCCGCCGGGTGTACCGGCTGCTGGAGGGTAATCAGCGGCCCGCCGATACCGGCCACCTCTACCTGCTCGCGGGCTCGCTGTCCGGGCTACTCGCGAACGCCAGCACCGACCTGGGTTATCTGGACGCGGCCGGTGAACAGATCCGGGCTGCCTGGGCCTACGCGGAGATCTGCGGCCACAACGGTTTACGGGCCTGGACGCGCGGTATGCACGCGCTGATCGAATACTGGTCCGAACGGCCGCACCGGGCATTGCAACTGGCCCAGAGTGGGCAGCAGTACGCGGATTCCGCCAGTGCCGCGGTGCGGCTGCACAATATCGAGGCCCGGATCTGGTCGAAGATCGGCAGCGCCGCCGATACCGAGCGGTGCATCCGGGCCGCCGCCGACGCGGGCGAGGGCGCCCGATCGGACTCCCTGCACGACGAGGTGGGCGGGGTGTTCGGTTTCCCCGACGCCAAGGCCAGCTATTACGCGGGCGCCACCTATATCCATCTGGGTATGGCCGAACCCGCGCTGGCCGCGACCGAACGCACCATCGAGCTGTACCGCACCGGTCCGGCCCACCGGCGCTCCTACGGGGCCGAAGCGCTGGCCCGGGTCGATTCGGCGGCCGCGCACCTGATCAACGGCAGTCTGGACGGGGCGGCCGCGGCACTGCATCCGGTTCTCTCGCTCGACCAGGACAAGCGCATCGCGCAGCTGGAGGAACGCCTCACCGGGCTACGTCGCCGTATCTGCGCCCCGGCCTTCCACGGCGTCGCCGAGGCCCGCAATCTGGACGAGCGGATCGAGGAATTCTGCGGATCGACGGTGACGCACGGGCTACCGCCCGGCGGTGGCGTCTAGCCCGTAGCCGAGAGGAACGGTAACGCGGCCGGCCGGTGGCTGCCCGCTACCGGGCACCGGGCTCGGCGGGCGGCGCGGGTGTGCGGGCCGGCTCGGCGGGCGTATCCGGTTCTCCGGTCAGGAACACCACGTCGTGGAGGGCGCCTTTCACGCGATGCGCGAAGCCACCGGCCAGTTCGCGGGCCTTGTGCAGGCGTTCCACCACCGGGCCCCGGACCGCATCCACCGCGACGACCCCGGTACCGCATATCGCGACCGCGACGGCGGCGATCGTGACCAGTGCGAGGGTGAAATGACGACGTCTCCGGCGTCCGGCCGGGCGGGCGCGGGCCGGGAGCCGGGCGGTCGATGCGGATGCCGGGCCGCTGTTCACCGCGGGTTCGGCGGTCCTGGTCCGTTCGGAGATCTGGGTGGACCGTGACTGCGAGGTGGACAGTGAAGGCGCGGTGGATCCGGAGTGCGCGGTGGGTCCGGACCGGTCGGCGGTTCCGGTGAGCGCGGCGGCCGCGGCCTCGGCGAGATCGCCGCAGGTCGGATACCGGGCGGCGGGGTCCTTGGCCATGGCGCGAGCGATCACTACGTCGAATCCGCGCGGCAGCCGCGGGTCAAGGGCGCTGGGTACGGGCGGTGGCCGGTTCAGGTGACTGTGGATGAGCTGCGCCGAACTGGTTCCCGGGTACGGGTGGGAGCCGGTGAGCATATGGTGCAGCGTGCCACCGAGCGCATAGATATCGGCGCGGTGATCGACGGCGGCTTCGGTGAATTGTTCGGGGGCCGCGTAGCGCAGGCTGGCGAAGACCTCGCCGGTGCGGGTGAGCCCGGTCGATTCGTCCAGGCTTTTCGCGATACCGAAATCGGCGAGCAGCGCCCGCTCCCGGGGACCGGCGGTCAGCAGGATGTTCGCGGGTTTCACATCACGGTGCAGCACGCCGGATCGGTGCGCGTGGTCCAGCGCCGCGGCGACGTCTTCGAGAACGCGGACCGCGCGGGCCGGCGGCAGCGGGCCGCCGCGCAGCAGTTCGTCCACATCGGTGCCGTCGACGAACTCCATCGCGATCCACAGCCGGCCGTCCTGTTCACCGCGTGCGTGCACCGCGACGATATTCGGATGGGACAGCCGGGCGGCGGTATCGGCTTCCCGCCGGAAGCGGCCGGCGAGGCCCGGGTCCGCGCCGCGGGTGCTGTCGAGCAGTTTCAGCGCCACGAGCCGGGGCAGGTTCAGGTCTCTGGCCAGGAAGACCTCGCCCATCCCGCCGGCGCCGAGCAGCCGTTCGATGCGATATCCCGCGAATACCTCGCCGCTCACCAGCGACCGCCCCACCTGGCTCTCCTCTGCCTCTGTCCAGCGATAACGGTACTGCACGACCCGGGGCCGGGACCGATATCCGTTTGTGCCGGGTGGCACCATGGACCGGGTGAGTACTGGCCATTCGCACCCCGCGCCCCGCAATCTCGAGCAGTCCAAGAAGCTGCAGAACGTCGTCTACGAGATCCGTGGGCCGGTACACGCGCACGCAGCGCGGCTGGAGTCCGAGGGGCACCGAATCCTGAAACTCAATATCGGTAACCCCGCGCCCTTCGGGTTCGAGGCGCCCGATGTGATCATGCGGGATATGATCGCCGCCCTGCCGAACGCGCAGGGGTATTCCGAATCCAAGGGGATACTGCCCGCCCGCCGCGCGATCGTGACCCGTTACGAGCTGGTTCCGGGATTCCCGGAACTGGACGTGGACAGCGTCTACCTCGGCAACGGCGTCTCCGAGCTGATCACCATCACCATGCAGGCGCTGCTGGACAATGGCGACGAGGTGCTGATCCCGGCGCCGGACTATCCGCTGTGGACCGCGATGACCAGCCTCGCCGGTGGCACTCCGGTGCACTACCTGTGCGATGAGAGCATCGGCTGGCAGCCCGATATCGCCGATATCGAATCCAAGATCACCCCTCGCACCAAGGCGCTGCTGGTGATCAACCCCAACAACCCGACCGGTGCCGTCTATTCGGCGGAGGTCCTGCAGCAACTGGTGGACCTGGCTCGTAAGCACCGGCTGCTGCTGCTCGCGGACGAGATCTACGACAAGATCCTCTACGACGACGCCAAGCACATCTCGCTGGCGACGCTCGCCCCCGATCTGCTGTGCCTCACGTTCAACGGCCTGTCCAAGGCCTATCGGGTGGCGGGGTACCGGTCGGGATGGCTGGCGATCACCGGGCCCAAGGAGCACGCGGCCGGATTCCTGGAGGGTATCGACCTGCTGGCGTCCTCCCGGCTGTGCCCGAATGTGCCCGCACAGCACGCCATTCAGGTCGCGCTGGGTGGTTACCAGAGCATCGAGGATCTGATCCTGCCCGGTGGCCGGTTGCTGGAGCAGCGGGATGTGGCGTGGGAGCGTTTGAATGCGATTCCCGGCGTGTCGTGCGTGAAACCCAAAGGGGCGCTGTACGCGTTCCCTAGGCTGGACCCCGAAGTCCACGAAATCCACGACGACGAGAAACTGGTGCAGGACCTGCTGCTGCAGGAGAAGATCCTGATGGTGCAGGGCACCGGTTTCAACTGGCCCCACCATGATCATCTGCGCATCGTGACCCTGCCCTGGGCCCGCGATCTGGCTGTTGCCATCGAGCGTTTCGGCAACTTCCTGGCGGGCTATCGCCAGTAGCGGGGCGGGTAATCATGGGCAAAAACAGACCCTCCGTCCGGATTTCGGCGGAATTACTGAACACACTGGCACAAATCCGGATCCTGTGTGTACAGTGGGCATCGGCACTTCGAGTGCCCGGCCAGGTTGTCTACCCCCCCTGGGCAACCTGGTCCTCGGGTTAGGCCGCCTACCCCCCTGGGCGCCGACCCCGGGCGGCGGAGACATCCCCCTGCTCTCCGCCGCCCCTTCCCGAAAATCTCGGAAAAGCCTCCCGCCGTCGGTGAATTCCCTGCGTATGGCCCGTCCGCCGGGCGCATGAGCCACCGGTGC
Source organism: Nocardia sp. NPDC024068 (assembly GCF_040638875.1). NCBI lineage: Bacteria > Bacillati > Actinomycetota > Actinomycetes > Mycobacteriales > Nocardiaceae > Nocardia > Nocardia sp. NPDC024068. Next base: position 30,856 of record NZ_JBEZYU010000037.1, on the reverse strand, counting down.
ATCCTCTAGGCTGGCCCGGGTGAGCGACCACCATCACCATCACGATCACTCCCGGCCGATCGCCATCGGCGCGACCGCGGCACGGGTCGTGGTCGGGCTGCTGGTCGCGATCGGCATCGTCGTGGTTATCGCCACTATCGCGCTGTGGCCCGACCGGCAGCAGATCGATATCCCGCTGCCCATGCAGAACGCGGACGGCTCGGCGGTGGTCACCGAGGCCGGGACGGTGATCCGGCAGGACCTCGGCGCCTGTGGCAGTCAGTCCATCGGGCGGGTTTTCGAGGGTGAGCCACAGCCGCCCGCCGCGCAGGTCTACGACTGTCAGCGCAGTCTGATCGAGATCGAATCCGGGCCGCACGCGGGTAAGCACACGCTGCTGGAAATCGCTCCCGGCCCTGGACAACCCGATCTCGCCGCCGGTGACGAGCTGCGGATCGTGCGGCAGGCCGCTCCCGACGGCACCCCGCTGTACTCCTTCGACGACTATTCGCGCGGCTTCCCGCTGGGTGTGCTCGTGGCGGCCTTCATCGTCGTGATCGTGGCGATAGCCCGCTGGCGCGGCCTGCGGGCGTTGATCGGGCTCGTCTTCGCGTTCGCGGTGCTGGTGGTCTTTCTGCTACCGGCGCTGCTGGACGGTAAACCCGCCATACCGGTTGCGTTGGTGGCGGGTTCACTCATCCTCTATTCGGTGCTGTATCTCGCCCACGGTGTGAACCTGCGGACGAGTTCGGCATTGCTGGGCACCCTCACCTCGATGCTCATCGCGGCGCTATTGTCCTGGCTGACCATCGAATCCACCACGCTCACCGGACTCTCCGAAGAGCAGAACACCAATGTCGCGACCTATATCGAGCATGTCAGCATCACGGGCCTGCTCCTGGCCGGTTTCATCATCGGTTCGCTGGGTGTGCTCAACGATGTGACGATCACCCAGGCCTCGGCGGCATTCGAACTCGCGGAACTGGACAAGAAAGCCACGCGGCGCGAGGTTTTCGCGGCGGCGATGCGGGTCGGGCGGGACCATATCGCCAGTACCGTGTACACCCTGGTACTCGCCTACGCCGGTGGGGCGCTGCCGCTGCTGCTGCTGTTCAGTGTCGCGGGCCGCCCCATCCGGGATGTGCTGGTCGGTGACGCGGTGGCGATCGAAATCGCGCGATCGGCCGTCGGCGGTATCTGCCTGGCCCTCTCGGTACCGCTGACCACGGGTATCGCGGTCATGCTGGCCAAGCCGTTCGGTTCGCATCGGCGCCCGGAGCCCGCGCGCAGGCCGAAAACGAGTAAACGCGCCGATACCGGGAGCCATCGCAAGGTGGCCCGGCCGGAACCCGATATGGCGGCTCGGCAGCGCGGCCGGCCGGCGACCCGATACGAGCCGTGGCCGACCACCGGGGAACAACCGCGGGTGCCTCGTACGGAACCGGGCGACCGGCCGCGAAGCCGGCCATCCGGTCCGGGCACCGACCCGGGGGGTCTCGGTCGTTCCGGGCCACCCGGGCCGGGTTCGCAACGCCCGGATCCGCAGCAGCCGGGGCCCCGGCAGCCGGGACCCCGGCGTCCGGATCCGCAGCAGCCCGGAGCACAGCGGCCGTGGTCCGGGGAGCAACCGGGGCTACGTGGTCCTCGGCGTCCGCCCCGGCCGGGGTACGGGGAGTTCTGAGGGCCGCCGGTGCGACGGCCGGTCAGCGCGGTGGCCGGGGGAAGGGCAGCGCGTCGGGCGGGATGGTCGGTACGACGATCGGCGGCAGACCCGGAACCTGGAAGGTGTTCGGCCCGCTCGTGGTGGTGGGTGCCTCGGTCTCCCGCGGAGCCGCCACCGGCGGCGGTTCGGCCATCGAGGCGTGTTCGGGCGCGGTGGTGGTGGGCAGAGCGGGCGCGGCGGTGCGAGTGCTCGGCGGGGTCGTAGGTGCCTGGGTGGTGCTTTCGACCGTGGTCGACTCCTGGCGGAACATATGCTGGCCGTAGCCGAGGCCGATACCGATCGCGGCCACCACGACCAGAGCACTCACCGCCACCGCCGCGGCGCTGAGCTCGCGACCGCGGCGCGGCGGGACGTCGAAGGATCGGCGGGGCAGTAGTTTCGCCGGAATCCGCAGCGCGACGGTCGGCGGATCCTCGGCCGGCGAGAGCCGTTGTGGTGTGGCGGTTTCCGGAAGCGCCGCGGTGGCGGATTCGGGTGCTCGGGTACCGCGGTCGCTCGTGGGCTCCGGGGACGATGCGGGCGCGAGGAGCGGGCGTGGACCGGCCGGCGCGGGATCTCCCGCGGGCGGGCCGAAGATACCCGGTTGCGGCACCGGGGCGAAAAGTCCGGACATGGCCGGGTACGGATCGGGTTTCGCCGCGACCGCCGCCTGCGGCCCGGTCGACTGCAGGGTCGCGGTGGCCGCCGCCGGCTCGTGGGAGCCGGAGTACGCGAGGGCGGCACCCGGGTGCGGGGTGACGACGCGCGGGGTGGCGGGGGCGAACGGGGCCGGGGTGACCACACCCGCCGCCGGCGTGGCGGATTCCGGCCGTGGCCCGGTGGGATCCCGTAGCGGGTCCCGGGTCGTCTCGGAGTTCCCGGCTTCGGGTGCCGCGGCGATAGTTGCTCGCGAACCCGGCACCTTGCGCGCGAGGAGTGCGGCGCCGCGGGCGGTCGCGGCCTCCGGTTCGGGCGGCACCAGTACCGGAATCTCGAGGATATCGCGCAGAGTCCGGCTCACCAGCGGAATACGCACACCGCCGCCTACCGCGAGCAGCGCCTGGACCTGAACTCCGGACCGGGCGATGACATCGCGCGTCGAGCGTACCGACGTCTCGACGGCCCGGGCGATCAGCGCGGTGAAGTTCTCCTGGGTGAGCAGAACCGGCCCGAAATCGCTGGGCAGGGCGACCGCGTTGCTCGCGGAAAGCCGCTCTTTCGCGGCGCGGCACAGCGCGTCGAGCCGCATCAGATCGGCGGGGTCGGGCGGATGCGCGATCCGCCCGGAGTTGATCTGCTGTTCGCGGACCAGCGAATCGAAATACTCACCGCTGATATCGCCGGTGCGTTCGGTGTGCCGGACCTCCCGGCTCGCCGTATCCACGACCGTCACCGACAGTCCGGAGGCGCCGAGGTCGTAGACGGCGAGCGTGTTCACACCCTGCAGGGCGCCGGAGGTGACGGCGAATTCGAGGATCGCCTCGATATCGGGCACGAGGGTGTAATCGTGCAGACCCTGTTCGGCCATGGCCACGCGCAGGGCCCGGGCCTGCTGTTCACCGCGGCAGGCCAGCACGGTGGCGATGATCGAGGGGGTGGAGTTCAAGGCGGCGGCGACCGATAGCGCGGCACGTTCCGCGCTCGGAGTTTCCGGCGGCACCACGAACGTCCGTTGCTCGAACGATTCGGGATCCGTCGCGGACCCGTCGCCTGCGGGTGGCCGCGCCAAACGGATCGCGCCGGCCCCCACCGACACACCCAGAATTGAACTCATCGGCAGCCCATCTGTACTTCCCGCTTCACGATATGCGAGCGCCAACCGGTCGACGATGACGGCTCATCCCCCGAACCAGGTGACTCCTCCGACAGTACCGCCCGGTCCCGTTGTTACGGGTGGCAGGAACCGATGCCGCGGGGCCCGGCTCGCTCCCACGACTCTACGGTGTGCCCAGCCCCGCGTACACCCATCCGGCGGAGCGCCAAGCGGCTCGATCGAGACAGTTGCGTCCGTCGATGATCGACCGGGTCCGCACGACCGCGTCCAGATCCCGGGGCCGCAGCGCCACGAATTCTTTCCATTCGGTGAGCACCAGTACGACATCGGCGCGCTCGCAGGCCTCCACCACCGACGTCGCGTAACTCAGCGTGGGGAAGAGCCGCCGCGAGTTCTCCAGTGCCTTGGGGTCGTAGACGGTGACCACGGCGCCGTGCAGCTGGATCATGCCCGCCACGTTCAGGGCGGGTGAATCCCGGACGTCGTCGGATTCCGGTTTGAAGGCCGCGCCGAGAACGGCCACATTGGCGCCCAGCAGCGAACCACCGCAGGCACGGGCCGCCATATCCACCATCTTGGTGCGGCGGCGCATATTGATGTTGTCGACTTCGCGCAGGAAAGCCAGGGCGTGATCGGCGCCGAGTTCGCCGGCCCGGGCCATGAACGCGCGGATGTCCTTGGGCAGGCATCCACCCCCGAAACCGACCCCGGCGTTGAGGAAACGGCGGCCGATCCGGGCGTCGTAGCCGAGCGCGTCGGCCAGGACGGTGACATCCGCGCCGGTGGCCTCGCAGACCTCCGAGACCGCGTTGATGAACGAGATCTTGGTCGCCAGGAAGGCGTTCGCGGACACCTTGACCAGTTCCGCGGTCGCCAGATCGGTGAGCAGGAAGGGGACCTCGGCGGCGAGGAGATCGGCGTAGAGCTCCTCGACCACCTCGCGCACCCAGTCGGACCGTTCCCGCTCGCGATCCACGCCGAGCACCAGGCGGTCGGGCCGCAGGGTGTCCTTCACCGCGAAACCCTCGCGCAGGAATTCCGGGTTCCAGGCCACCTCGATATCCGGGCTCAGCGCGCGGGCGCGGCGGCCGAGCTCGGCGGCGGTGCCCACCGGCACGGTGGATTTGCCGATGATGACCGACGGCCGGGTGACCAGCGGGGCGAGGGTGTCCACCACGGCGTGCACATATTTGAGGTCCGCCGCGTACTCACCCTTCTTCTGTGGTGTGCCGACCCCGAGGAAGTGGACTTCCGCGTGCTCGGCCGCCTCGCTGTAGGACGTGGTGAACCGGAGCCGTCCGGAGTCGAGGTTGCGGCGTAGTACCGCGTCGAGGCCGGGCTCGTAGAAGGGAGTCACCCCGTCGGAGAGTTTCGCGACCTTGCCCGGGTCGATATCGACTCCGAGTACATCGTGTCCGAGCTCGGCCATACACGCTGCGTGCGTGGCCCCCAGGTACCCGGTTCCGAAGACTGTGCATCGCATGATCCAGTGGTAATCCGCGCCGATGGCCACACCAGAAAACCGAGGCGAGGTATCGGGCAACAGCAGATGTACACCCGACGACGCAGCGCCGCGACCTGGGCCGCGGCCTTGTGCGGCGGGCCGGACCACCGCTTTCGGCTGCGGCCGGGCGCGGCCGGGGGACGGGCCGTGGCCGTTAGGATCGCGGCGATGCGCCACCGACTCGTTCTCGCCACGGCGCTGGTCGTCGTCGCGGTCGTGGTGCTCGCGCTGTGGCCGGTGTACGTCCGGCCGCAACGTGAGGATCCCGCTCCGGCCGACGCGATCCTGGTGCTCGGCGGTGCGCACGACGGCCGGGAGGCGCTGGGTCTGCGGCTGGCGCGCGAGGGGTACGCGCCGCGGGTTCTCATCTCCAACCCCTACGAGGACAGCCCGCTGATCAACCGGATCTGTCACGGTGGGTACAGCTTCGAGGTCATCTGTTTCGATCCCGAGCCGCGGACCACCCGGGGCGAAGCCCGCTATCTGGCCGAGCAGGCGCGTGCGCACGACTGGCGGCGGGTCATCGTCGTCACCTTCACCCCGCATATCTCGCGCGCGCGGTATGTGCTCGGCAAATGCTGGGACGGGCAGCTGATGTTCGTGGACACCCGGCCGCGGCTGTCGGTCCCGCGGTGGGCCTACGACTACGTGTACCAATCGGCGGGCTACGTGAAGGCGATGTTCGAGAATTGCGGGTAACCTGCCGGACTATTTCCGAACCTTTGAGGGCACGTGCCTTCAGTTTGACTGCGGGTGCGCGGCGTGGCTACATTCGCAGTGGCACCGGTAGTCGCCGGACCTGCTGCGACGACGCATGAAGCCTTCGGGAGCGTGTATGGATTACGACTGGTCGGAGGCCGACAAGGCCTTCCGAGACGAGGTACGGGCATTCCTGGCCGAAAAGCTGACGCCCGAGATCAGCACCGCGGGCCGGTTGATGACGAGTGTCTACTCCGACCACGAGGCAAGCCTGGAATGGCAGCGCATCCTGCACGAGCGGGGCTGGGCGGCGCCGCACTGGCCGGTCGAATGGGGCGGCTGTGAATGGTCGCTCACTCAGCACTACATCTTCAGCCGCGAACTCACCCTGGCGGGCGCCCCGGCGCTCTCGCCGATGGGCATCCGGATGGTCGCCCCGGCGCTGATCGCCTTCGGCACCGAGGAGCAGAAGAAGTACTTCCTGCCGCGCATCCTCACCGGGGAGGTCTTCTTCTGCCAGGGCTACTCCGAACCGGAGGCCGGGTCCGATCTCGCCGCCCTGAACATGTCCGCCGTCGCCGACGGCGAAGATTTCGTCTGCTCCGGCAGCAAGATCTGGACCACCCACGCCACCGAGGCGAACTGGATCTTCTCCCTGGTCCGGACCTCCCGCGAGGGTAAGAAACAGCAGGGCATCACCTTCCTGCTGATGGATATGACCGCCCCGGGTATCGAGATCCGGCCGCTGGTGATGAGTTCGGGCGAGCAGGTCCAGAACCAGATCTTCTTCGATAATGTGCGGGTCCCCCAGAGCAATGTGCTCGGGCGGATCGACGACGGCTGGACCGTCGCGAAATACCTGCTGGTCCACGAGCGCGGCGGCGGCGCCATGGCGCCCGCGCTGCAGGCCATCGCCGAGAACATCGCGACGGCCGCGGCGACCCAGCCCGGCCGCGACGGCAACCCGCTCAGCGCCGATCCGCATTTCGCGGCGCAGCTGGCCGACGCCCGGATCCGCACCGAGGTGCTCGAGGTGCTCGAGTTCCGGACCCTGGCCGCGATGGCGCAGGGCAAGGATCTGGGGACGTCGTCGTCGATGCTGAAGATCCTGTCCACCGAACTGAGCCAGCAGCTCACCGAGCTCGCGCTCACCGCGGCCGGTCCGCGCGGCCGCGTCTACCAGCCGCACGCCACCGCGCCGGGCGGTCCGATCGCCGAATACACCCCGCCGTCCGACGGCTACCTCAGCGGCGCCGACTGGCAGGCCGTGGCGCCGCTGCGCTACTTCAACGACCGCGCCGGATCGATCTACGCCGGTAGCAACGAAATTCAGCGAAATATCCTCGCCAAGGCAGCATTGGGGCTCTGATGGACTTCACCTTCACCGATGAGCAGCAGATGCTGCGCGACGCTGTCGCCGGTTTTCTCGCTGCCCGGTACGACCTCGAGAACAGCCGGAGCGCCGTCAAGACCGGCGCGGGCTGGCAGCCGGAGATCTGGCGGGGGCTGGCCGAACTGGACGTCCTCGGCCTCACCCTGCCCGAGACCGCCGGCGGCTCCGGCGGGGGTCCCGTCGAGGGCATGATCATCGCCGAGGAACTCGGGCGGGCCCTGGTCGTGGAACCGTATCTCGACACCGTGGTGGTCGGCGGCGGTCTGCTGCGCAGGTCCGGCGGCGAGGGCGCGCAGGCGTTGCTGTCGCGGATCACCGAGGGCGCCGCGCGAATCGCCTTCGCCGCGCTCGAACCCGGCTCCGGCGAAGTGCGCCACGATGTCTCGGTCACCGCGCGGCGTGACGGCGCGGACTGGGTACTCGACGGCGCCAAGATCGTGGTGACGAGCCTGCCCATCGCCACCCATCTGATCATCTCCGCGCGTACCTCCGGCGAGCGCCGCGATCACGACGGAATATCGCTGTTCCTACTGGAATTCGACCCGTCCGCGCCGCCCGCCGGAGTCGAGGTGCACCGGTATCGCACCATCGACGACCGAGTGGCCGCCGACCTCACCCTCACCGGCTTCCGCGTCCCAGCCGACGCGCTGCTCGGCGCGGAAGGCCGGGCCTGGCCGGTGATCGACGCGACCGTGGACGACGCCATCGCCGCGGTCGCCTCCGAAGCCGTCGGCCTGATGCGCAAAGTGCTCGACGACACCGTCGAATACACCAAACAGCGCCAGCAGTTCGGGGTGTCGATCAGCAGTTTCCAGGCACTACAGCACCGTATGGTCGATATGCTCATCGAACTCGAGCAGAGCGTTGCCGCCGCGTACCTCGCGGCCTACGCGCTCGAGGCCGAACCAGCCGAACGCGCCCGTGCCATCTCGGCGGCCAAGGTCACCATCGGCCGCGCGACCCGTCTCATCGGCCAGGAATCGGTGCAACTGCACGGCGCGATGGGTATGACCGAGGAATTGGCCATCGGCCACTACTTCAAGCGGCTCACCGCCATCGAATACGAATTCGGTTCCAGCTCCGATCATCTCGCACGCTATATCGCGTTGACGAACTCCTGATCGGAATGCGCACCCCACTCACCCGTGCCCGAGTGGGGTGCGCGAAAACCCGCGCCGGGCCGTGCGGTGGCTCGACAGAGGGGGATCACCGCGCGGCCCGGTCCGTGCTTCAGTACTCCAGTTCGGTCCATGGGATGGTGATCGGGAACGGGAAGTCGATATGGACGCCGTCCGGGTCGGCGGGGGTCCATTCACCGGCCAGGATGTAATTGGCTTGACGTAGCGGCCGCACGCCATCGGGGAGCGGTCCGGAGTCGGTCTCCAGGCCATAGGCTCGGATCGTGGCTATGGCACTTTCTGCCCCAGCCAAACTCACCTGCCAGTACCAGGGGATCCCCGCGCCCGCGTATCGTGCTTTCTTTGCTTCCATATCCGATTGCGTATTGCTCGGTGACAGAACTTCGCCGACCAAGCGGGTGTCGGTGGCCCGGACATCCTGGAAGGGCGAAGACAAGCAACGGAACACGAGAAAATCGGGTGTCAGGAAATTCGACTTACCGTGGCTGTTCAGGAAACATTGGTTTCGGCTTCGACCCTCCAGCAGCTGTCGGGTTGGTCTGCCATCGTCTTCCGGGCATTGCGCTCGAACGCGTTGGTCAGACGACGACTGAAGGTCTGGTGTTCGCTCGGTCCGCGACGTACCCAGACCACCCGGCCGTCCCACAGTTCGATCTGGCCGGCGACCTCCTCGGGTAGCTGCTCGAGTTCCTCCCATGACATGGACTCGGGCAGGTCCGGGCGATCACTGTTCGGCAGCGACATGCCGACATGATATGCCCGGTTCCGATCCGTTTCGAGGCTGTACCGGGTTTGCCTCTCGGCGTCCGCCGGCGACGGAATAGCGATCGGCGGACGCGACTTGGACCACGGTATGACGGACACACAGTTCGACCCCCGCACCTTGCTGAGCGAGAGTCGCCTCGGCGTCCTCGCCACCATCAAATCCGACGGGCTGCCGCAGCTGTCACCGGTCACGCCCTACTACGACCGCGCCGCCGAGATCATCTATGTCTCCATGACCGAGGGCCGCGCCAAGACCGTGAACCTGCGCCGTGACCCGCGGGCGGCGCTGGAGGTGACCCGGGCCGACGGCTGGGCCTGGGCGACCGCGGAGGGGTCGGTGACCTTGACCGGCCCCGGCACCGATCCGCACGGTCCGGAGGTCGAGGCGCTGGTGGACTACTACCGTGCGGCCGCCGGGGAGCACCCTGACTGGGATGAGTACCGGTCGGTGATGGTCTCCGATCGCCGGGTCCTGATGGCGTTGTCCGTTGATCGGGTGTACGGCGCCGCCCTGCGTTGAACGGGACGACCGGAGCGCCCGGAGCGGGAGCCGCCGTCGGGAGAGCACGTTCGGCACCGCTGCCCACTGCCACTCCGTCGGTTCCGGTGGCGGACCGGCGTGGTCCGGATACAGGCGCGGCACGGGTCCGGCCCGCACCTTCCGGTGCGAGACCCGGAGACACGAGCAGGGCCCGGCGATTCGATCGCCGGGCCCTGCTCGTGTCCGATCGGGTGTTCGTCAGCTCTTACGACCCGGTGCCTTCGCGCCGGATTTGAAGCCGAGTGCCCCTGGTTTCGCCTGCGGCGGGGTAGCCCCGGAATCGTTGCCGGCGGAGCCGTTTCCGTTACCGGACGTATCGGTCTCGCTGGTCGTTTCCGGCGCGGTCTCGGCGGTGACCTCCGGGGTCGCCTCCTCGACTGCCTCGGCCGGCTCGGGTTCGGTCGCCGGGGCCGGCTCCGCCGCGGCCTCGGCACCCGGAGCCTTCGGGCCCGGACGTTTGAACCCGGACTTCATCGCCAGACCCTTGGCCGGCTTCGACGGCTTGCTCTCCTGAGCGGGCGCGGGGGCCGGTGCTTCGGCTTCCGCCGGAGCGGAATCGGTGACATCCGAGTCTGCGGATGCGGGGGCCTCCGCAGAAGCCGACTCGGCAGCGGGCCTGGCCCCCGGCGCTTTCGGGCCGGGGCGTTTGAAGCCGGACTTCATGGCCAGACCCTTGGCCGCGACCGTGGGCTTGGTTTCGGTCGGAGCGGCACTCGCGGTCGCTTCCGCTTCCGCGGTCGCCGCCGGCTCGGTTTCCGGCTCGGCGGCAGGTGCCTTCGCTCCGGGCGCCTTTCCGGCACCTTTCATGGCGAGACCCTTACCGCCGGGCGCCTTGGCGGCGCCCTTCATGCCCAGACCCTTCACCGGGGGAGCCGCCTTGGCTTCGCCCGATTCGGCCGGAGCGGTTTCGGCGGGCGCGGATTCGGCCTTCGCGCCGGGCGCCTTGGCCGCGCCCTTCATGGCCAGACCCTTACCGCCGGGCGCTTTGGCGGCGCCCTTCATACCGAGGCCCTTGGCAGGGGCGGGAGTGGCGGTCTCGCCCTCGGCAGTGGGGGCTTTCGCCTCGCCGCCGGGTGCCTTCGCTCCGGGTGCCTTCGCGGCGCCCTTCATGCCCAGACCTTTACCGGGTGCCTTCGCCGGGCCCTTCATGGCCAGGCCGCCACCCTTCGGCGCCGCCTTCTCCGCGGCGGGCGCGGCCTCGGCGACAGGTTCGGGTTCGGGCTCCGATTCGACTTCCGGTTCGGGTTCGGCTTTCGGTTCCTGGATGACCGTGAGGTTCTCGGTCAGCTTCGACGGGTCGACCCGTTCGATCGAATCCAGCATCAGCTGTGCGACGTCGACGACCTCGACACCCTCACCCTGACCCGATTCCTGGCGGGCCGTCACACCGTCGGTGAGCATGACGCGGCAGAAGGGGCAGCCGGTTGCGATCTTTGCGGGCGAGGTGGTCAGCGCCTCGTCCACGCGGTCGATATTGATGCGCTTGCCGAGCTGCTCTTCCATCCACATCCGGGCGCCACCGGCGCCGCAGCACATGGACCGTTCGCCGTGCCGGGGCATCTCCACCAGAGTCGAGCCGGAGGCGGCCATCAGTTCACGCGGCGCGTTGTAGACCTTGTTGTGCCGGCCCAGGAAGCAGGGGTCGTGATAGGTGACGTTCTGCGAGACCGGGGCCACCGGAACGAGCTGTTTACCGCGCACCAGCCGGTTCAGCAGCTGCGTGTGGTGCACCACCTCGTAGTTACCGCCCACCTGGGGGTATTCGTTGTTGAGCGCATTGAAGCAGTGCGCACAGGTGACGACGATCTTCTTCTTTTTCTGCTCCACACCCTCGAACACCGAATTCAGGACTTCGATGTTCTGCATCGCGAGCTGCTGGAACAGGAATTCGTTACCCGCGCGCCGGGCGGAGTCACCGGTGCAGGTTTCCTCCTGGCCGAGGACCATGTACTTCACACCCGCGGTCGCCAGCAGTTCGGCGACGGCCTTGGTGGTCTTTTTCGCGCGGTCCTCGTAGGCACCGGCGCAGCCCACCCAGAACAGGTATTCATAGCCGTCGAAGCTGTCGGCGTCCTTACCGAACACCGGGATGTCGAAATCCATCTCGTTGATCCAGTTGAGCCGGTCCTTGGCGTTCTGGCCCCACGGATTGCCCTTGTTCTCCAGGTTCTTGAACAGACCCGCGAGCTCGGACGGGAACTCCGATTCGATGAGCACCTGGTAGCGGCGCATATCGATGATGTGGTCGACATGTTCGATATCCACCGGGCACTGCTCGACGCAGGCGCCGCAGGAGGTGCACGACCACAGCACCTCGGGGTCGATGATGCCCTGAACCTCGGCGTCGCCGACCAGCGGGCGCTCCGACTCGGCGCGGGCGGCCTCGGAGATCCGGGCCAGTTTCGCCTCGTCCGGCTTGCCCTCGCTGTCGACCAGGCCGATCTCGTCGCCGCCCGCATCCCGGCTGCCACCGGCCAGCAGGTACGGCGCCTTGGCACGGCCGTGGTCGCGCAGCGACATGATCAGCAGCTTGGGCGACAGCGGTTTACCGGTGTTCCAGGCGGGGCACTGCGACTGGCACCGGCCGCATTCGGTGCAGGTGGTGAAATCCAGCCAGCCCTTCCAGGAGAAGTCCTCGATCCGGCCGGCGCCGAGGGTATCGGTGTCCGGATCGACGTTCTCCATATCGAGGGCGCGACCCTTCGACATCATCGGCTTGGCCGCGCCGAGGGCGACGCCACCGTCGTCTTCACGCTTGAAGTAGATGTTCGGGAAGGCCGAGAACCGGTGCCAGGCCACGCCCCAGGTGATGTTGCGGCCGACCAGGTAGAGGAATGCCATACCGGACATCAGCTTGATGAAGGCGAAGATCGACACCATGGTCGGGCTGGCGGGCAGCAGTTCGGCCACCCGCATGGTGAAGAAATCGGTCGCGCCGTTGGCGTGGCCGTAGGTCGCGATCTTGCCGGCCTTCACGAAGACCATGCCCAGGCCCTCGAGGAGCACGATCGCCTCGATCACGTAGGCCGGGCCGAAGGCGGAACCGCTGAAACGGGAGAGTCGCTCCGGGACCCGCGGATGGTTCAGCTGCCGGATGACGATCAGCGTCCCGATGCCGACAACGGTGCCGATACCGAGGATCTCGTCCCACAGGTGGTAGAGCACGGTGTTGCCGATGAGCGGCCAGTGGAAGGCCGGATCGAAGGTCTGGCCATACGCCTCGAACCAGAGGATGGCGCCGCCGATGAAGCCGATCATCACGAGCCAGTGGGCCCAGCCGACCGTCCGGAATTTGTTCATCCGGGTGTGCGCCAGGAACTCCACGAGCATCTGCTTGAAACGCGGGAAGAACGGTCGCCAGCGGTCCGGGGCGGACTGGCCCAGCATGATCGACCGGACGATATCCCGGACGCCGCCGAAGAACGACGCCCAACACAGCAGGCTGAGCGCCGCTCCCAGGGTGCCCAGCGTCACTGTCAGGGCATTCATGTCGCGACCTTTCTTTCGAAGCAACACGAGGTACGGAGAACTGAGCAGTACCCGTCCGGCTCGTATCGTAACCGCCAGTAAGTTACTCGCCAGTAACTACTGGTGTCCACTGTACGATCGCCGGCAGGCTGCGGCCCGTCTGCCTGGGTTTTTCGCGACGATCGTGGCGTGATCAACATCACTGTGTTCAGTTGTTCGTCCATAACGGAACGACCTGATCAACACCGTAAAGGGCCCGCTGTCGCGCACCGTGATAAGGCCAGGCTTACCCGTGCCGTTTCTTACGCTTGGGAAACGAATCTCGCCTTTTGACAGTGCATTCGATTACGCTCAGCCCGATCTATCAGGAAGCGTGACATCTCATAACGCTCGGGGAGGATTTCCGGGTCGGTTCTATGTTGACCCCCTCGCGTTGAGATGTGACCTCGGACACCCGATTGGAATTGGATGACACTCCCGAGATCCGCCGTGATCGCAGCACTGGTCACCGGCTCGCTCGCTATGGGCTTCAGCACAGCTCATGCGCAACCGGCGGCAGCGCCGAAGGAAACGGTCAACTACGCCGTTCAGTTGCTGGAAAAGACAGTGGTCGCCACGATCAACGGCGGAACCTTCTCCATCGTCGAGAAGGAAATCGCCGCGCAGGAGCCCGGCACCTCGCAGGAAGAACCCGTCGCGGGGGAGGCGGCAGGGGAACCCATCGCGGAGGGCGCCACGGCGGAAGCCGATAAGGCAGACGTCCAGAAGGTCGTCGAGATCAAGGACAAGGCCGGAGCCCTGGTGGCCTCGATGCCGCTGGAGTTCACCGCCAACGGCGTCGAGATCCCGGTGGCCTCCGAGGTGAAGAAGGACGGCGCAGTCCTCGAGATCACCCCGGAGCAGCCGGCCGGTGTTCCGGCGGGCGCGCAGGACACCGTCCTGCAGCCGGTCGCCATGCCGCAGGTCGTGAAGCCGATCGCTTCCCCGGCCGAGAACCAGATGGCGATCAGCGAGTTCTCCAGCAACTTCGGCCTGGCCACCGCCATCGGCGGCTTCATCGGTACCGCTGTCGGCTTCGTGGTCGGCTGTGTCGTGATCCCGGCACTGGGCTGCATCCCGGGCGCCGGTATCGGCGGCATCATCGGCACGATCGCCGTCGGCGGACCGACGCTGATCGGGGCCGGTGTCGAGCTGGTCAACACCCTGCAGGCGCCGGCCGGTGCCAGCAAATGGGCCAACGGTGGACAGCCCCAGACCGAGCCCGCCAAGGCGGAAGCGGAAGTAGAAGCGCCCAAGTAACGGCCGATCGGTCCCGCCTGCCGCACACTGCGGGGCGAGACCGCGCAAGCCGCGGATCGCATCGTGAGAGGCGGTCACGGTCTCGGAGTGAACTCCGGACCGTGACCGCCTCTTTCGCGTTCCGGCCGTTGCGGCGTTCCAGACCTTGCGGTCGTAGCGGTAGGTCACCGCCGCATCCGGGACCAGGCCGTGTTTCTCGCTCGCCCGAGCGGGGCGGATTCCGGCGACGATCACCCTCGACGGCGGACCCGTGGTCAGTGATCCGGTGGTGCCGCGGAGGGGCGCGCATTCGGCCCGTGAGCGCAGATGCCTCCCCGGGGTATGCCCGGGGCTGGGGGAATGTCCTACGGGCAGCCAGAAGGGCCGGCAGCTGTGCTGCCGGCCCTTCTGGTCTGCTCGATGCCGTGCGACCCGTTCCGTGCGGATGGGCCCGGCCCCGCCGCCCTCCGCGTCGAACGGAGGGCGGGCGATGGCTAGCTCGTGCGGATGCGCAGTCCCGGGTTGTCGGAGAGCACTACGCTCACCGGCTGCGCGAACAGTTGCGGGGCGTTACCGGTGAGCACGCCCAGCAGGTTGGGGATCTCGCAGATCGGGTAGTCGGCCACCGAGGAGGCGCTGGAGATACCCAGCGCCATGCGGCCGGTCACGATCGGGCCGCCGCTGTCGCCGGGGAGGGCGCAGATATTGGCGGAGAAGCTCTGGGTGAGCTGACGATCGCCGACCTGGACGGTCTGATCCACGGCGTTCACCACACCGCAGCTGAAGCCGGTCCGCGAACCGGACTTGCAGACCGGAGCGCCCACGACCGGGGCGGCCACGCCCTCGATCGGCACCGGCGCGGCGGCCGGAACCTTGACCTGGTTGTTCTCGAAGCGGCCGGCGGCGCCGTCCTCGATATCCAGGATCGAGTAGTCCTGGTTGCCCAGCACCGACTTCTGGAAGGTGGCGATCTTCGGGCCGACCTTGTTGCCGCCCAGCGATTCGTGCACGGTGGCCGCGCCGACGTTCTCGAGGTTGGGGTTGCAGTGTCCGGCGGTGATGTTCACGACGTTACCGGCCGGGCCGATGCCGTTGAATCCGAAGGAGCAGCGCAGCGAGCTGTCCCCGGCGATGGACGCGAACCCGTCACCGCCACCGAGGCCGACGGTGCCGGCCTCGGCGACCGCCGCCGCCTGCGGCAGGGTCTCCGCGGCGACCGGCGGGGCCATCACGATGACCCGCGCCGGATCGATGAAGTTCGGCATCGGCAGCCCGGCCTTGTCGACCCGCACCGCGATGCTGTTGTTGACGGTATCGATCACGACGCCGCGAACCAGCGCGGACACTGCCGCGGGCTGTCCGTCGAGCCAGCGCTCGAATGCGCTCTTCTCGCCGCGCAGGGTCGATTCGCTCTTGGCGACGTTGCGGACCACGAAACCGCTGGACTCGGCCGCGCCGCGCGCTTCGTCGGCACCGGGGCCGGGGGCCAGGGCCACCACGCCCTTGCCCTGTTCGTCGAGCCAGGAACCCGCGAAGACCTGCGGGAACTGCCGCTGGGCGGTGGTGGCGAACGCCGCCACCTGCTGGGCGGTATCGGCGCGGGCCAGGTACTCCTCCGGGGAGATGTGCAGATCGCGCTGCAGCGCGGCGACGAGATCGCCGGGCAGGCCGGGAGCGGGTTCGGGGGCGGCCGAGGAGACCGCGGTGGGGCCGAAAAGCAGCACGGCCGCCGAAGCGGCAATCGCGGCGCGGTGCAGTCGGTTTCTGGTCGGCGACTCTCGCCGTTTCCCAATGCGTGGCATGAGCATGCAGAGACTATATCGGGCTCATCCGGCGTTCGGCCTGGTTCGTACGCTGATGCCGCTGCCGACGCCGCCGCCGGAGGCCGCATCGGCCTGCGCGAGGATCGCGCGGATCGGAATACCCAGCGTGGCGGTGCCGCCGTACTGGGCCATCGCGATGTTGGCCTTTTCGCAATCGGGTGCGTCGGCGGCGTTCGATCCGCTGGTGATACCGAGTGCCAGGGTGCCGGTGACGATGGCCCCGCCGCTGTCCCCGCCCAGGGTGCAGGCCGAGCTCGCGAAACCGCGGACCGTCTTGGCCTCGCCCTCGGTGGTGAACAGCTGGGTCTCCACCCGGTCGGCGACCACGAAGCCGCAGGTGAAGGTGGAGGACTGCCCGGACTTGCAGACCGGCGCACCGGTCACCGGGTCGGCGGTGCCGGTGATGTTCAGGGTGGTGCCGTTGGCGCCGCGGACCGAGGGCTGGTCCATACCCGCGCCGACCGCCCGCTCGTTCAGCTGGATCACCGAATAGTCGAGGGTGCTGGGGCCGCCGAGTTCCGACTGCACGAAGGTGCCCAGCTGCGGGCTCGCCGGGATATTGCGGACATTGGGGCCGTAGACCGAAGCCCGTTCGTCGCCCTTGTCGAGATTGGGGTTGCAGTGCCCGGCGCTGATATTCAGCGCGTTTCCGGCGGCGTCCACACTGTTGAAGCCGAACGAGCAGACATCCACACTGCGCAATTCGGCGTCGTCCAGCGGGCCGGGGGCGCTGATGTAGGTATCGCCGCCCATGGGATGACGTTCGACAGGGCCGCCGGCGTCCGGAGAAAGGACGACTTTGATGTTGGCGATCAGCGTCGGCAGATTGAGCATATGAGCCAGCGGCGTATTGGCGACATTCACGACCAGCTGGCTGTTGAGGAAGTCGATGGCGATCGAATTGATCACCTGCGAGATATCCCGGGGCTGCCCGGCGACCCATTGGTTCAGTTGCGTCAGCGAGGTTTCCAGCGCGGCAGCCGAAACCGGGGCCAGCCGGGTCTGGTAGCCGTCGGCGCTGGCCACCTTGGCGGCGTCCGGCGAGGTGACGGCGACGACCGGCTTTCCCTCGGGGTTCAGCCACGCGCCCGCGAACACATCGGGACGTTCGGTGCGGAAATCGCTCGCGTAGGTCTGCAACTGCTGGGCTCGGGCCGACCGGTCCAGGTATTCGGTCGGAGTCATATTCAGATCGCGGGACAGCGCTTCGACGAGTTCGGCCGGAAGATCCTCGGCTCTGAGCTGTTCCGGTGCGGGGGCCGCCGTCGCCGACGTCGCACCGAACAGAGGAGCCAGGAGGACGGTCGAGCTGATGACGGCAGCCTTGACCGCGGCGCGACGCGCCACCGACTTGCGCATGGAGTCCCTTCGTAGGCACTTTGTGCCAGATATTCCGCGGCCACGGGATTGAATCCGTTGGCGCGCAGGTTTCCTCGAGCAGTGACCGGGTGCCGGGGTGGCCGGAATACACCGGTCAGGCGAACACTCTATGGCACAAAACGCTATCTGGCTTCCTCTTGACGGCCTTCCTTGGATCCGGTGTCTGGAAGGTCCATTTCGGGGTTCTCGTCGGTGGGAAATGGCATCGGAAACGGGAAGAACTCGAAACCGTTCGACGGTCGGGTTTTCGTGGTGGGGGTTTCGGTCCCGGTGGTCGGTTCGGTGAGCGTCGGGCCCGGGGTCCGAGTGGCGTCGGGGGTGCCGGTGGTGGTGGGCACCGGGGTGGGAGTGACGGTCACCGGCGGAGGCGGCGGCTCGGCGTAGGTCGGTTCCGGCTCATAGGTCGGCTCGAGTTCGTAGGTCGGTTCCACCGGCGGCGGCGCCAATGGCTGCGGCAGGACGGGCGGGGGGACCGGCGACGCGGCGGGCGTTTCGGTGGTCGTGGGGGCGGGCGGGGTGCCCGGCTCGGCGGATCCGCGGCCCAGCAGGACCGCGACACCGACGGCGCCGATCACGACACCGCCCAGCGCGGCGGCGGCGACCAGGCCCGCGGTGCGGCGGACGCTCCTGTCGGCGACGGGGCGCGCGGGGGGCTCGGGTGCCGCGGCCTTTGCCGCGACCCTGCGGCTGCCGGTGGCGGGAGCGACGGCGGGGACGGCGGCGGCCGGGGCGCTCGTCGCCGGGCGTTCCGCGGCGGGGACGCCCAGCCCGGCGGCCAGTACACCGAGGCTCGGTCCGCCGTAGGTGGCCTCCGGGTCCATGGCCGGTGAGATCGCCGAATACGCCTTGGCCGGGGTATCTCCACCGCGCAGTTTGGGCATGACGATCGTGTCGAGAAAAGAGTTCTCCGCGGTCGTGGGATCGGGAGGGGTGGCCCCGGCGGGGGTGTCGAGGACAACGGCGAGCGCGGCCCGGCCGGCGCTCTCCGCGAAGTAGCTGCCCCTCTCGGCCGTGGTGAGGCCCGCGGGCGGGGCCGGTAGGTCGTCTTCGCTGATCAGGGTGACCGTTTTCAGGCCCAGGTAGTCCAGGGCGCCGCGCAGCGCCAGTACCTGCGCGACCGGCCAGCCGGCCGGATGGGTGGCGTAGAACTCGGCCGCGCCGTGCAGATATTCGGCGGTCAGGTTGATCAGGCAGAACAGCGCGGTGGCCAGCAGGTCCTCGCCGCGGAAGGCCTCGCCGTCGTCCACCACCACGCCGGCGGGATCGCCCACCGCGGCGACGAAGCCGGTGATCGTATGGGTGTGGTCGGGTGGCGCGTGCGTACCGCCCAGGACGGCGTCGCCGTCGTCGGACATGTGCAGAACGGGTTCCCGGAGGATGAAATACGGATCTGCGCCGTCGCCGACGACCGCTGCGGCGCACACGTGTTCCGCGATGTGCAGGCCCACCCCAGTGGCCATCCTCGGATCCTCGCTTCGACGTACTCGTCCAACAACCGCGACACGGGTTCGCCCGTGACCGGCCCGGCGGCGGGCGCCGGGTCACCACGGGCGGAGCATTGACAATAACTCCGATTCGGCACCGGCGGGGATCCGGGCGGGACGGTGCGCGGGTGCCGGGCACGGCACAGCTGGGTCACGATGTCGTTGCGGCGGGGTTCGCCGCGGCGATCGCGGGAAGACTGGTGCGGGCCCGGTCGCAGGGGGCGTGGGAATAGTTCGCCGGAGCCCTGGGTTGAGCTGTTCGACAATGTTGAGTGAACTCGGCTCAAGTTTGACTTGACGGCTCGCCGGTAGGCGGGCAGGATTGAGCCGACCACGCTCAGTATTGCTGGGGCCGTGCTCTATGCCGTGCCTGGGGCTGGTCCGGAACGCCGTGGCTCCCCCGGAGCCCGGCGTACGTGGGCGGACAGGCCCGTGCAGACACAAGCAGTCGAAAAATGAGGAGGAACAAATGGCTCGTGCGGTCGGAATCGACCTCGGGACCACGAACTCGGTCGTCGCCGTTCTCGAAGGTGGTGAGCCGGTCGTCGTCGCCAACTCCGAGGGTTCTCGCACTACGCCCTCTGTCGTCGCGTTCGCGAAGAACGGCGAAGTACTGGTCGGGCAGCCGGCCAAGAACCAGGCCGTGACCAACGTCGACCGCACGATCCGTTCGGTGAAACGCCATATCGGCACCGACTGGACCGTGGAGATCGACGACAAGAAGTACACCTCGCAGGAGATCAGCGCGCGCACGCTGATGAAGCTGAAGCGCGATGCCGAGTCCTACCTGGGCGAGGAGATCACCGACGCGGTGATCACCGTCCCCGCCTACTTCGAGGACGCCCAGCGCCAGGCCACCAAAGAGGCCGGGCAGATCGCCGGGCTGAACGTCCTGCGCATCGTCAACGAGCCCACCGCGGCCGCCCTGGCCTACGGCCTGGACAAGGGCGACAAGGAACAGACCATCCTGGTCTTCGACCTCGGTGGCGGCACCTTCGACGTCTCGCTGCTGGAAATCGGCGAAGGCGTCGTCGAGGTCCGCGCCACCTCCGGTGACAACCACCTCGGTGGTGACGACTGGGACGAGCGGGTCGTGCAGTGGCTGGTCGACAAGTTCAAGTCGAGCTCGGGTATCGACCTGACCAAGGACAAGATGGCCATGCAGCGGCTGCGTGAGGCCGCCGAGAAGGCCAAGATCGAGCTGAGCTCCTCGCAGAGCACCTCGATCAACCTGCCCTACATCACGGTCGACGCTGAGAAGAACCCGCTGTTCCTCGACGAGCAGCTCACCCGCTCGGAGTTCCAGAAGATCACCTCGGACCTGCTCGACCGCACCCGTGCGCCGTTCCAGTCCGTGGTCAAGGACGCCGGGATCAAGGTCGCCGATATCGACCATGTCGTACTCGTCGGTGGCTCCACCCGTATGCCCGCGGTCTCCGAGCTGGTCAAGGAACTGACCGGTGGCAAGGAGCCCAACAAGGGCGTGAACCCGGACGAGGTCGTCGCCGTCGGTGCCGCCCTGCAGGCCGGTGTGCTCAAGGGTGAGGTCAAGGACGTCCTGCTGCTCGACGTGACCCCGCTGTCGCTGGGTATCGAGACCAAGGGCGGCGTGATGACCAACCTCATCGAGCGCAACACCACCATTCCGACCAAGCGTTCGGAAACCTTCACCACGGCCAACGACAACCAGCCGTCGGTGCAGATCCAGGTGTTCCAGGGTGAGCGTGAGATCGCCGCGCACAACAAACTGCTCGGCTCCTTCGAGCTGACCGGTATCCCGCCGGCCCCGCGCGGTGTGCCGCAGATCGAGGTCACCTTCGATATCGACGCCAACGGCATCGTGCATGTGACCGCGAAGGACAAGGGCACCGGTAAAGAGAACACGATCAAGATCCAGGACGGCTCCGGTCTGTCCAAGGAAGAGATCGACCGGATGGTCAAGGACGCCGAGGCGCACGCCGCCGAGGACAAGGCACGCCGTGAGGAAGCCGAGACCCGTAACCAGGCCGAATCGCTGGTACACCAGACCGAGAAGTTCATCGCCGACAACGAGGACAAGGTCCCGGCCGATGTGAAGACCAAGGTCGAGGCCGCGATCGCGGAGGCCAACGAGGCGCTCAAGGGCACCGATACCGCCGCGGTGAAGGCCGCGGTGGAGAAGCTGGCCACCGAATCGCAGGCGCTCGGTCAGGCGATCTACGAGGCCCAGGCGCAGGAAGGCGCGGCTTCCGGTAACGGTGCCGCCGCCGACTCCGGTGACGACCAAGTGGTCGACGCCGAGGTCGTGGACGATCCGGTCGACACGGAGAAGAAGTGACGAATACGGGAAACAACGACAAGTCGGGAGAGGCATCGGAGCCGGTGAGCTTCGTCGACAAACGCAAGATCGATCCGGAAACCGGTGAGGTCCGTGAACAGGGCGGGGCGGCCAAAGGTGCCGCCCCGGCCGGGGGCGAGGAAGGTGTCGCCCCGCAGGCGCCGCAGGCCGGACTCGACGAAGACGCCGCCGACGCGGCATCGGCGGAGGCTCCGGCCGCGTCCCCCGCGGACGAACTCGCCGAGCGGACCGCTGATCTGCAGCGACTGACGGCGGAATACACCAACTACCGGCGCCGGGTCGAGCGCGATCGCAAAACCGCGATCGACAACGCCAAAGCGGGAGTGGTCAACGAACTGCTCGGTGTGCTCGACGATCTGGATCGTGCCCGCGCGCACGGTGATCTGGAGACCGGGCCGCTGCGGTCGGTGGCCGACAAGCTGGCCGAGGCGCTGCGCAAACAGGGACTCGAGGAGTTCGGATCCGAGGGCGAGCCCTTCGACCCGAATCTGCACGAGGCCGTCCAGCACGAAGGCGCCGGGCACGATCCGGTGATCGGTGTGGTGATGCGCAAGGGCTACCGGTTCGGCGAGCGGGTGCTACGGCACGCGCTGGTCGGGGTCACCGACGGTGTGGGCGATACCGCGCCGGACCCCGGCACCGCGGCGGCCACCGCCGGGGCGGAGGCATCGGATGCTGATGCCGGCTCCGGTAATTGACGATAGTGCGAGAGGAGGAGACGCTCGGTGAGCCAGCGGGAGTGGATCGAAAAGGACTTCTACAAGGAGCTGGGTGTCTCCTCCAACGCCTCGACCGACGAGATCAAGAAGGCGTACCGCAAGCTCGCCCGTGATCTGCACCCGGACGCCAATCCGGGTGACGCCCAGGCCGAGGAACGGTTCAAGGCCGTCAGCGAGGCCCATACCGTGCTGTCTGATTCGGCCAAACGCGCCGAATACGACGAGACCCGCCGCCTGTTCGCGGGTGGCGGATACGGCCGGGGCGGCGGCTTCGCTCCCGGCGGCGGTGGCGGGTTCTCCCAGAGCTTCGACCTGGGCGACCTCTTCGGGCAGGGCGCCGGTGCCGCGGCCGACGGCGGCCTCGGCGATCTCTTCGGTGGTCTGTTCAACCGGGGCGGCGGGGGCGCGCGGACCGGTCAGCGGCCGCGACGCGGCGCCGATGTGGAGGCCGAGACGACCCTCGGTTTCCGCGAGGCGGCCAAGGGTGTCACCGTGCCGTTGCACCTGACCAGCCCGTCCCCCTGCACCACCTGTCACGGCAGCGGTGCGAAGCCGGGCACCAGCCCGCGGGTGTGCCCGATCTGCAACGGCAGCGGTGTGGTGAGCCGCAACCAGGGCGCGTTCGGTTTCAGCGAACCCTGCGACGATTGCCGCGGCACCGGGTCGATCATCGATGATCCGTGCGTGGACTGCCAGGGCAGCGGTATCCAGAACCGCACCCGCACCATCAATGTCCGGATTCCCCCGGGTATCTCCGACGGTCAGCGCATCCGGCTGGCCGGGCAGGGCGAGGCCGGACTGCGGGGCGCACCCTCGGGTGACCTGTTCGTCACGGTGCGCGTCGGCCAGGACAAGGTCTTCGGCCGGGCCGGCGATGACCTCACACTGGCACTACCGGTCAGTTACAGTGAATTGGTGCTCGGCACGACCGTATCGGTGCCCACCCTGGAGGGCCGGGTCGGCGTGAAGGTGCCACCGGGCACCGCGGACGGCCGCATCCTGCGGGTGCGCGGTCGCGGGGTTCCCAAACGTGGTGGCGGAGCCGGTGATCTGCTGGTCACCGTGAAGGTCGCCGTGCCGCCGAAGCTGGACGACGACGCCGTGGCCGCATTGCGCGCGCTACAGGAGGCGGAGAAGGCCAGCGGCTTCGATCCGAGAGCTGGATGGGCAGGTGCGTGATGTCCACTGATCCGAAACGGGCACCCGAGGGCAGTTCGGCGCGTGCCGAATATTTCGTCATCTCGGTGGCCGCCCAGCTGGCCGGTATGCACGCGCAGACGTTGCGTACCTACGACCGGCTGGGCCTGGTCACCCCGCAGCGCACATCGGGTGGCGGTCGGCGCTATTCGGAACGGGACGTGGAACTACTGCGCGAAGTGCAGCGGTTGTCCCAGGACGAGGGCGTCAATCTCGCCGGAATCAAACGGATCATCGAACTCACCAACCAGGTGTCGGAGCTCCAGCAGCGGGTAGTGGAACTCTCCGCGGCCTTGGAGCGGGAGCGCAGCCGCCCGGACTACCGCCCGGAACTGCTGCCGCCCCAGCGCAATACCGCTCTGGTCGTCTGGCAACCCCGCAACCGGAGAAGGTAGCCGGCCGGTCCCGGCGCACGCTCGATGGAAACCCCGCGAATGTTTTCCGCGGGGTTTCCATCGTTCGAGTACTTCTCGCGAAGGGGGTGGCCGCCGGCTGGGCCCGGGTCGCGACGCCGCCGTGGACCACGTCAGGGCTCATCGTCGCCGTTCCGGGGCGATTCGGATAGCAGACGGAACTCTGACTTATCCACAACCCTCCCCAGTTCCAACTCGACCTCGAACTCGCGAGGTGCCGCACCACACCGGGCGATCATCTCGCGCGCTTCCGAGCGGATCGACTTCTTGTCCGCGACGATCCGTTGCACCCCGAAAGCGGGCGCGTAGATGAGCCACTGTGTTCCAAAACAACTGACCTGCACCGAGAACAGCATGACCACCCCTTGGCCGAGTCGATGGATTGCTCGCCGCGTCGGGGTTGGGTTGGCACCCGACGCGGCGGCCGATCAGAACGTAGAGATGGAGCGACCTCGGAATCCAGATGTATGCCGAACTAAGCCAAGTTGTCTTGATCGCAGGCAGCTGGGATCAAATCGTGAAATCATGAACTATCGGATCGGCATAGTTGCACTTGACTCGAAGGCTGGGGGCATCATGCGAGTGAGTTTCTTGGGACGCGGTGGGTCAGCAGATGGTGATTGCCCCACGCTCTATGCAACCGACCGCGGGAGCTATCTTGTGCAGGGGTGGAGGACAACTCGCCCCGAGACTGTGGAGATACCCCATCTGCTTACCGGGTTCGCTGAA
This sequence comes from Nocardia sp. NPDC024068, assembly GCF_040638875.1. Taxonomy (NCBI): domain Bacteria; kingdom Bacillati; phylum Actinomycetota; class Actinomycetes; order Mycobacteriales; family Nocardiaceae; genus Nocardia; species Nocardia sp. NPDC024068. The sequence continues at coordinate 6,531 of NZ_JBEZYU010000037.1, read as the reverse complement.
CCCGAGATGTATATCGGCGCGACCATGACCGATACCGGCCGGGGAACCTTCCGGCTCGATGGAACACCGGTAACCGACCCTGAGATGTTGGCTCAGTTGACCATCGCCGAGCACGAAGCGGCTGTTGAGGTGCCGAAGAAGCGGAGAACTTTCTACGGTGGAGTTGAGACAGGGTAACCCTTGGCCCGAATTGTTTCGGCAAGCGAAACGCTCGGCCTTCCACTTGGAGGTCCGAGACACCTACGCGGTGCCGAGCGAGTCCGATCCATTTCGGCGATTCCTCGATGGTGCGCAGATCGAGAAGGACCGGTTTCTGTCCAGGCCATGGATCGACCTTGTCCGGCAAACGGCGGGCCGGGGCGTCGGCGTGAGCCGGGTACGCGTAGTAACCGTGCCGCACAGTGACTACCAGCGTTGGTTGCTGTCGGTCACCGGCGGCAATGTGGAGGCCGGCGAAGATATCCGATACCTACCCCGGCACGCTGCCGGGACGGTTCCTCCGGATGATTTCTGGCTCTTCGACGATCGCTTGGTCGGATTCAACCTCACCGACCACGACGGCAAGCCCGTCGGCGCGGCAGTCACCACGGATCCGGGGATTGCCGCGTACTGCGGCGGAGTAAGAGATCGACTCTGGGAAATCGCGATCCCCTACGCGGACTACATCGACCGGTGACCGACTCGGTCCAGCAACAACGCGAGGTGCTCGGCGGCAGGCTCCGGGAGCTTCGCCTGGCGTCGGGGCTGAGCGGAAGCGAACTGGCTCGGCAGGCGGGCTGGCACCAAACCCGAGTGTCGAAGATCGAATACGGCAAGACCAAGCCCACCGAAGCCGACATCAAACTCTGGTGTGTACTGACCGATGCGACTGGTCAAGAAGCCGATCTCATCGCGACTGCCCGGAATATCGAGCACGCATATCTGGAATGGAGGCGCGTTCTCTACGCGGGGACCCGCCGGAGGCAACAGCTGTCGCTGAAGCTCGCGGAACAGACCGCGATCATGCGTATCTATCAACCCTCACTAGTCCCGGGCATACTGCAAACCGCCGAGTACGCCCAGGCCATGCTGCGCCGATCCATCGACTTCCACCGGATATCCGATGATCTGGAGGCCGGTGTCGCAAAGCGCATGGAACGGCAACAACTGCTGTACAAGGGCGACCGCAGGTTCCACATCCTCATCGGGGAGCAAGCCCTGTACACGACAGTGGGGAACGACTCGGTGATGGCCGGCCAGCTGGATCGGCTGCTGGCCGTGATGGGACTCTCCCGCGTCACATTCGGGATCGTCCCCGCCCTCGCGGAACTTCCGATGCAAACAACGAATTTCGTCATGTTCGACAATCGGCGGGTGATGGTCGAGGCCATGACAGCCGAACTGACGATCTCTCAGCCGCGCGAGATAGCGCTCTACGGAAGAGCGTTCGAGACAATGGCGGGTCAGGCGGTGACCGGGGAACCTGCCCGGCGACTGATCCGGGCGGCCCTGGACCGGCGCTCGTGATACGCGACGTCGTCGCCGGCCCTCACGCGCCTTCGAATTGGATGCGTTCGGGTGGGGTTCCGGTGTCGAGGAGGCGTTCGACCGTGGAGCGGGTCATGGCGGGGGAGCCGCAGACCAGGACCTGGTGGCGGCCGAAGGATCCGTGGGAGCCGACCACGTCGGCGAGGGTGCCCTGGATCAGGTCGTCCTCGTCGAATCCGATATCCACGCGGTGTCTTTCGTGCCATTGGTCGGGCCAGGACGGGTCCTCGAGCCGTTCCACTACCGGGACGACGGTCAGCCAGGGGAGGCTGTGGCCGAGGATGACGAGCATATCGCCGGCGTACAGGTCGCGGGGGGAGAAGCCGCCGAAGAAGAGATACGTGGCGGGCGGTTCGGGATGCCGTGCCAGTTCGAGGATCTGAGAGCGCAGCGGGGCCAGTCCGGTGCCGCCGGCGATCATCACCACCTCGTCCCCGTCGGGGTCGACGGTGAACATGCCCTGGGGTGCGGAGAGTTTCCACCGGTCGCCGACGGCGGTATCGGCGACGATCCCGCCGCTGCACCAGCCGCCCGCGACCGTGCGCACATGGAACTCCATCTTGCCGTCCATCGAAGGGGGCAGGGCGGGGGAGAATCGGCGCCGCATCCCCGGGAACTGCGGGACCTCGACCTCCACGGACTGTCCCGCGGTGAACGGCACGTAGTCGCCGATCAGCCGGATCACCGCCAGATCGTGGCGCAGCCGATGGTGTTCGACGACATCGGCCATCCAATATGCCTGCCGGGACGAGTGATCGCGGGACACGCGGGGGTCGTTGGTCATACGCGGGCCTCAACCCTTTCGGGGCCTGGTGAACGGTGCGGGTACCGGATCACACCGGGTCGGTGCTGATGATCTCTTCCGGCGTGCCCACCGCGAGCAGCGCGCGCCGGGTGTCGGCGATCATCGTCGCCGAACCGGCGATCTGGATCTGCCGATCCTCCCATGCGCCGAAACTGGCGACCACCGCGCCGAGATTGCCGACGAGCCGCCGGTGCATCCCGTAGGGCGCGTCCTCGGTGGGATGCGGGTACCACCACGGGTTGGTCTTGTGCTCGCAGACCGGGACCACGGTGAGCCACGGGTTGCTCTGCGAGAGCTGCCACATGTTCTCCACGTCGTACAGGTCGCACGGGTAGACCCCGCCGATGAAGAAGTGCACCCGCGGGTTGATACCGCGCCGGCCCATCTCGATCAGCTGGGCCCGCAGCGGGGCGACTCCGGTGCCGGAGCCGATCATGAGCACATCGCTGCCGCGATCCGGGTCCACCTGCAGGCCGCCGAGCGGGCCGCCGATGAGCCAGCGGTCGCCGACCTTGGTTTCGCCGACGATGGAGGGACTCACCCAGCCGCCGCGGACCTTGCGGACGTGGAATTCGATCTCGCCGTACGGGTTCGACGGGATGGCCGGGGACAGGTAGCGCCACATCCGCGGGCGCTGCGGTACCGAGACCGGGACGTACTGCCCGGCCAGGTAGGGGATCGGGTCGTCGGATTGCAGCCGGACGATGGCCAGATCGTCGAGGACATGCCGGTGGCCGACGACGGTCGCTTCCCAGTAGGGCGGGGCGTCGTCGGAATTGGCGCCGATCGCCATGGCGGCCGAGATCAGCAGACAGACATCTCGCCAGCCCTCGGCGAGTTCTCTGGTCCAGTAGGGGCCGTTGTAGCTCTGGAAGGCGGCGTAGAGCGCCGGACCGGCCAGGTCGTAGTGCGCGGCTTCGACGCCGTACTTGCGGTGGTCGCGGGCGAGTTGTTCGAGGAACTTCTGCGCACGGTCCCAGTCCTCCAGATGGTCGAGCATGTACTGGATAGCGGTGGCCAGCCGCTTCGCCTGCATCTCCATCGCCGGAGGGAACAGTTCTCGCAGCCGCGGGTTCTCCGCGAACAGGTGACCATAAAACGCGCTGACCAACCGCTCGGGTCCAGCCGGAGTGTCGAGCACCGACTGGAAATTGGCGCGGACCAGCGCTGCCGAACGCGCATCCACGGCGTGGAGCTTCCTTTCCCTGAAATCTGCCCGAAGGGACGTACCCGTTACCGGCCGTCCTTCACTCGACCAGTATCCCCGAAAATTGTGATGATGGTGGATGTGAAATACGGATACCGGGTTTGAGTGATCTTGTTCGCGGGTATCGCGCCTGGGCTGCGCGCCGTGATCCGGCATTTTTCCGGCTACCGGTGGGTGGGCTCAGGGCGCGAAAAATTTCAAACTTGAGCGGAACAGACTCAACCTTTCGGACGTTGAAACGGGCAGAACGGCACGAGTCCCCGCAAGCGGGTGCGGTTGCCGGAGGAGATATCGACTAGCAGGAAGGTGCTTCGTGGACTCGTTCAACCCCACCACCAAGACTCAGGCCGCGCTGACCGCCGCGCTGCAGGCCGCCTCGGCCGCCGGAAACCCCGAGATCCGGCCGGCCCATCTGCTGGTGGCGCTGCTGGACCAGACCGACGGAATCGCCGGCCCGCTGCTGGAGGCCGTGGGCACCGATCCGGCGACCGTGCGGCGCGAGGCGCAGGACATCGTCGACCGGCTCCCGCGCGCGTCCGGCGCCACCACCACACCCCAGCTCGGCCGGGAAGCGCTGGCCGCGATCACCGCGGCCCAGCATCTGGCCACCGAACTCGGCGACGAATACGTCTCCACCGAGCATGTGATGGTCGGCCTCGCCGACGGCGATACCGATATCACGATGCTGCTCCAGAAATACGGGGCGACGGCCGCCGCGCTGCGCGAGGCGTTCACCGCGGTACGCGGCAACGCCCGGGTCAGCAGCCCCGATCCCGAGGGCAGCTATCAGGCGCTCGAGAAGTACTCCACAGATCTCACCGATGCCGCGCGCGCGGGCAAACTCGATCCGGTGATCGGACGGGATACCGAGATCCGCCGCGTCGTACAGGTGCTCTCCCGGCGCACCAAGAACAATCCGGTTCTCATCGGTGAGCCCGGTGTGGGTAAGACCGCGATCGTCGAGGGCCTGGCCCAGCGCATCATCGCGGGCGATGTCCCGGAATCACTGCGCGGCAAGTCCGTCGTCTCGCTCGATCTCGGCGCCATGGTGGCGGGCGCGAAATACCGTGGTGAGTTCGAGGAACGGCTCAAGGCCGTGCTCGAGGAGATCAAGTCCAGCGCCGGGCAGATCATCACCTTCATCGACGAACTGCACACCATCGTCGGGGCCGGCGCGACCGGCGAATCGGCCATGGACGCCGGCAATATGATCAAGCCGATGCTGGCCCGCGGTGAACTGCGGCTCGTCGGTGCGACCACGCTCGAGGAGTACCGGCAGCACATCGAGAAGGACGCGGCCCTGGAACGCCGCTTCCAGCAGGTGCTGGTAGGTGAACCCACCGTGGAGGACACTGTCGGAATCCTGCGCGGTATCAAGGAGCGCTACGAGGTGCACCACGGCGTGCGGATCACCGACTCCGCACTGGTGGCCGCGGCCACCCTCTCCGACCGCTACATCACCTCCCGGTTCCTCCCCGACAAGGCCATCGACCTGGTGGACGAATCGGCGTCGCGGCTGCGGATGGAGATCGACTCGCGGCCGGTGGAGATCGACGAGGTGGAGCGCGCGGTGCGCCGGCTCGAGATCGAGGAGGTGGCACTCTCCAAGGAAACCGACGAGGCGTCCAAACTGCGGTTGGAGAAACTGCGCGCCGAACTCGCCGACGATCGGGAGAAGCTCAACCAGCTCACCACCCGCTGGCAGAACGAGAAGACCGCGATCGACCAGGTCCGGATTCTCAAGGAACAGCTCGAGGGGCTGCGCGGGGAATCCGACCGCGCCGAACGTGACGGCGATCTGGGTAAGGCAGCCGAACTGCGCTACGGCCGGATCCCGGCATTGGAGAAGGACCTCGCCGAAGCCGAACGGGTCTCCGGGGCGGCGGCCGACGGCGAAGTGATGCTCAAGGAGGAGGTCGGCCCGGACGATATCGCCGAGGTGATCTCGGCGTGGACCCATATCCCGGTGGGCCGGCTGCTCGAGGGCGAGACCGAGAAACTGCTGCGGATGGAGGCCGAACTGGGCCGCCGGGTGGTCGGGCAGCGCGCCGCGGTGCAGGCGGTGTCCGATGCGGTGCGGCGCGCCCGCGCCGGAGTCGCGGACCCGAACCGCCCCACCGGCTCGTTCCTGTTCGTCGGGCCCACGGGTGTGGGTAAGACGGAGCTGGCCAAGGCGCTGGCGGATTTCCTGTTCGACGACGAACGGGCGATGGTTCGCATCGATATGAGCGAGTACAGCGAGAAACACGCGGTCGCGCGCCTGGTCGGCGCCCCGCCCGGATACGTCGGCTACGACCAGGGCGGCCAGCTCACCGAAGCCGTGCGGCGGCGGCCCTACACCGTGGTGCTGTTCGACGAGATCGAGAAGGCGCATCCGGATGTATTCGATATCCTGCTCGCCGTTCTCGACGAGGGCAGGCTGACCGACGGTCAGGGGCGGACGGTGGATTTCCGCAACACCATCCTGATCCTGACCTCGAATCTGGGCGCCGGAGCTGATCCGGAGTTCGTCATGAACGCGGTCCGCGCCGCCTTCAAACCGGAGTTCCTGAACCGGCTCGACGATGTGGTGATGTTCGACGCCCTGGACGAGGACCAGCTCGCGCACGTGGTGGATATCCAGCTCGACCAGCTGCAGCGCCGGCTGGCGCAGCGGCGGCTCACCCTGGAAGTCAGCGATTCGGCCCGGTTCTGGCTGGCGGTGCGCGGCTACGACCCCGTGTACGGGGCCCGCCCGCTGCGGCGGCTGATCCAGCAGTCGATCGGCGACACCCTGGCCAAGGAACTGCTGGCCGGCAAGATCACCGACGGCGACACGGTCGAGGTGGGTGTGTCCCCGGACGGCGACCGGCTGGTGGTGGCGGGGTTGTAATTTTGGCGCGGCTTCGCCGCGCGGGGTTCGGCCCTCTTGGCGTCTGCTGTCAGCCCTCGAGACTCGTGGCTTCGCCACCAGGCAGTGGTGGGGGGGAAGCAGAAGCGGGGCGGAACCATT
>NZ_JBEZYU010000036.1:0-54097 GCF_040638875.1 Nocardia sp. NPDC024068 | reverse complement strand
AACGTCAGCGGGTGCTGCTCGCCGAACGGCGAAGCCACAAGTCTCGAGGGCTGACAGCAGACGCCAAGAGGGCCGAACCCCGCGCGGCGAAGCCGCGCCTGTGACACAGCTCACTGGCATGTTAGGGTCGCAGGCGGTTTGACACACCGTAGTTGTGTCGATTCGGTGTGTGGAGGTGAAGACGTTGTCCTACATCCTGTTCGATTACCTGCTCCCGATTCTGGGCCCCGGAGCCGCGGAGTACTGGGCGAAGCTGCTCGTGGTCAATCCGATCTGAGCCGGTTTCGCTGTATGCCCGCCGGGCCGGTGTTCACCGGTCCGGCGGTCGTGTTTTCCGGTCCAGTCGTGCCCGGTGATCGGATAGTCCCAGGTGGTTGGCAGTCCAGTGTGGTCTCACTGGCTATGAAGGTCGTTTTCGGGCCCACCTAGAATCGTGGTGTTCATCGAGGATCGACCAAGGCAACAGACACAGGAGCTGCCGTGACCACGCCCCAGACCAACCGGACCGACGCCACCCGCGAGGCGGGTACCGCCCGCGTGAAGCGCGGGATGGCCGAGATGCTCAAGGGCGGGGTGATCATGGATGTCGTCACCCCGGATCAGGCGAAGATCGCCGAGGACGCCGGGGCCGTCGCGGTGATGGCGCTGGAGCGGGTGCCCGCCGATATCCGCGCCCAGGGCGGTGTCTCCCGGATGAGCGATCCGGACATGATCGACGGGATCATCGAGGCGGTCTCCATCCCGGTGATGGCCAAGGCCCGGATCGGGCATTTCGTGGAGGCCCAGGTGCTGCAGAGCCTCGGTGTCGACTACATCGACGAATCCGAGGTGCTGACCCCCGCCGATTACGCCAACCACATCGACAAATGGAATTTCACGGTGCCGTTCGTCTGCGGTGCCACCAATCTCGGCGAGGCGCTGCGCCGCATCACCGAGGGTGCGGCGATGATCCGCTCCAAGGGTGAGGCCGGCACCGGTGACGTCTCCAACGCCACCACGCATATGCGCAAGATCCGGCAGGAGATCCGCCGCCTGACCACGCTGCCCTCCGACGAACTCTTCGTCGCCGCCAAGGAACTGCAGGCGCCCTACGAACTGGTCAAGGAGATCGCCGAGACCGGAAAACTGCCCGTCGTGCTGTTCACCGCCGGTGGTATCGCCACCCCGGCGGACGCGGCCATGATGATGCAGCTCGGCGCGGAGGGTGTGTTCGTGGGCTCGGGCATCTTCAAATCCGGTAACCCGGAGCAGCGTGCCGCCGCGATCGTGAAGGCCACCACCTTCTACGACGACCCCGATGTGCTGGCCAAGGTGTCGCGCGGCCTGGGCGAGGCGATGGTCGGGATCAACGTCGACGACATCCCGCAGCCGCACCGGCTCGCCGAACGCGGGTGGTAATTCTCCCGGAGAGCTCGGCACGCCGTTGGTGCTGTGCTCCCGCCGGATCGAACTGACTCCGGCGGGAGCGGCGCTTGCTGGTATCGGGCCGGGAGGCGCTGCCGGCAGCCGAGGAGGTGGTCCGGTCGGCCTGCCGGGGCGGGCGGTGTCGACGATCCGCGTTGGCGGCGTGAGCGATCAGTCCTCGCCGGTATGCAGGGCGGGGCGGTCGGGGTGGTCCCAGCGGATGAAGTACGTCGGTGTCTCGTTGTGGTGCCGGTCGTGAGCGAGTAGGGCGGGGACGGTCCAGGCATCCTCGCCAGGAGTCCCGCGGGCAAGCGCGGCGGCGCCGAGATCGAGCCGGACGGTGAGGTCGAAGGACAGTCCCCGGCCCAGCAGCATCGGGCCCGCGACGAACAGAACCGTCGCGGGCAGCGCCGTGTGCGGGCGCGCGCGGGCGGAACGGTCGGCGGCCTCGTCCCACAGCGCGGGCAGCCAGGTGCCGGTGCGGTGGATCGGATCGAGTACTTCACGCCGGAGCGCCTCGTAGTCGAACCAGCCCGTGCGATAAGAGATCTCGTCGCGGCCGAATTCCATGCGCAGCGAGGCCGGCCGGACGAAATCGTGTACCGAGATCACTTCGGCCGGGCGGCCGTCGTCGCGTACCCGGCCGGCCGCGTGGTGCGCGAATTCCAATGGATGGGCCGCATCCGCGCCGTCCACGGCGACCACCCGGTGGCCGTCCAGTACGCGAAGGCGTTCGGTCAGCAGTTCGACGAGGGCGTCGGGGGTTATCGGGGTGAAGCGCGGCATCCGACCATCACAGCAGGTCCGGACCTACCTCCGGTGACGGGGATTACCCTGCACCGGACCATGGGAAATCGGACCGTCCGGGATAATCTCAGCGGATGGCGACTATCGAAGAGGCACTGGAACTCGAACGCCTCGAGCGCGATATCTTCCGCGGCGCGTACCCCAAGACCCAGCTGCCCCGCACTTTCGGCGGGCAGGTGGCGGGTCAGGCGCTGGTCTCGGCGGTGCGCACGGTGGAGCCGCGTTTCCAGGTGCATTCGCTGCACGGGTACTTCCTGCGCCCGGGCAACCCCGAGGCGCCGACCGTCTACATGGTGGATCGGATCCGCGACGGCCGCTCCTTCTGCACCCGCCGGGTGACCGGTGTGCAGGACGGTGACGCCATATTCACCATGTCGGCGTCCTTCCACATCGGCGACGAAGGTCCCTCCCATCAGGACGAGATGGCCGACGTAGCGCCGCCGGACGGTCTGCCCGACGCGAAGACCTCCATGGACCCGGAGCGGCTGTGGGCCATGCGGGAATGGGAGCACTGGGATATCCGCCCGGTTCCGCAGGAACAGGTGACCCGGCGGCCCGGGGTGGTCTCCCCGCAGCAGGTGTGGTTCCGGTACCGGCATCCGCTGCCCGACGATCCGCTGTTCCACGTGTGCACGCTCGCCTATATGAGCGATATGACGCTGCTCGGCTCGTCCAAGGTCACCCATCCCGACGAACCCACGCAGAACGCGTCGCTGGATCACGCGATGTGGTTCCTGCGGCCGTTCCGCACCGACGACTGGCTGCTCTACGACCAGTCCTCACCCTCGGCCGGGTTCGGTCGCGCCCTGACCGGCGGCAAGATCTTCGATCGCGGCGGGCGCCTGGTGGCGGCGGTGGTCCAGGAGGGGCTGATCCGCACCCTGCGTTCTTGACGTGAGGGAGCGTGAGCCCGCGCACACCGAACGGGATCGTAAGCTCGCCAGGGTGAACGAGTCTGCGGATTCCCCACGGCCGGCGGCCGGACCCGGTTCCGGTGCGCCCGCCGGGCCCACCATCGGCGTACTGGCCCTGCAGGGCGATGTCCGGGAACATCTCGCGGTCCTCGCCGCCTGCGGCGCCCGCCCGGTACTGGTGCGCAGACCGGCCGAACTGGCCGCCGTGGACGGGCTGGTGCTGCCCGGCGGGGAGTCCACGGCCATCAGCAAACTGCTGGAGATCTTCGACCTGCTGGAACCGCTGCGCGCCCGGCTGCGGGCCGGGATGCCGGCGTTCGGGTCCTGCGCGGGGATGATCCTGCTGGCGAGCGAGATCCTCGATACCCGGCCCGACGCCCACCATCTCGACGGTATCGATATGACCGTGCGGCGCAACGCGTTCGGCCGTCAGGTCGATTCGTTCGAAACCGATCTGGAGTTCGCCGGCGTCGACGGCGGGCCGATGCGGGCGGTGTTCATCCGGGCGCCGTGGGTGGAGCGGGCCGGGGCGGAGGTCGAGGTGCTGGCCCGGGTGCCCGGTGGCCCCGCGGCGGGCCGGATCGTCGCGGTGCGGCAGGGGCGGGTCGTGGCGACCGCCTTCCATCCGGAAGTGACCGGCGACCACCGTGTACACCGATTGTTCGTCGATCTCGTGCGTGGCGTAGCGTTGTCGTCCGATAGCGTGCCATCGACCTGAAGGAAGTAGGGAATGAGCGGCCACTCCAAATGGGCCACCACCAAGCACAAGAAGGCGGCGATCGATGCCAAGCGCGGCAAGCTGTTCGCCAAGCTGATCAAGAACATCGAGGTGGCGGCCCGGACCGGTGGTGGCGATCCGGAAGGTAATCCGACCCTCTTCGACGCCATCCAGAAGGCGAAGAAATCCTCGGTCCCCAACGACAATATCGAGCGGGCGCGTAAGCGCGGCGGCGGCGAAGAAGCCGGCGGCGCCGACTGGCAGACCATCATGTACGAGGGTTACGGTCCCAACGGTGTCGCCGTGCTGATCGAATGCCTCACCGACAACCGCAACCGTGCGGCCGGCGAGGTGCGTGTCGCCATGACCCGCAACGGCGGCAATATGGCCGATCCCGGTTCGGTGGCCTACCTGTTTCACCGCAAGGGCATCGTCACCCTGGAGAAGAACGGCCTGTCCGAGGACGATGTGCTGATGGCGGTCCTCGACGCCGGCGCCGAAGAGGTCAGTGACCTCGGTGAATCGTTCGAGGTCATCAGCGAGCCCGGTGATCTGATCGCGGTGCGTTCGGCGCTGCAGTCCGCCGGTATCGACTACGACTCGGCCGAATCCGGGTTCCAGCCCTCGGTGAGCGTGGCGGTGGACGTCGACGGCGCCCGCAAGGTGTTCAAGCTGGTCGACGCGCTGGAGGACAGCGACGACGTGCAGAACGTCTACACCAATGTCGATCTCTCCGACGAGGTCCTCGCGCAACTGGACGACTAGAGCCGTCCCCCACGTACGGGGTGGTGCCGCCGCGCGGTGCCGCCCCGTACGTGTATCTCCGTGATCACGGGGACTCGATCGTCCCGCGACCGCTTTCGCGGCGTTCGCCGCCCGCACCGGAAGCGATGCTAGGCCTCCAGATTCGCGTAGTAGTCCCGCATCGCGGGGTAGTAGTCGTCGAAATCGGGATATGGCGCTCCGGCGCGGGCCGCGCCGAGCGCGTCCAGGTAGTACTCCCAGCCCGGACCGACCTCGGTGACCTTCTCGTCCGATTCGAGATGGTGGGTGAACACCAGTTCGGTCTGCCCGTCCTGTTCGGTGAGCGTCGCCTCCAGATGCCAGCTCCCGTATTCGTCGACGGTACGCAGCCCGAGGTGCCGGGGTGGAACGCAGGTGTCGATGGTGTAGTCGGCCCAGGGTTGTTCGTCCTCGTAGGTCATCTGGACGCGAATGGTGCGGCCCGGTCCGGCTTCGCCCTCCCAGGGGCCGAACCACCGGGCGGTGCGGTCGGATTCGGTGATACTGGCCCAGACGTCTTCGATGGGGGCGCGGTAGGTCCGGGTGAGGATCAGATCCCGGCCGTGTTCGGTGCGCTCCAGGCGGCCGGCGGGTGGATTGGTCATGCCGAGTTCTCCTCGCTGAGGGACGGGGGTGGTGCCGGGGTGGCCGATGCGGTGCCGCCGCGGCGGTCCCGGCGGGTGCGGTGGACTTCGGTGCCCAGGGCGTCGAGCCGGTGTTCCCAGCCGGTGGGCCGGTCGAGGGCGGCGATCCAGGCGCCGATGGACCGCAGCGGTGCGGTGTCGAGTGTGTAGTACCGCTGCCGTCCGCGTAGCTCGTCGTGGACCAGCCCGCTGTCCCGCAGGACCCGCAGATGCCTGCTGATCGAGGGCCGGCTGACCGGGAACCGGGCGGCGATGGCGCCCGCGGTGAGCCGGCCGCCGCGCAGCAGCTCCAGAATCTCGCGCCGGATCGGATCGGCTATCGCCGCGGCCACCTCGTCCACCGTTAAAGCGTAACCAATCGGTTACGTAATTGTCCAGCACGGGTTCGTGACGCCCGGTGTGCCGCTGTGGCCGCGGCGGCGGGCGGCGGCACAATGGCGGCATGGTCGCTGTGACGCTCGTTCTCGGGGATATCACCGAGCAGCAGGTCGACGCGGTGGTCAATGCCGCGAACTCCGAACTGCTCGGTGGCGGGGGTGTGGACGGTGCCATCCACCGGCGCGGCGGACCCGCGATCCTCGCGGAATGCCGGCGACTCCGGGACACCGAGTACCCCCGTGGCCTGCCGACCGGCGCGGCGGTGGCGACGACCGCGGGCGAGCTCCCCGCCCGCTGGGTGATCCACACCGTCGGGCCGGTCTGGTCGGCGCGTGGCGACCGCGCCGCGCAACTGGCGCCGCTGCTGGCCTCCTGCTACAGCGAATCGCTGCGGGTCGCGGCCGGACTGGGGGCGCGGACGGTGGCCTTCCCCGCCGTCTCCACCGGCGTCTACCGCTGGCCCATGGACGATGCCGCGCGGATCGCGATCGAGACGGTGCGCGAGTACTCCGCCGATATCGACGAAGCGCGATTCGTACTGTTCGACTCCGCCGCCTACGACGTCTTCGCCGAGCGGCTGGCCCGCTGACCGGAACCGCTCGGCCGGTCTCACCCGCGCCCGGCACGGCCCGTGTCACTCGCGCCGGGATCTCCGCGCCTGCACTATAGTTCGAACAACTGTTCGTTCTGGGAAAGGTGCGCGGTGCGGGTGATGGGCGTCGACCCCGGGCTCACCCGGTGCGGGGTGAGCATGGTCGAAGGGGGCGCGGGACGCAGCGTGCGGGCGATCGCGGTGGATGTCGTACGGACCCCGGCGGAGATGGACCTGGCCCGGCGCCTGCTGCGGATCTCCGATGCCGCCGAGGAGTGGATACGGACCCACCGGCCGGACGTGGTGGCGATCGAGCGGGTGTTCGCCCAGCACAATGTGCGCACCGCCATGGGCACCGCCCAGGCCGGCGGGGTCATCGCGCTGGCCGCCGCCCGCCGCGATATCCCGGTGATGTTCCATACGCCGAGCGAGGTGAAGGCCGCGGTCACCGGTAACGGCAGTGCGGACAAGAAGCAGGTGACCGCTATGGTCACCCGTATCCTCGGGCTCGCGGCGCCGCCGAAACCCGCCGACGCGGCCGACGCTCTGGCGCTGGCCATCTGTCACTGCTGGCGGGCTCCACTCCTGGACCGGATGGCCCGGGCCGAGGCGCTGGCCGAACAGGCCCGGCGGCAGTACACACAAAGACTCGAAGAACAGCGGAAGGCGGTGCGCGGGTGATCGCGTCCATCCGGGGCGAGGTGATCGAACTCGCCCTCGACCATGCGGTGATCGAAACCGCCGGGGTCGGATACCAGTTGAACGCCACTCCCGCGACGCTCGCCCGCCTCACCCGCGGCGAAGAGGCCCGGCTGCACACCGCGCTCATCGTGCGCGAGGATTCGATGACCCTGTACGGGTTCGCCGATACCGAGACCCGGGATCTGTTCGGGCTGCTGCAGACCGTCTCCGGAGTCGGCCCCCGGCTGGCGATGGCGGTGCTCGCGGTGCTCGAACCCGAAACATTGCGTAAAGCGCTCGCCGCCGGCGATCTCGCGGCGCTCACCCGGGTGCCGGGAATCGGTAAGCGCGGCGCCGAGCGGATGGTCGTGGAACTGCGGGACAAGGTGAACCTGGTTCCCGTGCCGGACACCCCCGGCGCGGCACCGGCGCCGGTGCACACCCCGGTGCGGGAGCAGGTGCTGGAGGCCCTCACCGGGCTCGGGTTCCCGCTCAAACAGGCCGAACCGGCCGTGGACGCGGTCCTCGCCGAACAGCCCGACGCCGGGAACTCGACCGCATTGCGGGCCGCTCTCGGGATGCTCGGCAAGAACCGCTAGGCCGTGATGGACTACGACGATTTCCCGGAGCCGGCGGATTCCCCGGTCAGTGCCGGATACCTGGCCTCCGACGGCGATGCCGAGTCCGGGCTGCGTCCCACCTCGCTGGACGGATTCATCGGCCAGCCCCGGGTCCGGGAACAGCTGGCGCTGGTCCTGCGCGGGGCCACGGCGCGCGGCGGCACCCCCGACCACATACTGCTGTCCGGTCCACCCGGGCTGGGTAAGACCAGTCTGGCGATGATCGTCGCCGGCGAACTGGGTTCCGCGCTGCGGATCACCTCCGGCCCCGCCCTGGAGCGCGCCGGAGATTTGGCGGCCATGCTCAGCAACCTGGTGCACGGCGATGTGCTCTTCATCGACGAGATCCACCGGATGGCCCGTCCGGCCGAGGAGATGCTGTACCTGGCGATGGAGGACTTCCGGGTCGACGTCGTGGTCGGCAAAGGTCCCGGCGCCACCTCCATCCCGCTCGATATCGCCCCGTTCACCCTGGTGGGGGCGACCACCCGCTCCGGTGCGCTCACCGGGCCGCTACGGGACCGGTTCGGATTCACCGGGCATATGGATTTCTACGAACCCGCCGAACTACTGCTCATCCTGCAGCGCTCGGCGCAGATTCTCGGCGTGCAGATCGATACCGACGCCGCCGCCGAGATCGCCGGCCGGTCTCGCGGCACCCCCCGTATCGCCAACCGGCTGCTGCGCCGGGTCCGTGACTACGCCGAGGTTCGTGCCGATGGCCGGATCACGGTACCGGTCGCGCGGGCGGCGCTCGAGGTCTACGACGTCGACACGCTCGGGCTCGACCGCCTGGACCGGGCGGTGCTGGGAGCGCTCGTCCGCGGATTCGGCGGCGGGCCGGTGGGGGTGTCGACCCTCGCGGTCGCGGTGGGCGAGGAGGCGACGACCGTGGAAGAGGTCTGCGAACCGTTCCTGGTCCGCGCCGGAATGGTCGCCCGCACCCCACGCGGCCGGGTGGCGACCGCCGCCGCCTGGACCCATCTGGGACTCACTCCGCCGCCCGACCTGGTATTCGGGGCACTCGAGGTCCGTGGCCGGGAACCGCACCCGACCCTCGATCTGTTCGATTGAGCCCGGCCGGCGCGGGACCCGGACGCAACGTTCAGATGCGGAACTCGGCGCGAACCCGCTGCAGGAATGCGTCCACCTGATCCGGGTGGTACCCACGGGTCAGCAGTGGCGCCTGCGGCAACTCCCGGTCCAGGTGCGCCGAGGTCAGCACAGTGCGTCCGGCGAGCGCCGCGGCGATGACGTCCAGGAGTTCGTCCACCTCGCGTTCACGGTAGCCGCGACTGCCGAACGGCGCACGGCCGAAAGTGATCTGGTGAATATCTTCCGGTGTCATACCCCGAGTATGGCGGCGCACCGGACCTCGGGGCCGATCGAGGAGCCGGACCATCCGGTACCGGGTGAAGCGGATGCGCCGGACCTCCCGGTGCGGTGTCCCGGGCTCCGGCGATCGGCGTGTTCGGGCGTGCGGGTGTGGCGCCGGACGGGCGAACTGGCAGACTGTGTGCGTACCCGTCCCTCTCCTCACCCAGATCAGGACTGACTTCGACCATGGATCTGCTGTTTCCCCTCATACTGGTCGCGCTGCTCGTGCCGATGTTCCTCGGTATGCGCCGCCAGAAGAAAGAGGCCGACAAGGTCGCCCAGATGCAGGATGGACTGAAGGTCGGCGACCGGGTCGTCACCACCTCCGGCCTGTACGGCACCGTGATCGAGGCCGACGACACCAGTGTCGATCTGGAGATCGCCGAGGACGTCGTCACGACCTGGCTGCGGCAGGCGATCCGCGAGGTGCGCGTCGACGACGACACCGCCGGTGACGCCACCGACGCCACCGCCACCGACGCCACTCCCGGTGACGATGCCGCCGAGTCCACCGACTCGCCGTCGGCCCCCGCCGCCGAGGAGACGACGGAGCAGACCCAGACCCGGCTGACCAAGGACTGAATCCACGGCCCGGCCACCGGACCGGATTACCCGGGCGACCGGTGGCTTCGGCATGTGCCGTGGCCGTTCCACCCAGAACTTCCGCCTAGGAGATGACGACCTGTGCCACCGTCCCAGGGATCGGCGCACCAATTCCGCTGGCTCGCCTTGTTCGGCGTGCTGGTGGCCGCGATCTACGCGCTGGTGTTCTTTACCGGTGACAAATCACCGACACCCAAGCTCGGCATCGACCTGCAGGGTGGTACCCGGGTCACGCTGACCGCCCGGACCCCCGACGGGAACCGGCCCAGCCAGGACAGCCTCACCAAGGCGCAGGAGATCATCGAGAACCGGGTGAACGGGCTCGGCGTCTCCGGCTCGGAGGTGGTGATCGACGGGGACAATCTCGTGATCACCGTGCCGGGCGACGACAGCCAGCAGGCCCGCACCCTCGCCACGACCGCCAAGCTCTACATCCGCCCGGTGCTGCAGGCCGCACCGGCACCGAACACCCAGCAGGGGCAGCAGGCGCCGGGGCAGCAGCCCACCGCGCCGACCGCCCCCGGCGACCCCACCGCGCCCGCTCCGGCCGACGGATCCGCGCCGCAGGGTGCCGCGCCCGACGGGACCGTGCCCGGGGCTACCGTGCCGGAGGGGACCGTGCCCGAGGGATCGGCTCCGGCGGGTGAGGCGCCCGCCGACGGTGCCGGCGACACCGGAGACCAGTCCGCCCCGGCCGAAGAGACCCCCGCGGCGGCCGCTCCGATTTCCGCCGAGGAACTCGACGTCCATCCGGCGCAGGCCCCCGGTACCCCCCTCCCCGATACGCCCGCCCCCGGGGAGCCCGCTCCGGCGCCCGCGCCCGGTGAGCAGACGCCCGCCCCGGCCCCCGGTGAACCGGCTCCCGCCGACGAATCGCTGAGCCCCCAGGAACAGGTGCAGCAGGAGATCGAGGCCGCGAAGGCCATCCGGCAGAGCACCGATCCGACCATGCAGAAACTGGCCATGTCCGCCCTGGACTGTTCGGCTCCCGATCCGCTGGCCGGTAACGACGATCCGAACCTGCCGCTGGTGACCTGCTCCACCGATGGGACCGAGATCTTCCTGCTCGACAAGAGCCGGATCGACGGTCAGGAGATCGCCGACGCCACCTCCGGTTTCAACACCGAGCAGTCGCGGCACGAGATCAACCTGGAGTTCAAGGGCGGCGGCAGCGACGCGTGGGCGGCGCTCACCGGCGAATACATCCAGCAGCGTGTCGCGTTCGTCCTGGACTCCCAGGTGGTCAGCGCGCCGGTCGTGCAGCAGGGACCTCAGCTCGGCGGCCGGACCCAGATCTCCGGCAACTTCAACGCCTCCAGCGCGCAGGACCTGGCGAATACGCTCAAATACGGTTCGCTGCCGCTGTCGTTCCAGACCTCCGAGGCCGAGACCGTCTCCGCGACCCTGGGCCTGTCCTCGCTGCGCGCGGGTCTGATCGCCGGCGCGGTCGGCCTGGCCGTGGTGCTGGTGTACTGCCTGGCCTACTACCGCATGCTCGGCTTCCTCACGGCGTTGTCGCTGGTCGGGTCCGGTATCGCGGTGTACGGGATCATGGTCCTGCTGGGCCGCTGGATCGGCTTCACCCTCGACCTCGCCGGTATCGCCGGTCTGATCATCGGTATCGGTATGACGGCCGACTCGTTCGTGGTGTTCTTCGAACGCATCAAGGACGAGATACGCGAGGGCCGAAGTTTCCGGTCCGCCGTACCCCGGGGCTGGCAGCGTGCCCGCAAGACGATCCTGTCCGGTAACGCGGTGAGCTTCATCGCCGCCGCGGTGCTCTACGTACTGGCCGTCGGGCAGGTGCGCGGGTTCGCCTTCACGCTCGGCCTGACCACCATCCTCGACGTGGTGGTGGTGTTCCTGGTGACGGCACCGCTGGTGCATCTGGCCTCGCGCTCAGCCTTCTGGGCCAAACCCTCGGTGAACGGGCTCGGCGCGATGCAACAGCTCGCCCGTGAACGCAAGGCGGCCGAGGCCGCGGTCGGGAAGGCGTGACGATGAACAGCCCCGTGACGATGGACAAATCCGCTCCGCGGCCTTCCTCCGGCCCCCGGCACAGTTGGATGAGCCGCCTCTACACCGGTACCGGTGTGCTCGACGTGGTGGGCAACCGCCGCCGCTGGTACCTGATCACCGCCGTGATCGTGCTGATCTGCCTGGCCAGCATGGCGCTGCGTGGTTTCACCTTCGGTATCGATTTCGTCGGCGGGTCGCGGATCCAGCTCCCGGCCGGCGACGCGACCACCGAACAGGTCGAGCAGGTGTACACCGAGACGATCGGTGCCGACCCCGAATCGGTGCAGACCGTGGGCACCGGCGGCGGCGCGACGATCCTGATCCGCTCCGAGACCCTCGACGCCGGTCAGCTGAATTCGCTGCAGACCGCGTTGTACGACGAGTTCCAGCCGCGCGACGCGAGCGGTAACCCGAGCCGCAACGCGATCAGCGCCTCCGATGTCAGTGAGACCTGGGGCGGTCAGATCACCCGGCAGGCGCTGATCGCGCTGGCGGTGTTCCTGGTACTGGTCAGCGTCTACATCGGTATCCGGTACGAGCGCGATATGGCGCTGGCGGCGCTGGCCGCCCTCGTCTTCGACCTGCTGGTCACCGCCGGTGTCTATTCACTGGTCGGGTTCGAGGTGACGCCGGCGATGGTGATCGGCATGCTGACCATCCTCGGTTTCTCGCTCTACGACTCGGTGGTGGTGTTCGACAAGGTCGAGGAGAACACCCGTGGTGTACTACACACCAACAGGCGGACCTACGCGGAGCAGGCCAACCTGGCGATCAACCAGACACTGATGCGATCCATCAACACCACGATCATCGGCGCACTGCCGATCATCGGCCTGATGGTGATCGCGGTGTGGATGCTCGGAGTCGGAACCCTGCAGGATCTCGCACTGGTCCAGCTGGTCGGCACGGTGGTCGGCGCCTATTCGTCGATCTTCTTCGCCACACCGCTGCTGGTGTCCATCAAGGAGCGCTGGGGCCCGGTGGCGGCGCATACGAAGAAGGTCCACGCCCGCCGGGCCGCCGCGGCCGCCGGCCGCCCGGCGCCGGGACGCCCGGGACCCGGACCGGAACGGAACGGCGCTCCGGGCCGCCGGCCCGTGCCGGCGGAGCCCGGCGACGCGACGCAGCAGGCACCGCGCAGGGCCGGTGCGGCCGGGCCCCGGCCCGGTACGCGCCCGACCGGAAAACGACAGAGGCGGCACTGACAGACGAGGGGTAGGGATCGATGCGACAGTCATATCCGCGCCGTACGATCGCGCTGCTCGCGGCCACCGCCGCGGCCGCCGGACTGGCGTCGGGATGTTCGGGTGCGGACCAGGTCCCGTCGATCGGCTACGCCGTCGACACCACCGTCACCAGCTACAACGGTGGTACCACTGCGGGTTCGGCGTCGGCTCAGGCCGTTTTCGGCCGGGTGCTGACCGGGTTCTTCTATACCGGGCCGGACGGTCAGCCGGTGGCCGATTCCGATACCGGCACCGCCAAGGAGGTGCCGGGGGAGGCGCAGACCATCCAGTACCGGCTGAACCCGAAGGGCGTCTACTCCGACGGGGTGCCCACCTCCTGTGACGATCTGGTGTTCACCTGGGCCGCGCGCAGCGGCCGCGTTCCCGGCTTCGATTCGGCGAGCACCGCCGGATACGAGGATATCGAGCGGGTGGAATGCCAGCCCGGCTCCAAGGACGGCACCGTGGTCTTCCGGCCCGGTCGCCGCTATATGCCCTGGCGCACCCTCTTCGGCGCGGGTGAGCTGATGCCCGCCCATATCGCCGCGCAGGCCGCGAACGTGCCCGATGTCGTCACCGCGGTACAGCAGGACGACCGCGATGCGCTCGGCCGGCTGGCGGAGTTCTGGAACAAGGGCTGGGATCTGGCGCCCGGTGATCTCGACGCCACCCGGTTCCCGGCCTCCGGGCCCTACCGGATCGAATCCTTCGACGCCGACGACGGCCTGGTTCTGGTTGCCAACGAACGCTGGTGGGGTGAAGCGCCGGCCACCGGCCGTATCGTCGTCTATCCGAAACCGGCGGATCTCGCCGACAAGATCGAGAGCGGGTCGGTTGCCGTGGCCGATATCGGGGCCGGTTCGCTGCCCGATCTCGACCTGAGCGCCTATGCCGTCCAGCAGCTGCCCAGCCGTGGCGTCGAGCAGTTGGTACTGGGGACGCGCGGGGTGTTCGAACAGGCCGCGGCGCGACGTGCGCTGGCTCTGTGCGTTCCGCGCCAGGCGTTGTTCGACGAACTGGGCCGGGTGACCGAGGCCCCGGAAGCGGGGCTGGGCTCCGGAATGTCGAATTCGCGCACAGTGCAGCAGGATTCGCTGTTCTACCCGGCGGTGACGGGTGCGGCCGGACAATATGCGGGCAGCGATGTCCCGGGTGCGAAGGCGGCCCTGGCCGAGACCGGGCAGAAAACACTCACCGTCCGGGTGGGTTATCTCGCACCGGATGCCCGGCGGGCGCGTACCGTTTCGATGATCGCCGACGCGTGCCGCGGCGCGGGAATCACGGTGCAGGACGCGAGTACTCCCGATTTCACCCCGGCGCAGCTCGCCGGTGGCGCGGTGGATGCGGTGCTCGGTGGCCCGGGCGGTGCTCCGGGGCCCGCGGGTTCGCTCGACGGCCGGGAGGATATCGGCGGTCTGCGTAGCGGCAGCGGGCTCAATATCGGGCAGTTCCGCAAC
Organism: Nocardia sp. NPDC024068; assembly: GCF_040638875.1. Classification (NCBI taxonomy): domain Bacteria; kingdom Bacillati; phylum Actinomycetota; class Actinomycetes; order Mycobacteriales; family Nocardiaceae; genus Nocardia; species Nocardia sp. NPDC024068. The sequence goes on along the minus strand of NZ_JBEZYU010000036.1, from coordinate 39,874 downwards.
GGCCGCTACGACGCGATCACCGATCAGCTCGCCGGCGACGATGATTCGACCGACCAGCTGAATCTGCTCACCGAGGCGGAGAATCTGCTGTGGGCGCAGCTGCCGAGCGTGCCGCTGTTCGCGACGCCGCGCACCATCGCGTTCGGCGGGGGCCTGGAGCACGCCATCCCCGGCCCCTCCCGGGCCGGTTCCGGCTGGAATATGGATCAGTGGGTCCTGCAGCGGTGATCCGGTGCCCGAGCGCAGCGGTGATCCGGTGTTCGGCGCGTGGTGGTGAGCGGGCGCTCGGCGCGTGGTGGTGGTCCGGCGCTCGGCGCCGATGACGGAGGTGTGTGGATGAGTGAGCATTCGGCGGCGGATCCCGGCGCTGTGGTCGCCGAGCGGACCGGTCGGGCGGCCGAGCTGGTCCGGCGGCACACCCGCTGGGCCGACGACTTCCCGGAGCCCGGGGTGCGGTTCGCCGATCTCACCCCGGTTTTCGCCGACCCCGAGGGTTTCCGGACGGTCGTCGACTGCCTGGCGACGCTGGTGCCGGATGTCGACCTGGTAGCCGGTGTCGATGCCCGGGGATTCCTGCTCGGTGCGGGCGTCGCGGCGACGCTGGGCACCGGTGTCCTCGCGGTGCGTAAGCGCGGTAAGCTCCCGCCCCCGGTCATCACCCGCGAATACGAGCTCGAATACGGCACGGCGGCCCTCGAGGTCCCGGCGACCGGTGTGGCGTTGGAAGGTCGGCGGGTCCTGCTGCTGGACGATGTCCTGGCGACCGGCGGCACGCTCGCCGCCGCGGCGGATCTCTTCCGGACGGTCGGTGCCCAGGTGGTCGCGGCGGCGGTCGTCCTGGAGATCGAGGCGCTGGGCGGGCGAGCCCGGCAGGGGGAGTATCCGGTGACGGCGATCGTCACCGTCTAGTACCCGGTCAGGTCGGGGACAGGAGTGACACGGGCAATAATCGCTGGCGCCGACCCGTGTGCCGGAGTAGTTTGTCTGTCGTCTTGTTCCCGATGATCGGAGCTGCCGTTGCTCTCATGAGGTAGTCGCTCGTGCGGCCCGCATTCTGCGCGTCGCGTTCGCACCGATACCTCGAGGGGCAGCAATGGCCACTATTTCTTTTTCCGATCTCACTTTCTCCTGGCCGGACGGCACTCCGGTGTTCGACGGGCTGGACGCGGTGCTGGGCCCGGGCCGTATCGGGCTGGTCGGATCCAACGGCGCCGGCAAGTCCACGCTGCTGCGGTTGATCGCCGGGGAGTTCGGGCCCGCGCGCGGTTCGATCGGTGTCACCGGTGCACTCGGTTATCTCCGGCAGGACCTCGGACTGTCGGTGGGGCAGCGGGTGGACGAGGTGCTCGGTATCGCCGGCGTGCGAGCGGCGCTGCACCGGATCGAATCCGGGACCGCCGCCGACTCCGATTTCGAGACCGTCGGCGCCCGTTGGGATGTCGAGGAACGCGCGGTGGCACTGCTGGGCCGCCTGGGCCTGGACTATCTCGCGGGTTCCCCGCACCACCTGGATCGACGGCTCGACACCCTGTCGGGCGGCGAGACGGTACTGCTCGGCCTGGTGGCCGAACTGCTCGCCGATCCGGATGTGCTCCTGCTGGACGAGCCCACCAACAATCTGGACGCCGCGGCGCGAAATCGGCTGTACGAGGTGCTGGCCCAGTTCGGCGGGACGGTACTGGTTGCCGGCCACGACCGGGAACTGCTGGAACGGATGGACGCCATCGCCGAACTGCGCGCCGGCCGGCTGCGCCTGTTCGGCGGACGATTCAGCTACTACGAGCAGATCATCGAACAGGAACAGGAGACCGCCCGGACGGCGATTCGGGACGCGCGCGGTGAGGTACGCAAACAGTCCCGCGAGCTGGTGGAGACCCGGATCAAACTCGATCGCCGCCGCCGCTACGGGCAGAAGATGTACGAGAACAAGCGCGAACCCAAGATCATCATGGGGGCGCGCAAGAGGCAGGCCGAGGTATCGGCCGGCAAGCTGCGCAACAACCACCTCGAGAAGGTGGAGGAGGCCGAGCAGCGGTTGGAACAGGCCGAGGAGCTACTCCGCGACGACCGGGAGATCCGCGTCGACCTTCCCGGCACCCGGCTGTACCCGGGGCAGCAGGTGATCGCGCTGGAGGAGGTGACGCTGGCCAACGGCCCGGTCGTCTCGCTGGCGGTGAACGGCCCGCAGCGGCTGGCGATCACCGGCCGCAACGGCGCGGGTAAGACGACCCTGTTACGCCGGATCGCCGACGAGGGCCCGCGGGTGTCCTGGCGGATGTTGCCGCAGCGGCTGGATGTGTTCGACGAGAGCGCAACGGTATACGAGAACGTCGCGGCGGGCGCCCCGCATGCCGATCCGGAGCTGATCCGTGGCCGGCTCGCGCGTTTCCTGTTCCGCGGCGCCGCCGCCGATATGCCCGCCGCCGCACTGTCGGGAGGTGAACGGTTACGCGCTGCCCTGGCCATGCTGCTGCTGGCCGAACCCGCGCCCAGACTGCTGATCCTCGACGAACCCACCAACAACCTCGACCTGGTGAGCCTCGGGCATCTCACCCAGGCCCTGGCGGCCTTCCAGGGGGCGCTGATCGTGGTGAGCCACGACCTGCGGTTCCTGGACGAGATCGGCATCACCCGGCACGCCGAACTGACCTCGGAAGGACTGCGCGAATGAGCCGAAACCCGGTCGCGCCGCAATGGCCGGACTCGAATACGGTGTTCACACGGGTGGGTGGTCATATCGATAGGTGTCGATGCTGTTGCTGCGGGGTTTCCCGTGGTGCTGCGGGGGCTAGAGTTGGTGGTCTGGAACGTTGCGGTGACCGGCCGTGGCAGGGAGAGGTGGTGGCATGACTCAGCATCTGGGCGAGACGAATGTCGAGCAGACGTCCGGCTCATCGGCCAACGGTGCTTCCACCCCCGCCGCTCCCGCCGCCGGTGCGCGCCGTGACACCGAGCCGGAGGCCGGTCGGCAGTCGGGCGCGGTGCCGAGTTCGGCCTCCCGCCGGGTGCGGGCCCGGCTCGCCCGGCGGATGACCGGTCAGCGCGGTATCCCGGCGGTGAAGCCGGTACTCGAACCACTGGCCACGGTGCACCGGGACCTGTACCCGAAGGCCAATCTCACCCAGTTGCAGCGGGCGTTCGACGTCGCCGACGAACGGCACGCCACCCAGTTCCGGAAATCCGGCGATCCGTACATCACCCATCCGCTGGCCGTCGCGAATATCCTCGCCGAACTGGGGATGGACACCACCACCCTGGTCGCGGCGCTCCTGCACGACACGGTCGAGGACACCGGGTACACCCTCGAACAGCTGACCGCCGATTTCGGGCCCGAGGTCGCCCACCTCGTCGACGGCGTCACCAAGCTGGACAAGGTCAATCTGGGCGCGGCCGCCGAGGCCGAGACCATCCGCAAGATGATCATCGCGATGGCCCGCGACCCGCGGGTCCTGGTGATCAAGGTGGCCGACCGGCTGCACAATATGCGGACCATGCGCTTCCTGCCGCCGGAGAAGCAGGCCAAGAAGGCCCGGGAAACGCTCGAGGTGATCGCCCCGCTGGCGCATCGACTCGGGATGGCGACGGTCAAATGGGAACTGGAGGATCTCGCGTTCGCGATCCTGCATCCGAAGAAGTACGACGAGATCGTCCGGCTCGTCGCCGACCGCGCCCCGTCACGTGACACCTACCTGGCGAAAGTGCGCGCGGAGATCGTCAACACCCTGGCGGCGTCGCGTATCCCCGCGACCGTCGAAGGCCGGCCGAAGCACTACTGGTCGATCTATCAGAAGATGATCGTCAAGGGAAAGGATTTCGACGATATCCACGATCTCGTGGGTATCCGGATCCTCTGCGACGAGGTCCGCGACTGCTATGCCGCCGTCGGTGTCGTGCACTCGTTGTGGCAGCCGATGGCCGGCCGGTTCAAGGATTACATCGCCCAGCCCCGGTACGGGGTGTACCAGTCGCTGCACACCACGGTGGTCGGTCCGGACGGTAAACCGCTCGAGGTGCAGATCCGCACCCACGATATGCACCGGACCGCCGAGTTCGGTATCGCCGCGCACTGGCGCTACAAGGAGACCAAGGGCCGCCATTCCGGCGATTCCGGCGAGGTCGACGATATGGCCTGGATGCGGCAGCTGCTCGATTGGCAGCGAGAGGCCGCCGATCCGGCCGAGTTCCTGGAATCGCTGCGGTTCGATCTCAAGGCTCCGGAGATCTTCGTCTTCACCCCCAAGGGGGATGTGATCACCCTGCCGCAGAAGTCCACTCCGGTGGATTTCGCCTACGCCGTGCATACCGAGGTCGGGCACAAATGTATCGGCGCGCGGGTGAACGGGCGGCTGGTCGCGCTGGAACGCCAGCTCGAGAACGGTGAGGTCGTCGAGGTCTTCACCTCCAAGGCGCCCAACGCCGGGCCGAGCCGCGACTGGCAGAGTTTCGTCGTCTCGCCGCGCGCCAAGGCCAAGATCCGGCAGTGGTTCGCCAAGGAGCGCCGCGAGGAAGCTCTGGAGAACGGCAAGGAGCAGATCAACAAGGAGGTCAAACGCGTCGGGCTGCCGCTGCAGCGGCTGATGAATGTCGACGCCATGACCGCTGTCGCGCACGAGTTGCACTACGGCGATATCTCCATGCTGTACACCGCGGTCGGGGAGCATCAGGTCTCGGCGCGGCACGTGGTCCAGCGCCTGATGGCGCAGCTGGGCGGGATCGGCGATGTGGAGAACGAACTCGCCGAACGGTCCACACCGTCGACCACACCGCCGCGGCAGCGGCTCAGCGGCGATGCCGGGGTGTTGATTCCCGGCGCCGAAGGCACCGTCGCGAAGCTGGCCAAATGCTGTACGCCGGTTCCGGGCGACGAGATCTTGGGCTTCGTCACCCGCGGGGGTTCGGTCAGTGTGCATCGGGTGGACTGCACCAACGCCGATTCACTGCGGGACCAGTCCGAACGCATCATCGACGTCGAGTGGGCGCCGTCACCGCATTCGGTGTTCCTGGTGGCCATCCAGATCGAGGCACTGGACCGCACCCGCCTGCTGTCCGATGTCACGAAGGTGCTGGCCGACGAGAAGGTCAACATTCTGTCGGCCGCGGTGACCACCCACGGCGACCGGGTCGCGATCAGCAAGTTCACTTTCGAGATGGGTGATCCGAAACATCTGGGGCACTTGCTGAATGTGGTCCGCAACGTCGAGGGCGTCTACGACGTGTACCGGGTCACCTCCGCCGCCTGACCGTAGCTCCGGGTTCGCTCGGGCCCCGCGCGGCCCGCGGATCGGGTTACGCGGCAACCGGGCCCGGCCGGCGTTCCCGGGTCTCGGCGGTCGTTTCGGGGTCTTGGCAGGGCTGCCCAGAATGCCGGAAAATTATAACGTTCGGGCGTCGACGCGCCGCGTCACGTGCAGTTGCGCCTGGCGGGTTGCGTAAACTCTTCGCCGCGTCAGCGGTCATAGCCGGAATCTGTTACCGTCTATTGCGTTTCGTCGCGCTCGGTAACTGCGGTAGGACTGATTGCGGGTCGCTATGGCTGGATACACAAAATTCTCGGGGATGCTGATCGCACTCACCGTCGCTGTGGCGACCGTGACGGCAGGCGATCTCACCTCCGCCCACGCTCAACCGCCGAATCCGGCGGGGCCCGCGACGGAACTCTCGGTTTCCTCGTGTCCGGCGCTGTACGCGCTCGGAATCCAGGGCACCGGCGAGTCGTCGCCGGATGCCGCCCCCACCACCGATACCGGCATGCTGTCGACGGTGTTCCGGCCGCTGCTGGCCGCCGCACCGGAGCAGGGCTTGGTGGATCGCGCCTATGTGCCCTACGAGTCCAGTTTCGGGGGCGTCGACGGGGGCAGCGCGACACCGTATTCGGATTCGGTGACCGGCGGTCTGATGCGGTTGCGCAGTATGGCCGGCTCGGTGGCGGAACGCTGCCCCGAGACCCGCTTCGCCGTCGTGGGGTACTCCCAGGGCGCACACGTGGCCTCGGTGTTCGCTCAGGAGGTCGGGCAGGGCCAGGGTGCCCTTCCGCCGGAGAAGATCGCGGCGGTGGCGCTGATCGGTGATCCGACCCGCAATCCGGGCGCCCCGTTGTTTCCCGGTGCGCCGGGGAAGGCGAACCCGGACCCGGCGCCCGGTACCGAGGGGACGCTGATCGCGGAGATCGCCGCGCTGCCGCAGTCTCCCGCCGCCGGCGGCGGTATCGCCCCGAACCGGGACTCCGCGGAGAATTTCGGCGCCCTCACCGGCCGGGTCGCGAGTTTCTGCGCGGCGGGCGATCTCGCCTGCGACGCCCCGGAGGGCGCGCCGATCCTCAAGGCGGTCGCCGGGGTGGCCGGGCAGATGAAGCTCAGCGGCGGCGATCCCATCGCCTCGCTCACTTCGATCGCCCAGGCGCTCGCCTTCACGTCGATCAAAACCGCCACCAAGGTGGTCAACGAGGACATCTCGGGTACCTCGCTGGCGACTCTGAACATCTCGCCGAAGAAGTCGATTTCGGAGCGGCTCGCCGACGCCGCCGATCCGCGTACCCCGCTGGATATTCCGGCCGCCATGCGGGCGATGCTGAAGGTGGGCATGATCGGGCTCAACGCCGTGGTGACGGTGGTGCGCACGGTACTCAACCCGGCCGCGATCGCCGAACTCGCCACCGCCGGGCTGGCGAACCCGCCGGCGGCGTTGTTGCTGCTGGGAACCAAACTGCTCGGCGCGATTCCGCAGCTGATCCCACCGACCACCGGTATCCGGCTGGTGAGCCAGGCTTTCGACTCGGTGATCGAGAACATCACCGACAACAGCGAACTGCTCAACACCACCACCTGGGTGCGGTACTGGGATACCATCCAGCGGCATCAGGCCTATGGCAATGCGTCCATTTCGGCAACCGGCGACGCACCCACGCGGTTCATCGCGGACTGGTTCGCCGCCGCCGCGCGAGATCTCGCGGCTGTGCACGGAAGTGGGCACGAACCGGTATCCGGCGAGGTCACGCCCCCCGTGGGTAGCGCTCCGGACGTCGGGGTACCGCCGTCCGGCGGATTCTTCGGGGCCGAGCCCGGCGCGTCTCCCGCGCCTGCTCCGTCCGGTACGGGACAATTCCCATTTGGGACAGGAGCCGACGGTGCCTCCTCGGATGAGCCGTTGGTTGCCCCGCCCCTGGCACCCCCGACAACCGAAACCGACTCGTTCTCCGTGAACTGATCGCCGAGAGGGATCGATGATGCGACATCACGTGCCCGGCGCCACGGGAATGGGGGAATGTTGAAGTCCTACAAAAAGCTCGACAGATGGTACGGTCCGCTCGAACCCGAGGGGGAGGGGAACGCGGACACCGCCGCCCGGGCGGCGCACCGCGATAACGTCCCCGGGCCCGATGACGATGGTCCTGCCCGCTATCCCGACTATATCCCCGCGGCCGGTAGCGCATCGGCCGCGCCCGATCCCGCACCCGCCGAGCTCTCCGGCCGGCGCAGCGATTTCACCGGCGGCTGGTCCGACTGGGTGGATGCGCCGGAACCCGATCGCGACGGTGACGTGGTGCGATTCCCGTGGCCCGACGACGACGATCTCACCGAACCGGCCCGTATCGGCCGCACCCCGGCGCGGCTGCGGGACGCGGCACCGGGCCGGCGGGCCCGCCGGCTGCGGACCTTCGGCGTCCTGGTCGCCGCGGTCGTGCTGCTCGCGATCGCGGCCGCGGTGGTGCTCTATCTGCTGGCCCCCGGCGCGCCACGGGCGGCCGCTCCGGACGCCGGCGCCGGCCTGCGTTTCACCGCCGGAGATGCCGGGGCCGTTCCGGTGGCAGCGCGGTGTCCCGACGAACGATCCGGGGCGGTGGTGCGCGGCGCGGGCCCGGGGAGCACCGATTCCGGCCCGGAGGCGATCCTGAGTTTCCAATACGCCTACTACGTGCAGCGTTCCGGTGCCGAGGCATACGCCGTGGTGGCGCCTGGCGCGCCGGTACCGCCGGTGGAGGTGATCCAGGCCGGAATCGACAGCGTCGCCGCCGGAACCGGGCACTGCGTCCGGATTGTGACGGGAGCGGCCGGTGAGCATACGGTCGAGGTGACCGAATACCGGCCCGGCGGCGAGCCGGTCACCTACAGCAGGCAAACGGTCACCACCGCGGTGATCGACGGTCGCACCCTCATCACGGGTATTTCGGCCGGATAGAGGAGAGTGCAGGATGGGAGAGGATTGGAGCCGCTGGCTCGATACCGCACCGGATTCCGGTGCGGCGGACGAGGCGGACGGAACCGGCAGAGCGTCGGTGGTGCGGTTGCGCGGTGAAGGCCGCGTACGCGCCGCGGGTGCGGCCCGGCCGATCCTGGTGGTGGGCGGCTGCGGCGGCGCCGGAACCACCACCACCGCGCTGGGGCTGGCCGGTGAACTCGGGTCCGCCGGTACCGCGACCGTCGCCGTTGACGCGACGCCGGCCGGCGGCGATCTGGCCCTGCGGGGCGCCGATGAGCATCTGCACCCGATCAGCCTGCAGCAGTGGCTCTACGGCCGCGGTGAGGACGAACCCGCCCCGCTGAAGGAATGTATGTCCCGGGCGACATCCGGAATCGGACTGCTGTGGCGCGACGCCGCGCCGCTGCGCCGCCGGGCCAGCTACCTGACCGTGGCGCGCGCGGTGGACCAGGCCGGGTACACCGGGGTCTACGACGGCGGCAACCCCATCGCGAGCCGGCAGTTGCGGCCCCTGCTCGACGATGCCGATGTGGCGCTGGTACTGGCCATCCCGGCACGTACCGACGCGGCGAACCGGTTGCGGGTGACCCTGGAATGGCTGGACGACGAATACGACGACGCCGCCGAGCCCATGGGAGGGGGGATCGTCGGGGACACCACGATCGTCATCTCCCATCAGCAGCCGGGGGTCGATTCCCGGGTGGCCGAGCATCTGCGGGAACATCTGTCCGGATGGGTCCGTGAGATCGTCGAGGTACCCTACGATCCGCATCTCGCGCGCGGCGAGCTGGTCCGTCATCTCGACCTGGCCGAGGACACCCGGAAGGCGTACGAAACGCTACTGGCGGGGATGGCATCATGATGCGCTCTCTGCGCCCACGCTGCGGCCCGCGTGGCCCGCACGCGGTGATTCCGAGCGAGGCATCATGTCTGTTGCCATGAGTTTTCCGCGCCGGCCGGACCGTTCCGCCACCGCCGGAGTGGTGCCCCCGCCGGAATCACGTCGCGCGGCCATCTGGGACCGCCCGGTACCCGGCGCGGGCCGGGCACCGCTGGTGTGGTTGCTGGGTGTGCACGGCGGCGCCGGTGCCAGCAGCCTCGCCCATGTACTGGCTCCCGCGGCGGATTCGGGCCGCCGATGGCCCGGAGTCTACGAGCGGGAATCGCCGTTCGTGGTGCTGGTCGCCCGGGAAACCATCGCCGGTCTCACCCACGCCCATGATCTGCTGCGCCAGCACCATTCCGGAATCGCCGGACCCAGCCAGGTACTCGGGTTGATCACGGTGGCCGCACGCCCGGGCCGGATGGCTCCGGAGATCCGCCGCTACCGCGAGGTGGTGGCCTCCCTGGCCGGGCAGGTGTGGCAGGTGCCCTGGTACGAGGAGTGGACCCTGGTCGAACCGGAGAAACTCCCGGTCTGGACGCCGGGGGTCGCACCGCCGACGCAGCGGCGGCGCCGGATCGATCCACTCGACGAGGTTCCCCTGGACATCCGGGAACTCGGCTCGGAGATCGTCGCGGCCGCCCGTGCCGCGCTGGAAGAATCGGAGGCCGCCCCCACCAGGGGCCGATCGAGATTCGTAGAGGAGTGATGCCGTGATCGCCGTAGAGCACGCCACCCATTTCGTGCTCCCCGCGTTCGCGCGGACCGAATGTTGCACCTCAACTATCGAGAAAGGCACCCGATGAGCACCGTATTCCTCGCGGTTCACCAGGTCTACGACGCGGTGGTGGTGGCCCAGGTCGGCAATCCGACCCCGGAGGCACCGCCCGGTTCGGAGAAGATCCTGCAGCTGGTCCGCTACCTCACCTGGTTCGTGCTGCTGTCCGGAATCTGCGGAATCATCTACGCGGGAGGTAAATTCGCGTGGGAGAAGTGGACGGGCGGCGGTCTGGAATCCCCGAAGATGGTGGCGGGAGCCATGATCGGCGGTGTGGTGGCCACGAGCGCGGGCACCATCATGAACGCCGTGATCGGAACGTGAGGTAGTAATGGATCTGGTCGGGGCGGCCGGGGTTCTGGCCTACAAGCAGATGCCGGCCGAGGTGCTGGAACCGCTGATGCAGTTGCTGAACTGGCTGCTGTGGTTCGTGCTCATGGGCTGTCTGGCGTGGATGATCGTCTCCGCCGGGAAGCTGTGGCTCACCTTCAAAGGTGATCTGGCGATGAACGACGCCTCACACGGCGTGCTCATGAGTCTGCTCGGCGCGGCGGTCGCCAGCACCGCCTCCGGTATCGCCCTGGCGTTCCTGCCCGGATGAACCGGGGCGAGGCGAGGGGAACGACCTGCGGATGAATTCGACCGTGTCACCGGCCGCCGGCCGGACCGGCCGGCCTGCTGCGCCGCGGGCCGCCGGGCTGCTGTCGGCGGTTCTGCTGGCGGGTGCCGTCGGTTGTGGCTCCGGCGACGCCACGGCGCCGCCGGATCTGTCGGCGCCGCCGACGAATGTGCGCTGGCAACCCTTCCAGGGGGTACCGTTACCGCGGACGGATCAGGGTCCGCGCGCGGAAACAGACGGCGCGGCAACGGGTTTCGAGCAAACACCCACGGGTGCGGGTGTCGCCGCCATGGTGCATGCCGTGCGGCTGGCGATCGCCGATGACGGGCAGTGGTCGAATATCGTTGCCCGGGAAGTGGTTCCGAGTGCGGCGAAGGACGAATGGGCGGTGAACCGGGTGCAGGTGTCGATCAGCGGCCCGGCCGACCCGGTGTACGCGCCGCGTCTGCTCGGCTACCGGATCACCGAGTACACCGAGCAACGGGCGCAGGTGGACGTCTACAGCGAGTATTCGGACAGTTCGAAGGCGGTGAACCATACGACCGTGGAGTGGTTCGCGCAGGATTGGAGATTACGGCTGCCGGATAGCGGCGCGACCACCAGGCCGATCGACCCGGTCGGCGAATTACCCAGTGACACTGTGAAATTGGAGGCACCGAAGTGAGCGGGAAGGAGACCTATCAGCGTGACCGCGTCTCCTTCGGTGTCGTGGCGTCCGCAGCGGTCCTGGCACTGATCGTGATCGTCGGTGTCGTGATGTGGACCGGACGCGACTCCGAGCCCGAATCCGGCCCTGCGCCCGCGGCCACCGTGGGCGAGGGTTTCGCCGATCCGGAGGTGGACATCTTCAATCGCCGTATCGATATCCCCAACAATCCGGCGGGACAGGCCCTCTTGCAGGACCCGTCGCCGCAGCGCAATCCGGCCGATCCCGACTGGCTGACCGCCGCCCCCGCAGGCACCACGCAACCGCGCGGCTGGCAGCGGGTCTACGGTGCCTCGGTACCGTTCTCGACCTCCGACGGTCCGCACCGGATCGAGGACGGTCTGGCGGTCGGATATTCGCATACCCCGCAGGGCGCGGCGCTGGCCGCCGCGCAGATCACCTACCGCCTCAACGCCCGGCCGGCGCACCGCGACCTGTACGTGCGGCAGGTGCGGGTGTCGGCGCAGCAGATCGCGGCCTACGACCAGGCTCTGGATTCGGAGCGGCTGCCGCAGCAGCAGCCCGAATCGGTGACCAGGTATCTGGTGGCCTCCGATGCGTTCAAGGTCGACGACTACGCCGACGATATGGCGATCGTGCGGCTGGCGCTGCGGGCCCCGGCCCTGGACGGGAAGCCGGTGTGGGTGACCTTGCGGCTGATCATGGTGTGGGACGCGGGCGACTGGCGGCTCAAGCCGACCACCTCGCCGAATACGCAGACCGAGTACGTCGAATCGCTCGAGGGGTGGACTCGATGGTGATTCCAGTGTTGGGACGGAATGTGGAAGCTCAGCCAGTACGCGAAGACAGCCCGCCCGCGCAGGCGCGGCAGGCCCCTGTGATCTCTCGCCGGGTATCGCTGGCCAGACGGTTCCTCACGATCTTCGCGGTGATCTTCACCGTGATGGTCGCGACGCCGACGGTGGCCTACGGTCAGACCTACGGGTTCGACGAGACCTGTAACGAGATCCACGACACCCTCGACGACCTCGGCATTCCGGGGATCTCGCTCGGTGACGCCGCCTCGGCGGTCTGTAAGGCCGGCAACGCGGGCTCGCATCCCGGGCAGGCGGCCGACGCGGTCAAGGACAAGGCCTGGGATTCGACCTTCGGCAAGGTGGTCGATTCGCTGATGAACGGCCTCGGCGAGGCCATCATCCTGGCGCTCACCTTCTGGATGAAGGTGCCCAATGAGGTCGCCAGTGATTCCGGCAGCCTTTTCACCAAGATCAACGATTACACCTATCAGGTGCAGATACTGCTGTTGATGGCCTCGATCATCATCACGGGCCTGCGATTGGCCGAGGCCAGACGCGGCGGGGCGATGGACGAGGCCGCCGAATCGTTCAGGATGTTCACCCGGGTGGTGTTCAGCTCCTGGATGCTGGGCGCGGTGATCGTCGCCGGTACCCAGGCCTCGGACCGGTTCGCCGAATGGATCATCCAGGACGCCACCGACGGCAATGCCAAGAACATGGCCGAGTTGATGGTGAAAACCAGTGCACTACAAGCATTTTCACCGGGCCTGGTACTGATCATCGCCATCGTCGGCCTGCTCGGCGCGCTGGCCCAGATCATCTTGGCCATCGTCCGGCAGGGTCTGCTGGTGATCGCCGCCGGCGTGCTGCCGCTGGCGGCCGCCTCGTCCGGGATGAGTATCGGCAAACAGTCGTACCAGAAACTGGTCGGCTGGATCATCGCGTTCATGCTGTGGAAACCGGTGGCGGCGATCGTCTACATGATCGCGTTCACCACTGCCGGGCACGTCGACGAGATGACACCGGCCGGTGGTCTTCCCGAGGCCGAGCAGGCGCAGCGGATGCTGGTGGCCATCGTGCTGCTGTGCAGTGTCGCGTTCGTCCTGCCCGCGCTCATGCGCCTGGTGACCCCCGCGGTCGCGATCGTCGGTAGCGGCGGTTCGGGTCTGACCGCCGCCGGCGGCACCCTCATCGCCGCGGCGGGTCTGGGCGCCATGGGTACCAAGGCGGTCGGCGCCCGGGGCGCCGCCGCGCCGGGCCGCGCCGGATACGTCGGGGGCGCGGCGGGTCCGCCGCCGCCCGGCGGTGGTCGCGGCGGTGGAACGCCCAGGCCGGCGCCGCCGCCGCGCGGCGGAGGCGGCGGCGGGGCGCCGCAGCAAAGGTCGGGTACACCCGCGGGATCCGGCGGTGTACCGTCCGGAGCGTCCCGCGTGGCCCAGCGCGTCGGCGCCGCCCGGTCCGCGACCACCGGGATGACCCGCGCGGATCAGGCCATGGGCGATGTCGCGGGCGACCGCTGGACCAACCGTTCCCCCGACCTCGGTAGGAGCACCATCCCGCGATGACCAGCACCGAAACCTACGAACGCCGCTCCTACGGGTTGTGGCAGAAGCCGCGCAGCGCGGGCCTTTTCGGGCTGCGGTGGGAAGAGACCGTGCTCGGGTTCGTCGTGGTCATCACCGCGCTGTTCACCGCGATGGTCGGCGGTTTTCAGTGGGGTGCCATCGTGGGCGGGGTCGGTGTGGTGATCATGGCACCCCTGGTCGTGCGACGCGGGGGCCGCTCCGGCTACGAGACGGGATTGATGATGTTCCACTGGATGCGTTCGCGCAGCCGCGGCGAGCACGTGTACCGCGGCGGCCGGTTCTCCCGGGTCCCGGGTGGTTTCACCCGGCTGCCGGGACTGCTCGCGCCCTCGAAACTGTACGAGGGCATCGACGCCGGCGGTTACAGCTTCGGCATGATCCACCTACCGCAGTTCGCGCAGTACACGGTGGTACTGCGGGCCTGGCCGCAGGGCCACGAGGCGGTGGACCAGCCGGTGATCGACCGCTGGGTCTCGGCCTGGGGCACCTTCCTCGCCTCGGTCGGGCAGACCAGCGATATCGTCGCGGTGGTGCCGGTGATCGACACCGTTCCCGAGACCGGGAACCGGTTGCTCACCGAGGTTTCCACCATCACCAGGCCGGAATCCCCCGATCTGGCGCAGCAGGTGATGTACGAGCTGGCCACCGAACTCCCGCAGGAGCGGGTGCAACTGCTGCCCCGGGTGGCGATCACCTTCAAGGCCACCACCGCCGAGCGGCGCAAGAACCCGGCCGAGGAAGCGGTCGAGATCGGCCGCCGGCTACCCGGGATCTGCGCCGCGCTGGCCGAAGCCGGTGTCCGGGCGCAGCCGATGTCGGCCGACGAGGTGATCTCGTTCATCCGGCGCAGCTACGATCCGGCCTCCCAGGCCGACCTCGAGGTCGCCGCCGGGGAACCGGAAGGCCACGGCCTGGATTGGGCCGACGCCGGGCCGGTTTCGCACGACGAGAAGTGGGACCATCTCCTGCACGACGGCGGCCGGTCGGTCACCTGGGAGATGGATACCGCCCCGGAGGGCGCGGTCGACGAACGGGTCCTGCAGCGGCTGCTGGCGCCCAATCCGGAGGTACCGCGGAAGCGGATCGCCATCGTGTACCGGCCGCATTCGGCGGCCGACGCCGCCGAGATCGTCGACGACGACTTCAAGAACGCCCTGGTAGCCCAGCAGAGTGAACGCGGCGTGGTGTCGGCTTCGGCGACTCTGCGGGTCGGTGCGACCCAGCAGGCGCGCGAAGAGCAGGCGCGCGGCCACGGTGTCACCCGCTTCGGCGCCCTGGTGACCATCACCGAACCGCTGCGCGGCGACCTGCCGCGTATCGAGGCCATCACCCGCGACCTGTCCACGCAGGCCCGGTTGAAGATCCGCCGCTGCTACCGCTACCAGGCGGCGGCGTTCGCGGCCTCGCTCGGTTGCGGGGTGATCCTGCCCGAGCACGCGACCATTCCTAAAGCATTGGCGGGGTGAACGACTGATGGCACGCGAGCACGAGCCGCCCGTCCGGGAACGGAACCGGGTCCGGGCCGCCACCGGCGACCGGACCCGATCCGGCCGCGACGAGGAGCGCCGCATCCGGGGCGACCGGGACGGACAGCACGGTCCGCCCGCCGCGGAGCGGCGGGAGGCCGAACGCTCGCGCGCCGAACGCCGGACCCGCACGCCGCGCGACGGCGCCGGAACCGACCGGGACCGTGCCCGCCGGGCGCGGGTGGACACCACCGCCGACCGGGCGATGGGCACACCGGAATTCGACAAGGCCGCGCGCCGGGCGAAGCTGCGGGCGGAGAAGAAGCGGCAGCAGGGGCCGGCGCTGCTGGATTCCGCGACCCGGTCGCGGCTGGAGGAGCTCAGCCGGGAAGGTGCCGGGCTGCGTGCGGCATGGGCGACCTTCCGGGTGCGGACCGACGATATCCGCCGCCGCAATTACGCGGCGCGCGCCGAACACGAATTCCAGGACGGTTTCGACCGGCAGACGGCCCAGCTCACCGAGCGTGGGTTCGCCGGCGCGGGCGGCGGCCGGATGAACGTGGTGGGCCGGCCGGTGGAGTACCGGGCCACCACCGCGCAGGTCGCGGGCCTGTGGCCGTGGTCGGTCGGTGCCGGCGCCCCGTTGATCGGGACCCCGCTCGGATCGCATCTGCACACCGGCGCACCGGTGTGCTTCGACCCGATGAACTGGTTCATGCGCGGCAGCTTCATCACCGCCCCGAGCCTCTTCGTGCTGGGGCTCAACGGTTTCGGTAAATCCTCGCTGGTACGGCGGATCGTGCTCGGTGGGGTCGCGCAGAACATCACCCCGTTGATCCTGGCCGATGTCAAACCGGACTACCGGAAACTGGTGGAACTGGTGGGCGGTCAGGTGATCGACCTCGGGTACGGCCACGGCAAACTCAATCCCCTCGCCGGCGGCGTTCTCGGCGAGATCGTGCCGCTGCTCGCGGAACATCCCGAACTCCAGCGGCAGGTACTGCAGGATCTGCGGGCCCGGCAGGTGACCTTGATCGCCGGCCTCGTCGAACTGGTCCGCGGGGCGCGGGTTCGCGACTACGAGGAGACCCTGATCTCCACCGCGCTGCGGATCCTGTACCGGCCGGGCAGCGGCTACACCCCCGATTCGCCGCCGATCATGGAGAACCTGCTGGAGGTCATCGTCGAGGGCGGCGAGCAGATGATGCTCGACGCCGGCGCCGACGATCCGGCCGAATACCACGATGCGATCCGCGGTTTGCGACGTTCCATGCGCGCGCTCACCCAGGGTCCGTTCGGCGCGGTCTTCAACGGGCAGACCACGGTGCCCATCGACACCGATTCGGTCGCCGTCTGCATCGACGTCTCCCATATTCCCAACGGCGACAAGAAACTCAAGGCCGCGGTCATGCTGGCCTGCTGGGCCGACGGATTCGCGGCGGTGGAGGCCGCGCATACCCTCACCGATGCCGGGATGGCGCCGCAGCGCTATTTCCAGGTGGTGATGGACGAGCTGTGGCAGGTGCTGGGCCTCGGTGATTTCATGGTCGACCGGGTCGACGAACTCACCCGGCTGCAGCGCGGTATCGCCACCTCGCTGATCATGATCAGCCATACGATCAAGGATCTGCAGGCGCTGGGATCGGAGGCCGCGATCGCCAAGGCGCTCGGATTCCTGGAACGTGCGCGGGCCAAGATCTTCGGCGCCCTACCGGCCGAAGAGATCAAACGGCTGGACAGTACGATCCCGTTCACCTCGGCCGAAGAGGAGATGGTGACCAGCTGGTCGGCACCCCAGGCGCTGACGGGTGAGGCGCTCAAGCCGGGTCAGCAGCGTCCGTCGCCGCCCGGTACCGGTAAATTCCTGCTGAAGATCGGTGAGGACCGGCGCCCCGGGATCCCTTTCCATATGGAATTCACTCCGGCCGAGAAGCTCAGCGGTATCCACGACACCAACCAGCGGTTCGAGGAGTTCACCTCCTATCCGGGCAGGTTCGCCGACGGCCAGGGCGCGGCGGACGCTACTCCCACGGTGGGTGGGAGACCCTCATGATGCCGCACCGCTCGTATCGCCGGGTGTCCCCCGAGGTCCGGGCCGCCGCGGTGGAACAGGTCCAGGCGCTGACCGGGAAATTGCGCAGTGAATCGGAGGCCTGCCGGGTGGTCGCCGAACAGATCGGCGTGCACACCAATTCGGTACGCAACTGGGTACGGGCCGCCGAGGGGCCGAGCGTGGAACGGATGGACGCGGCGGCGCTGCGGCGCAAGGTCACCCTGCTGCAACAGCAGCTGGCCGCCGCCGCCGAGGTGAACCGGGCGCTCGCCGACACCCTCAACGAATCCCGGCGCCGCACGTGAACCCTGCGAGGGCGCGGCGGTGAACGCGAAATCGGTGCTGTGGACGACCCTCGGCCTGGTGATCGGTCTGCTGACGGTGGTGCTGGTCATCATCATGCCCGCGGTCGACGACCCCTGCGAGGGCGGATCGGTGCTGGATCCGGGGCAGTCGAGGCTGCCGCCGCTGGGTGGATACGCGCCGGGGGATCCGCGTGCCGCCGGACCCGCCGCGACCGGGGTCCCCGCGCCCTCGACGGCGAACCCGGCCGCCACCGCCACCCCGTCGCTGGCCGCAGGTGTGGGCCGGCTGGACCGCACCTGGCCGATGGCCGCCGGAACCTATTCGGTGTCCGATGTCTTCGGATCCCGCGGTGGCGGGCACCGGGGTGTCGACCTGGCCGCGCCCGACGGCACCCCCATCTTCGCGGTGACCGACGGCGTGGTGGTGGCCGCCGGACCGGCGTCCGGATTCGGGAACTGGATCGTGGTCGATTCGGTGGATCCGGGTAACGGCCGCGCGTTCTCCACGGTGTACGGGCATATGTGGGAGCACGGCGTGCTGGTGCGGGTGGGCGAGAACGTCCGCGCGGGCCAGCATATCGGCGCGGTCGGCTCGGCCGGTGAATCCAGCGGCCCGCACCTGCATTTCGAGGTGGTGCCCGGTGGCCGGTTCACCGGCGGCCGGCAGATCGATCCGATGCCGTGGCTCGACGGCGCGCCGACTCCCGATCTGGGTGGCGCCCGCGCTTTCTCGGTCGACCCGCAGTGTGTGCGCGGCTTCGGCACGCCCGGTGGCTCATTGGCCGATGGGAAGGTGCCACCGGAACTGGAGGTCTGGTACCGGCGGGCGGGGTCGCTGTGCCCGGAGGTAGCTCCGTCGCTGCTGGCCGCACAGGGGCGCCAGGAATCGGGATTCCGGCGCGGTCTCACATCGCCGGCCGGTGCGCAGGGACTCGCGCAGTTCCTGCCCGGTACGGCCGCCAGTATCAACCCGGACGACGGGCAGCCCTACGTCATCGATGCCGACGGCAACGGTATCGCCAGCGTCTGGGATGACGGCGACGCGATCGTCGGGCAGGGCCGGTACATGTGCGCTATCGCGGGGAAGGTGAGCGGCTGGATCAGCGAGGGCCGGGTTCAGGGTGATGTGGTCGCGCTGACCCTGGCCGCCTACAACGCCGGCGAGGGCGCCGTACTCGCCTCGGGCGGTATGCCGAACCAGGTGGCCGCGCACTATTCCGAAACCCAGCCCTATGTCACGAACATCCTGTCCATGGAGGCCGAGTACCGGGATCCCGGCGCCACCGGACGATTCAGCCCGGACGCGGAGGGCGCCGCCGGTGACCAGGTCGTGCAGGCCGCACACGAATGGCTGGGCACCCCGTATGTATGGGGCGGCGGCGGTCCACAGGGACCCAGCGGCGGCGGGCTCGACGGCCCGGGCCTGACCGCGGCGGCGGTGTTCGCCGCGTCGTCGGGCACGGTCACGCTGCCCCGCACCGCAGAACAGCAGTGGGAGGCCGGTGCCGAGGTTCCGGTGGCCCAGATACGGCCGGGGGACCTGGTATTCACCGATTTCGGCCCCCGCGGACCCGCTCACGTGGGTGTCTACGCCGGAAACGGGCAGATGATCCACGCGGCGCCCGCGGAGACCGCCGAGGCCGCCGGTGGGGTGGCGCAGACCGCGGTCCCCGGTGACGCCCGGGCGAGGAGGGTGCTGTGAACACGCGCGGATCGCCGCCGGACCGGTCGTCCGGGCGGTTAGCCTGGACTGAGAAGACGAGTGCGGGTGCGGGACTGGTGGTGGCGCTGATGCTGGGCATCTCGGTGCTGAGCGGCTGCGGTGGTGGTGACGATCCGGGCACGGCGACCGGACCGGCCACCTCCACCGTCCGGCGGCTGGAAGCCGTTCCGGCGCCGGATCCGGCGACCGCCGACGGGGTCGCGGTGGCGGCGTTGCGGGAGATCTACCGCTGGGGCCCCGCCACGGAGGTACCGGGCGCGTCGCTGGAGCGGGCCCGGAGATGGCTGGGTCCCAGCCTGATCCGGGTACTTGACGCGCCCACGGACACCGCGGCGACACCGGGAGTGTCGCTGCGCTGGGGTGAATGGGCGGCCGCCGGGGCGCGGGTCGAATCGTTCACCTTTGCCTCCGGTGACCGGCCGCCGGCCGGACCGGACCCGGCCGTACAGCAATTCAAGATCGGAATCGAACAGACCGTCGTCTACCCGGACGGCCGCGAGGAGCCTCTGGCGCCCACCACGGTGATCGCGACCGTGGTGCGCACGCCGCAGGGCTGGCGGCTCGACGGGTACCGGTGAGTACCGGCAGGGATCACTCAGGAGGCAGGTATGGCGAAGAAGAAACCGGTGAAGGATCCGGCCGTAGTCGGGCCGGATCTCAGCCTCATCGCGATCTACGTCGGCGGCACCCTGCTGGGAACCCTCTGGGTGGCGCTGCATCTCGGCAATATGCTCTCGCTGCAGAAGCAGGATATGCCGGTCAATCCCATCGATATCATCGCGCGGATGGCCAAGGGTGAGCTGCGCTGGCCCACCGGCACCACGGTGATCCTGATACTCGTGGTTCTCTCGCTGATCGCGTTCGTGCTGTACCGGCGGCGCGCGACCTCGATCCGCACCCGCGGCCGCCTCGCCGTCGACGACAAGGCCGATGTGATGGGTAACGGCGGCGCCATCTCGGCGCTCACCGAGTCCGGAGTGCGGGACAAGGCACAGCAACTCGGCGTGAAACTCGGGTACAACGACGCGCCCGGCGTGCCGATCGGCGTCGCCGTCGCCGATGGCACCATGCTCTACGGCTCCTACGAGGATCTGCACCTGGACATCTGGGGTCCGCGGCAGGGCAAATCGTCCTCTCGGGTCATCCCGGCCATCCTCAACGCCATCGGTCCGGTATTGGCCACATCCAACAAACGCGATGTGGTCGACGCGACCCGTGAAGTCCGGGAGGCCAAGGGCAGCCGGACCTTCGTCTTCGACCCGCAGGGCGTCGCCGGTGAGGTGGCCCGGTGGTATTGGGACCCGCTGGCTTGGGTGGATGCGGGGAAGGACGGCTGCGAAATGCGGGCGGCGCGGCTGGCCGGTCATTTCGCCGACAGCGACAGCGGTTCGGATTCGCGTAACGACGCCTTCTTCGATCCGGAGGCCGAGGATCTACTGGCCGGCCTATTCCTCGCGGCCGCCATCGCCGAGAAGCCCATCACCCAGATCTGGGAGTGGGTCACCGATCCGGGCAATATCGAACCCATCCAGTTCCTGCGCGAGGCGGGGCACGATTTCTCCGCCTCGGGTCTGGCCGCCCAGTACAACGCCGATCCACGGACCCGCAGCGGTATCTTCGGCACCGCCAAGAAGATGGTGCGCTGCCTGAAGCTGCGCAATGTACACAAATGGGTGACACCGCACGATCCGGAGAACAAAGACGAACTGCCCCGGGTGAAGTTCATCGAAGACGAATTCATCGAGAAGAACGGCACGCTCTACAGCCTCTCGCTGGAAGGCCGGGGTTCGGCGGCTCCGCTGGTGAGCGCGCTCACCGAGGCCGTGATCGACGTGGCCATGCAGCGGGCGTCGCGTTCGGCCTTCGGCCGGCTGCCGATTCCGCTGCTCGCGGTGCTGGACGAGGCCGCGAACGTGGTGCGCTGGAAGGATCTGCCCAAGCAGTACAGCCATTTCGGTTCACGCGGCATCGTGGTGATGACGGTGCTGCAGTCGTGGGCGCAGGGCGCGCGCTGCTGGGGCGAGGACGGTATGAACGCGCTGTGGTCGGCGGCCAATATCAAGATCCTCGGCAGTGGCGTCGACGACGCGAACTTCCTGCGCGAACGCTCGGAAGCGATCGGCGAGCATTCGGCCATCTCGGCGTCGGTATCCGAATCCAAGGGCGGAAAGAGCTATTCGCGTTCGCTGGGTTCCTCGAAAACCTTCACCGTGCAGGCCCTCGCGACCCTTCCTCGTGGTCGCGCCATCGTGTTCTCCTCGGGTGCGCCGCCGGTTCTGGTGCGGACCATACCGTGGTGGGAGAGCGAGTTCGATGCGGCGGTGCGGAAATCCATCGCGGAGCACGATCCGTCGCGCAAGGTCCGGGTTCCCGATTTCGTCCTGGGGACGGAAACACCCGACATGGTCAAGGAACCCGTTCCGGCGGTGGCTCCGCCGCCGGCCGCTGCCTCCGCGCCCACGGAGACCGACCGGGGCGGGCAGACCCCCATACTGGAGAAGGACCGGGCAATCGACCCCCCGATGCCGGGCAGGGGGACGGGAAACATACCCCCACCGCCGGGCATGGGGCCTGGTGATACACCGCCGGGACCGGGTAACGGGCCGGAAGAAAGGCAGGAGGTACGACCGCAGTGACCGAGACTCCCGAAGAGCAGCAGGAAATGGTCTACGACAATGTCGGGGAGTTCGTCCAGAAATACCTCATCAGCGTCTATCGCCGGCAGGTCAGCGATCTCAGCGATACCGTGTGGTGCCCCGAATGGTGGAAACACCCGGAGGCATTCGCCCGGCTGGATGCGCTGTGGCGTGCCTGGGAGCACTACCGTCAGGACGGTGCCACCGGAATGAGCGTCTGGTTCCTGGATCACGCCGACAAACATATGAAGGTACTGCTCGATCCGAAGGGGCCCTTCAAGTACTGCAGCGTGCGCAACGGGCACAAAGATATGCTGATTCCGCTACCGGTGGGTGAGCCTCCAGAAGGACTGTTCAGCAATCCGCCCGACGATCCCGGAGCCGTGGCGCGCCTGGATACGGCCGGGAGTGATCTCTGGGTCTCCCGCTGACCATCCGTACCCATCGAAAACGCCCGTCCGCGGACGGGCGTTTTCGATACAGGTGGGAGGCGCGCTAGCGGCTGCGCTCCAGGCCCCGGGCCAGCTCCTCCTGTTCGCGGGCTCGCTCCACCGCCGGTGCCCGCTCGGGTTTGGTACGGACCGCCTCGCTCGGCGGGGTGGCCTGGCCCATATCCACCAGCATTCGCGCGGCGGCCAGTTCGGGTGCGATACCGATCTTCGCCAGATGGGCGGCGAGGGCCTGGCGTCGCTGCGCGGAGTCGTGACGTATTGTCTCGGCCACGCCGCCCGTCGCGCCCGAGGCCGTGGAGAACGAACTCATGGAGAAGCGGTCCTTCTCCAGCTGAACCCCGCGATACGGGGTCTCCCGATGCTGGGTGACAGCAGGTGGTTTCACCTCCGCCACCGACCGCGAAATGGTCTGGGCCAGTGCCAGGTTGCGTGGATCCTTCGATTTGGCGTCGCGGGCCTCGCGGATCTGCAGCTCCCGGGCCTCTTTCTGGCGGGCCTCGGTCATCTTGACCCGCATCTCGGCCTCGCGCTGGCCGCGTTCCCGGGCCTTGAGCGCGACGAGTGTCGCGATCTGCAACATCGTCTTCATCATGGCCGCGGTCTCCCGGCCGATGTCGTCCAGTTCCTCGGACATGGCTGCTCCCGATACTGCGGTGGTCCCTATTGGCTGCCTGTGCACACCCCGGGACGGCGAACCGAACCCGGGTCGATCGGGGCCCGCCACGCGACCCGCGGGCCGGACGCCGGCCGGATATTTCCGCCGGAGCATCCCGCAAGCCGCGCCCGGGCCCCGGAACGCGACGGGCGAACGCGACTTCGTTACGCGCACGCCCTGTTTCGAGGTTACCCGAGAACCAGGGGCCCAGTCTCGGCAACGTATCGCCGACCAGCATATATCGCGTGAATACGGTGTGCGGGAAACGCGCCGCGACCCCGGCCTGTGCCGTGCACGGGCCGGGGTCGCGAGGTACCGGGTGTTCGGTCTGTACCGGTCGTCCGGTTCAGTCGATGCGGACCGAGTTCAGTGTCACCGGCTGGGTGGGCTTGCCGTCGCCCGGGCCGTTGGACTCGTCCTGGCCCAGCCCGGCGATCTTGTCGAGTGTGCCCAGTCCGGCCTCGTCCACCGTGCCGAAAATGGTGTAGTTCGGCGGCAGCATCGAATCGCCGTAGACGATGAAGAACTGACTGCCGTTGGTCCCGGGGCCGGCATTCGCCATGGCCAGCACCCCGCGCTGGTAGCCGATCGGCTGCTGCAGGGCGGGGTCCTCGGGGGCGTACTGATCGGTGGGGTACTCGTTGTCGAACTCGTAGCCCGGCCCGCCGGTGCCGGAAGCGGTCGGATCGCCGCACTGCAGCACCTTCAGGCCCTCACCCTGGGTCAGGCGATGGCAGGTGGTGCCGTCGAAATAGCCCTGACCCGCCAGGCTGGCGAAGCTGTTCACGGTGCAGGGCGATTCCGCGTTGTTCAGCGTCAGCCCCAGCGGACCCTGCGAACTGTCCACACTGATGCTCAGCGAGGCGTTGCCGTCGCCGGTCTGGATCCCTTCGGCGCGCGGTTTCTGCACCGGTTTGGCCGCCGGTTCGGCACTGTCCCGATAGTTGCAGTTCACGGTGGCCGGTTTGGCGGCCGGCGGCGGGGGCGGCGCGGCGCCCGGAGTGCTGGACAGTGACGCGTCCGGCGTCTGCGAGGCGTTCTGCGCCGACGAATCGGAGTCGCCACCGCGGGTCAGGAAATACACACCGGTCACGGCGGCGATCACCACGACCACGCCGAGCGCGGATCCGGCGATGGTGAGTTGCTTACGCTTACGCGCGCGTTCGGCCCGGCTGGCGAGCTGGCGTTCCAGCTTGCGTTTCGCCGCCTCTCGGCGTTGTTCGTTGCTCGGCACTGCCACATTCCTCCCGTGCGGCGTCCGGGGCGGAGCCCGGCCGCTCGCTGCTGGTCTGTTGCTTCCGGGACTAGAGTCTGCCATCTCCGGTCGTGCGGTCCCGGATATCGGACGGGATGGCCTGTGTGCGGTCGCCGCCGGGCCCCGATCCGGCGGAACCGGTTGGACTCGACCGGGCCGGGTGGGGGAAACTGGTTCACCGTGACCAAGACCAGCAGCTTCTCCGCCCCGAAGGGGGTGCCGGATTATGTCCCGCCCGGTTCGGCCGAGTTCGTCGCGGTGCGCGACGGCCTCCTCCGCGCCGCCCGTCTCGCCGGGTACGGGCATATCGAGCTGCCGGTCTTCGAGGACACCGAACTGTTCGCCCGGGGTGTCGGGGAATCCACCGACGTCGTGAGCAAGGAGATGTTCACCTTCTCCGATCGCAGCGAACGCAGCGTCACGTTGCGCCCGGAGGGCACCGCCGGAGTGATGCGCGCGGTGATCGAGCACGGGCTCGATCGCGGGCAGCTACCGGTCAAACTGAGCTACGCGGGGCCCTTCTTCCGTTACGAACGGCCGCAGAAGGGCCGCTACCGGCAGTTGCAGCAGGTGGGAGTGGAGGCCATCGGGGTCGACGATCCCGCATTGGACGCCGAGGTCATCGCGGTCGCCGACGCCGGTTTCCGGAGTCTGGGCCTGACCGGCTTCCGGCTCGAGATCACTTCGCTGGGCGACGACACCTGCCGCCCGCAGTACCGCGAACGGCTGCAGGAGTTCCTGTTCGGCCTCGACCTGGACGCCGACACGCGCCGCCGGGCCGAGATCAACCCGCTCCGGGTGCTCGACGACAAACGCCCCGAGGTGCGGGCGATGACCGCCGGTGCGCCGCTGATGGTCGATCACCTGTCGGAGTCCGCGAAAACTCACTTCGATCAGGTGCTGGCCCACCTCGACGCGCTCGGCGTGCCGTACGTCCTCAACCCCCGGATGGTGCGTGGACTGGACTACTACACGAAGACCACCTTCGAATTCGTACACGACGGTCTGGGCGCGCAGTCCGGGATCGGCGGCGGCGGCCGCTACGACGGCCTGATGGCGGAACTCGGTGGGCAGGAACTGTCCGGTATCGGGTTCGGGCTCGGGGTGGACCGTACCGTCCTGGCGCTGGCCGCCGAAGGCGTCACCGCGGGTGATCCGGCGCGCTGTGAGGTGTTCGGGGTGCCGCTGGGCGAGGCCGCGAAACAGCGGCTCGTGGTGCTGGCGGGCGAACTGCGGGCGGCGGGTGTGCGGGTGGACCTGGTCTACGGCGACCGGGGCGTCAAGGGTGCCATGAAGGCCGCCGACCGATCCGGGGCCCGGTTCACCCTGATCCTCGGCGATCGCGATCTGGCCGAAGAGACCATCGGGCTGAAGGATATGAGCACCGGCGATCAGCGGCAGGTACCCCTGAGCGAGATCGTTTCCACGCTGACCGCCGCGGCGGCCGAGGCCTGACGAAAGCCGACCCGGCGGGCGCGGCCGCCCGCGCCCGCCGACCCGGCCCCGCATAGTACTGTCCCCGTGACCCTGCTCCCGGAACGAAAATCGCCGCCGTGACCGATGCTCCGTTGCCCGCCGCCGACCAGCCGATCGGGCTGGATCTGGTGGCCCCCGAGATGTACGCGCCGGTGCTGCGGCGGCTGGCGCTGGCAGCGCTCGGTCTCGCGGTCGTGGTCGGGGTGATCGTCGCACTGCTGTTCGGGCCGGTGGCCGGCCTGGTGGCGGCGCTGGTGGTGGCGGTGCCCGCTGCCGGGCAGATGTTCATCGCGCCCCGGCGCCGGCTGCTGCTGCGGGGGAGCACGGTCGAGGCGCGCCGCCTGTTCCGGACCCGGCGGCTGGATGTGACCGCGGTGACGGGTATCGAGTTGCTCGTGACACCGGCCCGGCTGAGCCGGGTGGCGCTGCGACTCACCGCGGGACCGGACCGCCGCCTCGTCCCGCTGGCTCTGTACACGGACTCGGGATCGGGTCGCGAACTGCATCTGCTGGGGCTGCGGCGGCTGGCCGATGCCCTGATCCGCAGTGAACTCCCCTCGGCGCTGCTGGTGGCCGATGTGCTGGTGCACCAGCTGCGGGCCGAGGCGCGCGACGCCGGGCTACCGGAGCGGCCGCTGTATCGGGCGGTCGTCTCGGCGCGATCCAAGGACTACGTCGGCACGGTCACGCTCACCGATCAGGAGATCGCGGCGCTGTATTGAGCGACGCCCCGGCCGGTGCGGCCCTCGGTGCGGCCGACCGTGCGCCGGCCGGCAGCGGTGTCAGCCCACCGTCCAGGTCTCGGTACCGGTCAGCAGGTTCTGCAGCGAATCGCCGGTCACCGGGAACCGCTCCCGGGCCGCGGCGGTCTGGGCGCGGACACCGTCGTCGTAGGTGGGACGGTCCACCGCGCGGAAAACGCCGGTGACCACATGGTCGAGGTCCTGGTCGGACAGCCGCGACAGCGCGTAGGCGTATTCGGGATCGTCGGTATGGGCGTCGTGCACGACGATCTCGTCGGCACCGATATTCGCCGACGGCACCACCGCCAGCCCGAACCCCCGCCGCACCACCGCGTACTCGCCGTCGGCGCCGAAGCGCAGCGGTTCGCCGTGCCGCAACCGGATCAGCCGTGATTCGCTGTCGCCGCGGCGCAGCACATCGAACGATCCGTCGTTGAAGATCGGGCAGTCCTGCAGGATCTCCACGAACGAGGTGCCGCGATGCTCGGCTGCGGCCCGCAGCACCTCGGTGAGCCCGGTGCGGTCGGAATCCAGTGCCCGGCCGGCGAAGGTCGCCTCCGCGCCCAGCGCCACCGACAGGGTGTTGAACGGGTGATCGACCGACCCCATCGGCGTCGATTTCGTCACCTTGCCCGGTTCGGACGTGGGGGAGTACTGGCCCTTGGTGAGACCGTAGATCCGATTGTTGAACAGCAGGATCGTCATGTTCACATTGCGGCGCAGCGCGTGGATCAGATGATTGCCGCCGATGGACAGCGCGTCGCCGTCACCGGTGACCACCCAGACCGACAGATCCGGCCGGGTGACGGCCAGCCCGGTCGCGATGGCGGGGGCGCGGCCGTGGATGGAATGGATGCCGTAGGCGTCGAGGTAGTACGGGAACCGGCTCGAGCAGCCGATACCGGAGACGAACATCAAGTTCTCCCGGCGCAGGCCGAGTTCGGCCAGGAAACCGCGCACCGTGGCGAGGATGACGTAGTCGCCGCACCCCGGGCACCAGCGGACCTCCTGGTCGGAGGTGTAGTCCTTGGCCTTCTGCGGTTCCGCGGCCACCGGGACCCCGGACAGCCCGGAGACCGGGGTGATACCGAGTTCGGTACCGGTCAGCGATGTTTCGACGATCGTCATGATGCGCCCCCGTTCGTGCGATAGGTCGCCCGCGCCCGGGCGGCGACAACCTTGTCCTGTTCGAGGCCGGCCAGGGTTCCGTCCAGGGCCGCGTCGATGACGCCGACGAGTTCCTGCGCGGCGAACGCCGTACCCGCCACCTTGGTCCACGGTTGGACGTCCACCAGGTATTTCGCCCGGAGCAGCCAGGCCAGCTGACCGCCGTTCATCTCGGGTGCGACGACCGTGCGGTAGCGGCGCAGCGCCTCGCCGAGATCGGGCGGCAGCGGGTTCAGATGGCGCAGATGCAACTGCGCGACCCGGGCGCCGCGGCGCCGGACCCGCCGGCAGGCCTCACCGATCGGCCCGTAGGAGCTGCCCCAGCCGATCACCAGCACATCGGCGTCGCCGCCGGGATCGTCGACCTCGACCGGAGGCACCGTGATCCCGTCGATCTTGGCCTGCCGCAGGCGCACCATCAGCTCGTGGTTGGCGGGTTCGTAGGAGATATCGCCGCTCCCGTCCGCCTTCTCCAGCCCGCCGATCCGGTGGGCCCGGCCCGCCGTGCCCGGAACCGCCAGCGGACGCGCGAGAGTGTCGGGATCGCGGGCGTAGGGCAGGAAATCGTCGTCGCCGCCCGGATCGAAATCCGGGTCGATCGGCGCGAGTCCGGCCACCGAGGGGATCGCCCACGGCTCCGAGCCGTTGGCGATCGCGCCGTCGGAGAGCAGCAGTACCGGCGTCCGGTAGGTGAGGGCGATCCGAGCGGCCTCCACGGCGGTCGCGAAACAATCGGCCGGCGAGCGCGGTGCCAGCACCGCGACCGGAGATTCACCGTTGCGGCCGTAGAGGGCCTGCAGCAGATCGGCCTGTTCGGTCTTGGTGGGCAGGCCGGTGGAGGGGCCGCCGCGCTGGACGTCCACGATCACCAGCGGCACCTCGGTCATCACCGCCAGCCCGATGGATTCGCTCTTCAGGGCCAGACCGGGTCCGGAGGTGCTGGTGACGCCGAGCGCACCGCCGAGAGAGGCGCCCAGGGCGGCGCCGATTCCGGCGATCTCGTCCTCGGCCTGGAAGGTGGTGACGCCGAAATTCTTGTACTTGCTCAGTTCGTGGAGGATGTCGGAGGCCGGGGTGATCGGGTAGGTACCCAGGAACAGCGGTAGGCCCGCCAGCGATCCGGCGGTGATCAGACCGTAGGCCAGGGCCGTGTTCCCGGTGATCTGCCGGTAGGTCCCGGCGGGCAGCGCGGCCGGGGCGATGCTGTAGGTGGTCGCGAAGGCCTCGGTGGTCTCGCCGTAGTTCCAGCCGGCCCGGAAGGCGAGGATATTGGCCTCGGCGATATCCGGTTTGGCGACGAACTTCTCCCGGAGGAACTTTTCGGTACCGCCGATCGGACGGCCGTACATCCAGGACAGCAGGCCCAGCGCGAACATGTTCTTGGCCCGCTGGCCGTCCTTCTTGCCCACACCCGCCGATTCGGTGGCGGCCAGGGTCAGCGAGGTCATCGGCACCCGGTGGACCACGAACTCCGTGAGGCTGTCGTCGGCCAGGGGGTCGGCGGCGTAGCCGACCTTGGTGAGGTTTCTCTTGCTGAACTCGTCGGTGTTCACGATGAGGGTGGCGCCGCGTGGCACCTCGGCCAGGTTGGCCTTCAACGCCGCCGGGTTCATCGCGACCAGGACGTCCGGCTGGTCGCCGGCGGTGAGGATATCGTGGTCGGCGATCTGGATCTGGAACGACGAAACCCCCGGCAGCGTGCCCTGCGGAGCCCGGATCTCGGCCGGGAAATCGGGCTGGGTGGCCAGATCGTTGCCGAAGGCCGCGGCCTCATGGGTGAAGCGGTCGCCGGTGAGCTGCATACCGTCACCGGAATCGCCCGCGAAACGGATCACCACACGATCCAATACCGCTGCGCCGGAATCATTTCCGGTGAGCGTGGTCTCGGCGTGGCCGATGTTTTCCTGGTGCGAAACCATACGCGTGCGTCACTTCCTCGTCGAAATGAGCTGCCAATCGCCAAACTACCCCGGTGGGTGGGTGCCGCGCCGGGAAAAACACGCGCCCGGTGGCCTCGCTTGCCGTTCCGTCGCGCCGGATGGAAGCTTTTCACGACGACTACCAGGTCGGATACGGAAATCAGGGCCGATCACCGGCGTGGTGCACCACACCCCGGCGCGGCCGCGTCGACGCCGCTGCCGAGCCGTTGAACAGGATGTACGCGGTGCCGCGGCAGTGGCCATCGAGGAGGTTTCCGGGGCGTTCGCCGAGGAAGTGGCGTGTCCCGCGGGCATCCCGGTCCTCGGCGGGACCACCCGCGCGGTGCGGGGGCGGCGCGGCCGCGGTCAGGCGAACAGCTCGAGCTGGGGCGCGGTATCGGGTGCGGGGGCCGGTTCGGTCCGCGGCGCTTCACGGTCCTCCGGGAGGAGGTTGTGGGTACGCAGCAGCGGATCTACCCGTTCCCGGAGCCATGTGGCGTACTCCGGGGCGACCTGCCCACCGCGCCGGTACAGCGGGCGGTACCGGCGCAGCAGCGCCGGATGATGCTCGGCCAGCCAGCCGAGGAACCAGCCGCGGGTGCTGCCCCGCAGATGCAGTGGCAGGACCACCGCCGACGACGCGCCGGCCGCGGCGAGTTCGGTGAACAGCTCGTCGAGCTGGGACCCACCGTCGGTGAGATAGGGAATCACCGGCGCCACCATGACATTCACCGCGAACCCGGCGTCACTGCACGCCCGCACCAGATCCAGCCGGGCCCGGGGAGTGGGGGTTCCGGGTTCGAGGCCGCGGTGCAGGTCCGGTTCCAGTACCGCCAGCGAAATGCCGATACGCACCGGTACTTCGCGCGCGGCGAGCGTGAGCAAGGGCAGATCCCGGTGCAGCAGCGTGCCTTTGGTGAGGATGGAGAACGGGGTGCCGGAATCGGTGAGGGCGCGGATGATTCCCGGCATCAGCCGGTACCGCCCCTCGGCCCGCTGATAGGGGTCGGTATTGGTGCCCAGCGCGACCTGTTCGCGGTGCCAGGATCGCCGGGTCAGTTCGCGCCGGAGCACCGCGGCGATATTGGTCTTCACCACGATCTGGGTATCGAAATCGGTTCCGGCGTCGAGTTCCAGATA
Organism: Nocardia sp. NPDC024068; assembly: GCF_040638875.1. Lineage (NCBI taxonomy): Bacteria > Bacillati > Actinomycetota > Actinomycetes > Mycobacteriales > Nocardiaceae > Nocardia > Nocardia sp. NPDC024068. The sequence goes on along the minus strand of NZ_JBEZYU010000036.1, from coordinate 9,358 downwards.
TTCGTGTGAGCCACGCGCGAAGCAGTAGCGGCAGGCATGCGAACAGCCCCGCATCGGATTCACGGTCCAGCGGAAGGGGAGGTCCGACTCGTCGGGAATCTTGTTCAGCGCGCTCTTGCAGAGCACTTCGTGAAAGGTGATCCCGTCGAACTCGGGAGTCTGTACGGTGCGGGCGAACCCGGCCCGGCCGAGACCGGGCAGTGCGCCGTCGTCGGCGTCCAGGGTCTGGTTCTGCCACCGCACCGGACCAGTCGAACACGCGTTCTAAGGGCTGTCAAGCCGCCGGGCTGAAATCGGAGAGGGGCGCCTGCGGATCGGCGAAGAAGGCCACCAGATCCCGGACGGTGTCGTCGGTCGGGCGCGGTTGGTATCCGAGTTCCCGGGTCGCCTTTGCGCGGTCGACCAGCGGTGCCGAAACCAGCGCGCCCAGGGCCGCCTTGGAGACGATATCGGTGCCGAGGCGTTTGCCGATCGGTTCCATCACCGGCAGCAGTCCGGATATCAGTTTCGGTGAGATGGAGAAGCGGGGTCCGCGCTTTCCGCCGTGCCGGGCGGCCATCCGGCACAGGTCCAGCATGGAGATCATCTCGCCGCCGAGCAGGTAATTCTCGCCGGTGCGGCCCCGTTCACCGGCCAGGACGAGTCCGCGAGCGACATCGCGGACGTCGACCAGATCGAACCCGCCGTCGATCATGGCCGGTATCCGGCCGCGTGCGGCGTCGCGCAGGGAACGATTGATCCGGGAGAGCGGGGCTCCGTGATCGGCGGGGCCGAAGACGCCGGTGGGATTGCAGATCACCGCGTCCAGGCCCGCCTCGACGACCTTGCGCAGCTCGATCTCGCCGGCCCATTTGGAGCGGTCGTAGACCGGCAGATCCGCGTCCGTGGAACGGGGCGTGGTCTCGTCGATGCTCCCGCCGCAGCTGTACTGGTCGAAGGCGTGGATCGAACTCGCGTGCACGAACCGGCGCGCTCCCACCGCATGCGCGGCTTCGGCAACCACCCGCACACCTTCGGTGTTCACCCGCCACGCCAGGTCGTTCTTGTCCGCGAGGGTGATCACGGCGACCAGGTGGTACACCAGCTCCACCCCCTCGAGCGCGGTCCGCATCGACGCCGGGTCGAGCACATCGGCGCTCACCCAGGTGACGTTGGCCGCGCCGGCGTTGCGGGGTGCCACCCGATCGATGGCGACGACCTCGTCGCCGCGCTCGGCGAGCAGCGGGAGCAGATTCGTACCCAGATAGCCGGCTGCGCCGGTCACCGCGACCTTCATGGGGACGAGAATATAGAACTTGTTCTAATTTGCAACATGTTCTAGTTCCGCGCCCGGGTGCGGCCTTCTGCGCGGCCTCGTGCGCGGGAGGCCCGGTGGGCTATATTCGGGCAGCGACCATCGCGAGCCGCAGGGGTGCATATCGCTTGCGGTGAAAAGAATTCCACCCGGTGGTCACGCAGATGTTCGGAACGAAGCAGGGGGAGCCCGATGAGTAATGTGTCGGTGGAGACCGAAGCGCTACGAGCCTTCGGCATCACCAACGCCGGGATCGGTACCGAGATCGCTGCCGCCGGTAATTTCGACACCCTGGCGCAGGTCGCGGCGATGACGCCGGTTTTCGGATTGATCGGCGCCGACTATCTGGCCATGTTCGCGGCCGCCCAGGTTCTGCAGGCGCGCGATATCAACGATCTGTCGGCCAAATACCAGAAGCTGTCCCAGGCGGCCTTCACCTCCGCGTTGAACTACGACGGCACCGATGGTGGAAACGCCGGTGCGCTCGACGCGGCGGGAGCGGAACTGTGAGGCCGCTCGACACCTCCGACGGTTCGGCCGGCCTGATCGCCCCCGAACTACAGCAGGCCGTGCCCGCCGAGGCCCCGGTGGCCGCCGCGGCGCAGACCGTGCCCGACCCGGGTGCGGCGATCCAGGATGTGCCGCTGGCCCAGCTCCCGGACGGCGAGGTTCCGGTCGAAGCGCCGGAGTTCGTACTGTCCCAGCGGATCTCCGACGACGGCCCCGCGGCCACCACTATGCCCGCGGGTGCGCCCGGGCTGTCCGGTTTCCCGAACGACCCGGCCCAGGCCCATGACATCCTGTCCGGTGCCGCCGAGGACGTCTCGGCGCAGGCCGGGGGCCTGCTCGGGGTGGTCAACCAGGCCGCGGCGCCGGTGGTCGACGCCGCGGAGGGCGTTCTCGGTCAGGTGGCGGCCGCGGCCGGTGGGGCGGGTGCGCCCGCGGCTGCCGCAGGCGCCACCGCGACCGCCACTCCCGCCGCGGCCGCCCCGGCGCTGCCGTCGGATCCGGTGGGGGATCTCCTGAGCGGGGCCGCGCTGCCCGCCCTGCCGGGTATCGACATTCTCTTCCAGCCGATCAAGGATCTGCTGAGCAGTTTCGGGACCGGTGTCATGGGCGCCCTCGATCCGACCGCGATCCTGAGCCAGTCGTCCCAGATCATCGAGCTGGCCATGGGGGTGGGCAAGAGCAGCCTGTCCGCCATGGGGCAGTCCTGGGAGAGCGGGGCCGCGCAGACCGCGCAGACCGCCGGTCAGGAGGCCAACAACTCGGGAATGCAGACCAGCCAGCGCGGTATCGATATCGCGGCGCTGACCCAGGCCGCGGCCACCGTGGTCCAGCAGGGCAACGCGCAGCTCACCACCGTCGCCTCGTCGTTCCTCGGCCAGGCGGTCGCCCTGGCGCCGGTGGTGATGACCCCGCCCGCGCAGACCGCGCTCATCGCCTCGGCCACCCAGCACCTGGGCCAGGCCGTGAGCATCGCCAATATCACCCGCGGTGATCTCGCCGGCAAGACCGGGGAGCTGAACGGGATGGTGCAGCAGTTGCTCGGGGTCAACGGGCAGCAGGCCGCCGAGACAGCCCAGAACGTGGCGCAGAGTATCGGCGAGCCGATCATGCAGCAGGCGCAGAGCGTCGCCTCGGATACCTCGGGCCTGGAATCGATGCTCGGTTCGGCCACGGGTGATCCGGCGTCGACGACGGCCGCGGGTGTGCACTCGCCGATGGGCAGCCCCACGGGTAGCCCGGGGCTGTCCACCGGCAGTCCGGGGTTGTCCACCGGTTCGCCCGGTGGCACCCCCGCTTCGCCCGGATCGCCGGTTCTCTCCGGAGTGCCGGGCGCCACCCAGACCCCGCTGACCAATGTGCTGCGACCGGGCGCCCTCACCGCCGGGATGCCCGGCGCCACCGCCACCTCACCGGCGAGTTCCTTCATGGGCGGCGCACCCGGCGCTGCGGCGGGGCAACGCAGCAACGACGAGGAACACGGGCGCACCGTGGAGGCCTACCGGAGCCCGACCGGCAACGACGATCTCACCGGACCGCTCGGCGAATCGGCGCCGGAGGTCATCGGCGCGGTGGACGCCGACGAGGACCTCGGCTACGACAACCAGTTCTGAGCGCCGCCCGCCCGGCCGTCAGCGCAGGCCGGGCGGGTTGTTCAGATTCGGGGCCGAGTAGGTGTCGCAGGCCGCGACCTCCCCGGTCCGGTAGCCGCTGAGGAACCACTTCTGCCGCTGCTCCGACGCTCCGTGTGTCCACACCTCCGGGTTCACCCGGCCCTGCGCGCTCGCCTGGATCCGGTCGTCGCCCACCGCGGACGCAGCCGAGAGCGCATCCCGGATATCGGTATCGGTCAACGGCCGCAGGAACGGGGTATCCGATCCGGGCGCCGGGGTCCGGTCGGCGTAGTGCGCCCAGATCCCCGCGTAACAGTCGGCCTGCAGTTCGGTGCGTACCGCGCCCGATTCCGGGCCCTGCGGGTCCTGCTGCGCCCGCCCGATATCGCCGAGCAGGGTCTGGATATGGTGCCCCACCTCGTGAGCGACCACATACTCCTGGGCGAGCGGGCCGCCGGTCGCGCCGTACCGGTCGACGAGTTCCTGGAAGAAACCCACATCGAAGTAGGCGGTGCGATCGGAGGGGCAGTAGAACGGGCCCACCTCGCTGGTGGCGTAACCGCAGCCGGTGGATACGGCTCCGGTGAACAGCCGGATACCGGGCGGAAGGTAGGTGGTCCCGGTCTGCTCCGGCAGCTGCTGCGACCACACGGCGTCCAGGCTCTGGGCCGTGAGGACCACGCGGCAGTCCACGTATCTGTTGGCGTCCGCACCCGTGCGGCAGTGATCGGGTGTCCCGGCGGTCGCGGAACCACCCTGCTGGAGGTCCTGGGTTCCGGTGAACCGGCCGAGTGCCGACTCCGGATCCCCGCCCAGCAGCAGGGCCAGTACCAGCACGACGAGGCCGCCGGCACCCCCGCCGAGGGCGAGTTTCCCGCCGCGTCCCGGTCCGCCGCCGGAGGAGGCCCGGCCCGGATCGATCTGCACATGCTCGTTGAAGGTCATGGTCGATCCCGTCTGTGAACGTGATTGCCACGGCTTTGCTCGGCTGTTCGCAATATATCGGTTTCCGGGTGCCCGACGCGGCGCACTACGATGGCAACCGCATCCGGAGGCCGTCCCGGTGTGCTCCGAACGTCGAAAGGAAACCCGTGCTGCGCACCCACTTGGCCGGTTCACTGCGAAGTGAACAGGCCGGTCAGACCGTTACCCTTTCCGGTTGGGTGGCCCGGCGGCGTGACCACGGTGGCGTGATCTTCATCGATCTGCGCGACGCCTCCGGGGTGGCCCAGGCGGTGTTCCGCGAGGGACCGGCCGCCGAACAGGCGCACCGGCTGCGGGCCGAATACTGCGTGCGGGTGGTCGGCGTGATCGAGCAGCGACCCGAGGGCAACGAGAACCCGGAACTGCCCACCGGCGCGGTGGAGGTGAACGTCAAAGAACTCGAGGTGCTCAACGAGAGCGCCCCCCTGCCGTTCCAGCTCGACGAGCAGCCCGGTGAGGAAGCCCGCCTCCGGTACCGCTACCTGGACCTGCGCCGCGAGGCACCGGCCCATGCCATCCGGTTGCGGTCGAAGGTGAACGCCGCCGCCCGCTCGGTGCTGGCCGGCCACGAATTCATCGAGGTCGAAACCCCGACGCTCACCCGCTCCACCCCCGAGGGCGCGCGCGATTTCCTCGTCCCCGCCCGCCTGCAGCCCGGTAGCTTCTACGCGCTGCCGCAGAGCCCGCAGCTGTTCAAACAGCTACTCATGGTGGGCGGTATCGAACGGTACTTCCAGATCGCGCGCTGCTACCGCGACGAGGACTTCCGGGCCGACCGGCAGCCCGAGTTCACCCAGCTCGACCTCGAGATGAGCTTCGTGCGCCAGGAGGACGTGATCCTGCTGGCCGAGGACATCCTGGTGGCACTGTGGGACCTCATCGGCTATCGGATCCCCACCCCGATCCCGCATATGACCTATGCCGAGGCGATGCGCCGATTCGGCAGCGATAAACCCGATCTGCGCTTCGGAGTGGAGATCACCGAGTGCACGGACTACTTCGCCGAAACCCCGTTCCGGGTGTTCCAGGCGCCCTACGTCGGCGCGGTGGTGATGCCCGGCGGCGCGGCCCAGCCCCGGCGTCAGCTCGACGCCTGGCAGGACTGGGCCAAACAGCGCGGTGCGAAGGGGCTGGCCTATGTGCTGGTCGGCGAGGACGGCGCCCTCACCGGTCCGGTGGCCAAGAACCTCAGCGACGCCGAGCGCGCCGGACTCGCGGCCCATGTCGGCGCCGAACCGGGGGACTGCGTGTTCTTCGCGGCCGGTCCGGCCAAGGCGCAGCGCGCGCTGCTCGGCGCCGCGCGCTCGGAAATCGCGCACCGGGTCGGACTGATCGACGAGAGCGCCTGGTCATTCGTCTGGATCGTGGACGCGCCGCTGTTCGAGCCGGCTGCCGATGCCACCGCCAGCGGTGATGTGGCGCTGGGGTATTCGGCGTGGACGGCGGTGCACCACGCCTTCACCTCGCCGAAACCGGAATCGATCGACACCTTCGATACCGACCCCGGCAGCGCGCTGGCCTACGCCTACGACATCGTCTGCAACGGCAACGAGATCGGCGGCGGCAGTATCCGTATCCACCGCAAAGACGTGCAGGAACGCGTTTTCCAGGTGATGGGGATCAGCGAGGAGGAAGCCCAGGAGAAGTTCGGCTTCCTGCTCGACGCGTTCGCGTTCGGCGCGCCGCCGCACGGCGGAATCGCGTTCGGCTGGGATCGCATCGTGGCGCTGCTGGCCGGGCTCGATTCGATCCGCGAGGTGATCGCGTTCCCGAAAACCGGCGGCGGCGTCGACCCGCTCACCGACGCGCCCGCCCCGATCACCGCGCAGCAGCGCAAAGAAGCCGGTCTGGACGCGGCTCCGAAGTCCGAGAGCGAGGCCAAGGCCGCCGGAAACGGTGCGGTGCAGGCGGCGGGCAAGGGCGGCGCCGTCTGACCCCGCTACACCGGTGAGATAGGCCCGCCGGTGAGCGTGCGATACGCGTAGGTGACCGCGATCGCCGCCACCGGCCCGGCGGCCAGCAGGCCGAAACCGCAGGCCAGCAGCCCGAGCAGAGTAACCACCAGCACGGTCAGCACCAGCAGCAGCACCCGGCCCGGGTCACGCAGCACCAGCAGGAAGCTGGATTTGATCGCCTCCACCGGCGTCTGCCCCTGTTCCACCGCGAAATGCAGCGAGAACATACAGCCGATACCCACCAGGATGCCGGGAACCAGGCACAGGGCCGAGGCGAGCGTGGTGGCCAGGAAGGCGAGCAGCGCGGTCAGGAAGGCATTGCCGAGACTGCCGACATAGAAATACGACCCGAAGCCCGGCCGGTAGCCGTCGGTTTCGTACAGCGCGCCGCGGACCAGCGCCGCCTGCAGCACCCACAATCCGGCCATCACGCCCGCGAACAGCAGTATCAGCGGGAGCGCCGACGTCGGCTCGAAGAGCTGGACGATCGCGTAGAAGGCCAGATAGATGATCACACCGAGAGAGGTCACCGCGACCCACGGGCCGGGGTTGAGCCGGAACTTCTCCACGCCGTAGCTCAGCGCATGCCCGATATCGAGGTGACCGGGAATGCCGGTACCCACGGCTTGATACCCGTAGACCGGTGCGTCCGCGCCGGTGGCGGAGTTCGGGTCCGTCCCGGTACCCGGAGGCCCGTAGACCGGTTGGCCGCCGGCCGGTTGCCCGGGTTCCGTCTCTATCTGGGTGGGGTCGCTGGGTGCGGTGCTCCGGCCGTCGGGGGCGCTGCCCGGAACGGATTTCCCGAGGCCGACCGCCGGCGCGGCCTGCTGCGGTGTCGCGCCGGACTCCGCCGGGCCGCCACCCTGTGACGGCGGTGACCCGGACGGCGTGGTCACGCGCGGGGACACCGGCTCGCCACCGGGAGCGGGTGGGTTGCCTGGCGTGTCCGGGGTTCCGGGGGAGTCCGAGGTGGAACGCGGTGTGTCGGTCACGCTGGCATACCTTTCGACTCAACTGGTTTCCGGTGTGGCGCACAGCAGTTCAGATCGAGAAAACCCGACCCGTACAGCGGTGTCAAGCAGGCCGGGTGCGCGCCGGAGAACACGTCTGACACGCCGGACGACACGGAAAGGTTGTGTAACCGCTCGCTAGAAGTGACCGAATGCGAGTAACTTGAGATGCGATGACTGCACTACTGGCCGAACGAGCCACCGAAGTCGTATCCGCAGCGCAACAGTTGCTCACAAAGCGAATGGGTGCTCCGGTGAAGCTGAGTGATCCCGTCGAACTCAGCGGAAGCGGACGGACGACTGTCCTACGTGTACGGGTCGCCGAGAACGCCTTCTCCCTACCACGCACGCTGATCATCAAGCAGGTGCGGGGCTCCGTCGCGGACCCCAAGAATGTGACGATCACCCCCGGTGTCGCCAGTGTCGACTCCGCGTTCCTGCGGGAAGCGGTGTCCTACCAGTTCACCACCGCGCTCAGCCGCGGCGAACGGCCCGGCGCCTACCTGATCGCGCACAGCCTGCCCGACCGGTTGCTGGTGCTCAGCGATCTCGGGGACAACACCCGGCTCACCGATGTGCTGCGCTCCGGCGCCGAACCGGCCACCCGCAACGCCATGATGGCGTTCGCGCAGGCCCTGGGCCGGATGCACGCCGCGACCATCGGCCGCGAACCCGATTTCGTGGCCCTGTTGCGCCGCGTCGACGTCGCCCACCGCGTCGACGGTATCGCCCAGCAGGCCGAAGCCGCCGTCGCCGAGGTACCCGGCCTGCTGCGGCGCGAATTCGGGCTCGAAGTGCCCGACGAGGTCACCGAGCAGATCGCCCACGGCGCGCGACTCTTCTCCGGCGGCCGGTTCCGGGCCTTCAGCCCCTCGGACCTGTGCCCCGACAACGTGATCATCAACGACGAGGGCGCCCGCATCCTCGACTACGAATGGGGCGGCTACCGCGACGCCACCCTCGATATCGCCTACGCGCTGGTGTCCTTCCCCGGATGCCTGTGCGATATCGAGCTGTCCCGGGAACGCGCCGCGCAGATGGTGGAAGCCTGGCGGGCCGAGGTCGTCGGAGTTTGGCCTGCGCTCGCCGACGACGACCTGCTGGCGGACAAAATCCTCGAGGCCCGCCTCATCTGGGCCTGGATGAGCACCTACTGGTTCCTGCCCGCCGACCACGCCCGCATCGCCGCCGCCCGCGAACACGGCCTGTCGGTCCCCCGCTCCGACGCCCTGCTCAACCGCTGGGCCGGAGTGGCGGAAGACGCCCGCTGCCTCGGCAACGACGCCGTCGGCGACTTCGCCGAAGCCGTCTGCGCGGTAATCGACGAACACCTGAGCTGAAATATTGGCGCGGCTCCTCGGCGATGGGTGGGGAGGTGGGTTGAAACGGCCCCTCCGGGAAGGGGGGTTGGATCGACCTCTCCCTCAAGGGTGGGGGAGGTGGGTTGGAGCGGCCCCACCGTGAAGGGGGTTTGGATCGACCCTCCGCGAAGGGTCGGGAGGTGGGTTGAAGCAACCCCACCGTGAAGGGGGGTTCGGATCGACGCCTCCGTGAAGGGTCGGGCTGTGATTTTGGAGCGGCTCCGCCGCTCGAGGGTGGGGCCCTATTAACCCGGTTCTTCACTCCCGGCGGTCGGTCGCTGCGCTCCCTCCCTCTGGTCGCTCCAGAACCGGGCGGGCCCCACCCCACACGGATGCGACCATCCGGACAAAACGAGAGATCCCCGCGAACGCACCCCGCACTACGCAGCGCATGGTCCGGTACCGGCGTCACCACCCGGTTCCGATCCGGATCGGGCTCAATCCATTGGATGGGTCACCTTCTCGGTGCCGAGTTCAGCGAGGCCCATAAAGGGTTCGGCCCGCGTCTGCTGTCAGCCCTCGAAGCGCATGTGGCGAAGCCGCGACGAATGGGCCGCCGTGCTCGACGACGAGGAGAAGCTGTCGCGGTTCGTGTCCTTCGTCAATGCCCCTGCCGAGGCGGATCCGACGATCG
>NZ_JBEZYU010000035.1:54063-54218 GCF_040638875.1 Nocardia sp. NPDC024068 | reverse complement strand
TGTCAGCCCTCGAAGCGCATGTGGCGAAGCCACGAGTCTCGAGGGCTGACAGCAGACGCTAAAGGGGCCGAACCCCGCGCGCGCCAGCGCGCCAATAAACACAGCACCTTCGCGAGCAACGCCACCTACCCCACCTTCGCGAGCAACGCCACCTA
>NZ_JBEZYU010000035.1:0-53972 GCF_040638875.1 Nocardia sp. NPDC024068 | reverse complement strand
ACGCACCTACCCCACCTTGGCAAGCAACGCCACCTACCCCACCTTCGCGAGCAACGCCACCTACCCCACCTTGGCAAGCAACGCCACCTACCCCACCTTCGCGAGCAACGCCACCTACCCCACCTTGGCAAGCAACGCCACCTACCCCACCTCGGCAAGCAAGCCCGCTCAAACAGTTTCCCCCGCGAACCCCGCCGACTGTTCAAGTGGCGAGGGCGGCCTCCACGTAGCGGATCGCGGCAGCGTCGTCCAACCCCAGGCGACGGATCGTGGCGACATAGTCGGAGGCCGCCCGGCCCGCGGCGTCGGCCGTGGGGTCGCCCGAGGAGGCGATGAACGAACCCAGGCGGCCCCGGGTTTCCAGCACCCCGTCCTGTTCCAGCTCCCGGTAGGCGCGGGCGACCGTATTGGGGGCCAGGCCCAGCTGGGTAGCCAGGGCGCGCACCGTCGGGATCTTCGTGCCCGCGGTCAGTTCCCCGGCCCGGACCCGCGCGATAACGGCGAGCCGTAGCTGTTCGTAGGGTGGGACGCCCGAATCGTGCGACACCGTGATCTCGAGCATGGCTCGTTCTTACCGCATCCGGTCGGTTTTCATAGCGGATCCCGGGCAAGCGGGCAGGACAGGCAGCGTGGCCCGCCGCGCCCCGACCCCAGCTCCGAGCCGGGAATGCGCAGCACCTCGACGCCGGAGTCCTCCAGCCGGGCATTGGTCATCTCGTTGCGCTCGTAGGCCACGACCACACCGGGGGCCAGGGCGAGGGTGTTGTTGCCGTCGTCCCACTGTTCGCGTTCCGCGGTGACCCCGTCCAGCCCGGTGTCGATCACCCGCAGTTTCCCGATCCCCATGGCCGCCGCCGCGGCGGGCAGGAAGGGCTCGGGACCGGTCACCACGCAACTGCCGGAGTCGTCGTCACTGCGCAGTGTGTAGGCGGTGAGGCTTTCGCGCACACCCGGGTACATCACCACCGCGTCGGTATCGACCATGGTGCATAGGGTGTCCAGATGCATGGTGGCGCGGTTCTGCGCGATCGGCACCACCAGCACGGTATGGGCCAGCCGGTCGTCGAAGAGGCTGCGCGCCAGGGCTTCCGCGCCGGCCGGGGAGGTACGCTCGCCTACTCCCACCGCTACCACGCCCGGGGCCAGCAGCAACACATCGCCGCCCTCGATCGGGGCGGTATGTGATTCGTAGGCCCGCCGCACACCGAGGAAGCGCGGATGGAATGCGTAGATCAGATCGGTCAGCGAGGTCTCCCGGGCCCGGGCGGGTAGCGCCAGCGCGGTGATGGCCACCTTCGGGCCGATCCAGAACGAGGAGTCCCGGGTGAACAGCAGATTGGGCAGCGGGTCGATCACGAAATCGCCGCCGTGGTGCATCCGGCGCACCAGGGAGGTGTTGTCGGCGGCGAAGGGTAATTCGTCGAAGGTCATACCCGCCATCAGGACCCGGGCCAGTTCGGGTGCGGGGATCCCGCGCAGATGGGCGGCGAGATCACCGGCGAGGGCATGCCCGAGCCGGCGGGTGTGCACCGCGGCCGAAATACCCTGGATACGCGCGGCGCCGCTGACCGCGAGGGTTTCGGTGAGTACATCGGCGAGCAGCACCACCTCGACTCCGTGCTCGCGCAGCACCCCGGCGAAGGTGTCGTGTTCCTGCTGGGCACGCTCCACCCAGGGAATTCCGTCGAACAGCAACTGGTCGTTGTTGCGCGGGGTCAGCCGGCGCAGTTCGTCGCCGGGGCGGTGCAGCAGAACCGCGCGCAGCCGGCCGACTTCGCTCGTGACCCCGTAGGCGGCGGAGGCGTGGTTCTCGTTCCGAGTTCGGGCGGCGGCGACCGGATCGGGAGCGGCATCAGATCCCATGACCCGAGATTAGTGCGCGCACGTACCGCGGGCACGGCGGCGCCGCGAGATGTTCGCGGCGCAGTTGCCCCGATTCCGCCCGCGCCCCCGGCAACCTGAAGTATTGTTCAGGATGAAGGAGGAGTATCGATGCCGACACCGGATTGGACCACGAAGGAACTGACGCCAGGTCAGCTTTCCGAGCGTAGCGGAGTCGCCGTGTCCGCGTTGCATTTCTACGAACGCGAAGGCCTCATCTCCAGTCGCCGGACCAGCGGAAACCAGCGTCGCTACACGCGCGAGACACTGCGCCGGGTGGCATTCATCCGGATCTCCCAGCGCGTCGGGATCCCACTCAGTGATATCCGCGCCGCGCTGGATCGTTTGCCGGAAGGTCGCACGCCCACCCGGCGCGATTGGGAGACGCTGTCCACGGCCTGGCGGGTCGACCTCGACGAGCGGATAACCCAGCTGGTCCGGCTGCGCGACAACCTCACCGGCTGTATCGGTTGCGGATGCCTGTCACTCGGTAGCTGCAAACTCGTCAACGAATACGACCGGCTGGGCGCCGAGGGACCCGGCGCCCGCGTCCTCGACGTTCATCTGAACTGCCCGGACACCGGCCTGCCGGACGCCTGCGATCCGCTCACTGCGGCTGCGGCGTCTCCGGATCCGCAGCTGTGCGCGCCCGATCCTGATTCACCGACCGCTTCAGCGTGCTGAACTGCTGGTTGGCCTGTCGCATGAGCAGTTCGTAGGGGAACGCGAATTTTCGCTTCCACCAGTAGCCGAACCGGATATCGAATGAGCTGTACACCAGGAATCGGTTGCGCTCGATACCCTTCAGAATGGCGGCGGCGACCTTCTCCGGCGCCACCGCGTGCCGGGTGAACAGCGAGGTCACCTTCTGTACCCGTGGATGCTCCTTGTCCACCCCGACCAGGTCGAAGGTCCGCACCAGCGGTGTCGCCACGGCGCCCGGCGTCACCACGTGCACCGAGATTCCGTGCTCGGCGAGCTCGAACCGCAGCACCTCGGAGAGTCCGCGCAGGCCGTACTTGCTCGCGCTGTAGGCGGCGTGCCACGGCAGCGCCAGCAGCCCGGCCGCCGAGGAGACGTTCACCAGCGCACCGGGCCGGCCCGCGCGCACCATCGGCGGGACGAATCGCTCGATTACGTTGATCGGTCCCATCAGGTTGATATCGACCATCCGCTGCCAGTGCCGGATCTCCAGGCTGTCGACAGTGCCCCAGATCGACGTACCCGCCACGTTCATCACCACATCGAGGCTGCCGAATCCCTCGTGCACGGCCGCGGCGAACTCGGCGACGGCGTCGTAATCGGAGATATCGAGTGCCCTGGCGAGCAGTACCGTCCCGCCGCCGCGTTCCACCTCGGCGACGGTCGCGGCCAGGCCCTCGGCGTCGATATCGGTGAGTACCAGCTGCGCCCCGCGAGCGGCGCAGGCCAGCGCGCTGGCCTTGCCGATCCCACTGGCGGCGCCCGTGATCAGCGTTTTCGCGTCCTGCACCGATTTCCTGCGGTCGACCCGCCCCATGCTGATACTCCCGATCGTCGGACTGCGCTGTCGGCTGCAGCGTACCGATCCGGAGGCGGCGCGGCACCACAGAAGCTGCCGCGCTTCCTCGGCCGGCGGATCCGCCGCACCATGCCGGTCACAGGCTCCAGGGTCCCAACCCGAGTTCGGGCGCGGCGTGCTCCAGATTCACCAGTCGCCTGACCGAGGCAGCAAGGGCGCCCAGATTCTCCGCGGACGGAACACTCTCGAACGCTCGCGTCAACGCGTAGTGATCGGTGGCCAGCTCGAAGGCGATCGCGGTGCGGGTGTCGCGGCCCACCGAACTCCATTCCTCGGCAGAGATGTTGACCCGCAGTTCCCGATCGGAATGCCAGTGCCGGCGCACCCGGGCGATGAACTCCTCGTTCAGCGCCGCTCCGGGAACCGGTGCCAAGGTATGGCGAGCCAGGCTGTCGCCGTCGCTGACCGCCTGCGCGGCGAAGGCCGGCTGGGCGTCTGTGCCGGCATGGTTCAACACAGCGTTTCCGGAGGCGATCGCCGACTGCAGTGGCGTGAAGCTGTTGAGATCGCGCGAGCGGGTGTTGTCGCGTACCGAACGGGCGCGCAGCGCCCCGTTCACCCGGTCATCGGTTGCACCGGCGTCCAACAGGACCGCGGACAGATGCCGGTTGGGCACCCGATTGTTGATGAGATAGCTGAGTGCGCGGGCCAGCCCGAGATCGGTTTCGATCCCACCCCACGCGTCGGCCTCCCGTCGTGCCAGCAGCCGCCAGTTCTGCCGGGCCATTGTCTGCCACTGGTGCCCTTGCAGCCGGCTGGCAGCGGTGGTGATACTGACCCGATCGTTGAGCATCCGAACGGCGGACAGCGGACTCAGCGGGTTCAGGGTGCGACCCGCCGCCCAGGCGGTCAGTGGGGAAGCGTTCACCGTGTTGAGCGCGGCCAGGCCGGCCACGGTCCCGGCCACCCCACCACCGCCGGAGCCGCGCCCTCCGGTGCCGCCCATTCCGAGCGCGGTCCCGGCCGGCCCACCGGGCGCACCCTGCAGGGTTCGCGCGATCCGATTCGCCACGAATCCGGAGCCCCGGGTCATAGCCCCGGCCAGTCTCCGCAGCTGGAGGATCGCGACGACCTGAACGACCGCCGCGACCACCAGGACCGCGATCACCTGGCCGCGGGCCTGCTGGAAGAGGTTGCCCAGGAACAACAGATAGACACCGATGAACACCGTGTAGGCGCACATCCGGGCCGCCGAGATCCCCGCGTTCACCAGATTGCGGACCAGCAGCGTCTGAGTGGGGCCGAAGACGAAACCGCCCGCGGCGAACCCGAATATCGCGAGGAAGCATTGATAGATCGCGTCCAGCGCCGCCCGTATCAGCCGCACCGACAGCACCACCGCGAACAGCAGCAGAACCGCGGCCGAGACCAGGAGCAGCAGACCGGTGCCGATCTGCCCGACCCGCGGATGGGTGGCAGCGTGCGCCGCCGCGGCGTCGCCGCAGTCGTCCAGCGCGCGCCGCGTCCCGTCGGTATCGCCCGCGGTAACCCCCGCCGACCACGCGTCCGCGCAGGCGGAGCGGTTGTCGACGATATGCCCGAAATTCCAGACCTGCACCGGGCGGCGCACGAAATTGTCGGCCATATCGCCCTGCAGGTCGGTCAGCATGAGATCGGGGTCGCGGGTACCGGACCCGTCGAGTCCCGCGGTGACCGCCATCCCCACATCCCGGCCCTGCGAGAGCAGACCGTCGGAGTCCAGCACCGCTCCCAGCGGCGCGGACAGGAACAGCGGGCCCAAGATCGCCACCGCCAGCAAGGTCAGTGTCTGTACGACCGCGCGGGCGGGGAACCCGCGCACGATGAACCAGGCGACGAAGAAGGCGCCGATACTCGCCGCGGTCACCAGCATCATCGGCGTGGCGATCTGCGCGGCGAGGGCGTTCGCGGTGCCGCGTAGCGCGTCCGCGAACAGATCGAGCCAGGTGAAGCTCAGCGCGAATCCGATGAACCAGATCGCGGTGGTCACGATGACCATGTATCCGACGAATTCCACGCCCAGGACCGTCCACACGACGGTGGCGCCGGGGTCGAGCAGCCCGCCGTCGTCACCGACGAACATGTAATCGGCCAGCGAGACCCCGGCGGAATCCCGAATATTCATCCAGGCGACCCCGTCCATCCGGCTCGGCGCGGCGGCACCCGAACCGTCCTGGGCGACGGCCACGGCCCCGAGCACGCCGGGGAACCCGACCGCCAGCAGGAAAACGACGAGACAGCGCCTGAGACGCCGCCGGACCACTGCCGTCCGTGGCGTTTCCGCACCGCGCGTGCCGAACGAGCGCACAGCCGCCGGTCCGGATTACCGGGCCGCGCGCGCTGCGCGTACGGGCCGGGCGGGCGTTGCCCACCGAACTATTCTGCCGATCATGCTGGCATTGGTATCGACGCCGGATGAAGTTCCGCTGAACGATCAATGGCGGATCACGCCCACACCGATGAACTGCGGAACAATATCCGGTGCGCCATCCAGTCCTGGGAATAGCGGTAAAATGCGCGAATCACCTTGTGGAATGCGACTACTCGACCGCCTCGCCGAATTCGATCGGCGGAGATCGGCGGGTGGCGCGAATATTGCCGGGAAGCCATGCTGGTCGGCTGGGCACCGTACCGCCGCCGGCAGACCACCCGCCACGCGCGCGGCCTGCGCGCGCACCGGCCGCGGCGCGGCCGGTTGATAGCATGGCGAGCCGGCCGACCAATCGGTCGGCTTGTCGGCCAGGAGACATCTCGAAAGAGTCTTTCCATGCAGTTTGAAATCGTCGAGCGGGACGAGACGTGGGTCGCCGGACTCCCGGTACGCAGCCCCAAGCGAGCGCTCGGTGAGCTGCGCGACCGGGACCTCGAGGGCGCATGGTCCTCGGTCCTGCATCACGAGCTCGGCGGTCCGCTGGCGACGGCCTATACGGACTACTCACCTGATCTGAGCACCTACAACACCCAGATCGTCGGCTATCAGTGCAGCTCGTTCGACGACGTCACCCGCGGACATCTGGTCGCGCGACTTCCGCGTGGCAGCTACGCGAAGTTCAGCTCGGTGGGTAACTTTCCGCAGATCATGATCAGCTTGTGGACGCAGATCGCGTACGCCGAGGAAAACAACCAGATCAAACGGACCTTCTCCGGCGATTTCGAGTTCTATCCGCACGCGTACAAGATCGACCTTTACCTGGCGGTAGAACCTCGATGAGTTACACGATCGTGGTACGCGGCGAGTCCGTGTACGCGGGCCTGGTATTTCCCAAGGTCCGGCCCAGTTTCAAGGTGAGCAACAGCGAACTCATCGAGTTTCTCAAGGACCGGTTGCGCGAACGCGCCGCCGACAGCACCGAACCGGCCGATTCCGGGCGTCCCATGTACACGGTGTACGTGCGCACCCCCACCGGGACCTACAACGCGCTGGTGTGTTTCGAATACGCCGAACCCGGCGCGGCCCAGGTCGGCGATGTACTGGTCCGGGTCCCGCGGGGTGTCTTCGCCCGGTTCGTACCCAACGGCGACTATCACGACCCGGTCGAGGACGTGTGGGCGCAGGTCGACGATGCCACGGCCTCGGCGGAGATCACCCGCGCCTATCGCGAGGAGATCGAGATCTGGCACGGCTCGGAGTCGGTCGAGTTGTTCATCTCGATCACTGCCTGACCAATTCGGCAACCTATCGTTGCCAACCGGTAACCAACCCAGAACCAACCGGTCTGGTGGTAACTCCACATTCTGGAATCGACCGGGCTGACCTGCGATAACAAATCGGGCGCGGATCAGTTTTCGGAAGAGTAACCAGAGTTCTGGTCAATTGTGTTCCGATGACGGATACTGCACAGGGCACGTCGACGAGCCGGGGCGTCCGACGAGCTGCTGAACGAATAATCCGCGCAGCACCGCGTGCGCGGCGAAAGAGTAGGAACTGCATGACTGTCGAAACAATCGCAGTCGGCCTGGAAGACCCGTGCCGCGGCCGCACTGCGGGATTTCGCGATAACGCATCCGGTTACGAAATCTGCGTTACCACCCCGCACCGCTCCCCCGAACTCTGGCGAAAATACTTGAACGGCGCGCGGGAATCCTACCGCCACTTCGGCAACGAATCCGCACTGGAATACGACACCGTCCGCGACGGCTCCTCCACCGCGCTGTTCTTCGCCGCCACCGACGCCGCCGGCGAGGTGGTCGGCGGAGTGCGGGTCCAGGGCCCCTACACCTGGGTCTCCGATGCGGCCTCACTCACCCCCTGGGCCGGCCGTCCGGGCGCCTCCGAACTGAGTCTCATGATGGCCCGGCGGATCCCACACGGAGTGGTCGAATCGCGAGCCGCCTGGGTGGCCCGGGACGCGCCCCGGCGCCACGATCTGGCCGCCGCGATATCGCGCTGCATGGCGCACGCACCCCACCTGCTCGACGCCCGCTACGGGTTCGCCACCGTCGCCTCGTTCACCACCGATCGGCACCGCGCCAGCGGCGGAGTGGTCGCACAGTTGATCGCGCCGGTGCCGTACCCGGACGAGCGGTACCGCACCCTGCCGATCTGGTGGGATATCCGGACATATCGCATATTTGCTGATAAGTTGCAGTATCTGCTCATGCGTGGTGAACTTCGCGCTATGGGATTAGCTGAGCCGCGGACGAGGCGGTCGGATCGACCTTTCGGCCACGGTGGGGAGGAATGCTACGCATATGGTCGGTGAGGCAGATCTCGGGGTGGAATACCGTCCACTGATCCTGAATCCGGGGGATCCCGAAGACGAACGGGCACTGGCGGGGCTGCGCGGCACCCCGCATATCGAAACCAATGATCTACGGGGGCTGCTGGCCGCCGAATTCGACCGTCTCAACGACCCGCCGGATACCGGGGAAACCGCCGACGACGATCGCTGGATCTACTACCCCTGGCGGCGCAGCGTCCTCGTGCTGCCGGGGCCCCGCACCTTCCGGACGATCCGGCTGGACCGCAACCGCAACAAGCTCACCCGGGCCGAACAGGAGCGTCTGGCCACTCTGACGGTCGGGGTCCTCGGCCAGAGCGTGGGCCATGCCATCGCCTACACCCTGGCGCAGGAAGGGGTCTGCGGCGCACTGCGACTGGCCGATTTCGACGAACTCGAACTCTCCAACCTCAACCGCGTACCCGCCACCCTGTTCGATATCGCCGTGAACAAGGCGATCGTCACGGCCCGGCGGATCGCCGAACTCGACCCCTATCTCCCGGTGGAGGTACGCGGCGCCGGCGTCGACGCCGATTCCGCCGACGAATTCCTCGACGGGCTGGGAGTCGTTGTGGAGGAATGCGACTCCCTCGATATCAAACTGCTCATCCGGGAAGCGGCCCGGCGCCGGCGGCTCCCGCTGATCATGGAGACCAGCGATCGCGGGCTCCTCGATGTGGAGCGGTTCGACCTCGAACCCGAGCGCCGCCCATTCCACGGTCTGCTGGGCGAGACCGCGGCCGAACAACTACGCGGGCTGTCCACCCGCGACAAGGCTCCCTACGTCGTGGGCCTGCTCGGCGCCCGGGACCTGTCGGCGCGGATGGCGGGCAGCCTGGTGGAGGTCGGCGAGACCTTGAACAGCTGGCCGCAACTGGGCGGCGATGTGGCGCTCGGCGCGGCCAGTGTCGCGACGGCCGTCCGCCGGATCGGTCTGGGCCGGCCGTTACGGTCGGGTCGCACCCGGCTCGATATGGAACAGGCGCTGGACGGCCTCGCCGACCCCGAGATCGATATCGAGATATGCGACGCCGACGGCGAGCCCGAACCGCTCCCGGCCGCGACGACCGACCGCATCCTGGCCTGCGCCCAGCGAGCGCCCTCCGGCGGCAATATCCAGCCCTGGTCGCTGCGGGCCTCCGACGACGAGATCCGGATCCGGCTCGACACCCGGTACACGACCGCGATGGATATCGGCTACCGCGGCAGTGCGGTGGCCCTGGGCGCCGCGCTGTACAACGCCCGCGTCGCGGCCGCCGCGCACAATGTGCTCGGCCCGTACGAATTCCTCGAGGACTCCCACGCCGATATTCCGCTGGCCGCGATCCTGCGGCCCGGAACCGGCACCGATCCGGTACTCGCGGCCGACTACACCTACACGATGTCCCGCGAGACCAACCGCAGGCTCGGTTACGGCGGGCAGATTCCCGCCGCGGTTATCGACGGTCTGAGCACGGCCGCGGCGGCCGAGGGAGCGCGAATACGGATGGTCAGCGATTCGGCGGGGCTCCGGAAGACGGCCGCGGTACTGGCCGAATCCGACCGCATCCGCTATCTCACGCCGCGGCTGCACCAGGAGATGTTCGCGGAGATGCGGCACCCCGGCGACGACCTGGCCGACGGTATCGACACCCGTTCGCTCGAACTGGCCCCCGATGAGCGGGTCGCCCTGCAGATCGGCCGACGCGCCGATGTGATGGCCCAGTTGCACAGCTGGTCGGCCGGGGCCGCGCTGGGTGACTACGCCCGGGACAGAGTGCGCTCCAGCTCCGCGGTGGTGGCGGTGACCTTCGACGACCGAGCGGCGGCAGAGTCCGTCGTATTGACCGGTTATGCCCGCGCCGGCGCCGCCGTCCAGCGCGTCTGGATCCATGCGCAGCGGTCGGGGCTGGCGGTGCAGCCCATGTCCCCGGTCTTCTTGTTTTCCCGAACCCGTACCGAACTGGATGCGCTTTCGGCGGCATACGCGGATAGACTGTCCACACTTCAGGGTCGTTTCCTGGACATACTGGACGTGCCGGAAAATGAAAGCGTGGCGCTGGTATTACGCCTGAGTTACGCGGCTGCTGCCAGCGTGCGGAGCAGACGCCGCCCGGTAACGGGCGGGGATATCCGCGGATAGTGTGATCGGAGATCAGGTGCCTCGGCGGACACTCGACTCGCTGGTGACCGAAGTCGCCGCGGAGCTGATGGGCGTCGATTCGGCGACGATGGTATCGGCCACCGAGCAGGTTCTGGCGATGCTCATCGACTATTTCGATGTCGATTTCAGCTACCTCCGCCACAACGATCCCAAGAACCGGGCCACCGTGCTGGTCGCCGAATGGCCCCCGCGTCAGGACGTCCCCGAACCCGATCCGCTCAAGGTCGTGTACTTCGACCAGGCCGATTCGGTGTTCAAATCGCTCGAGCACGCCACCGAGCCCTTCCTGATCCCGGCCAGCGCCGCCGACTACCAGCAGACCATCCACTCGGCATCCGGGCTGGGTGAGATCAGCTCCGCGGCGGTCCCCCTGGTTTCCCGGGGCCGCGCGACCGGGCTGCTCGGGTTCGTGAAGGTCGGCGACCGCGACTGGAGTACCCGCGAGCTCAATGTCCTCAAGGCCATCGCCACGCTCTTCGCGCAGTTGCAGGCACGTGTGGAGGCCGAGGAGCAGTTGCGTTTCATCGCCCTGCACGATGATCTGACCGGCCTGGCCAACCGCCGCGCCCTGCTCGAACATATGGAGCAGCGCCTGCGGCCGGGCAGTCCCGGGCCGGTCGCCGCCTTCTTCCTGGACCTGGACCGTCTCAAGGCGCTGAACGATTTTCTCGGCCATACCGCCGGCGACAAGTTCATCCGGACCCTGTCCGAACGGCTGCGCGAGAATCTCGACCCCCACGATATGATCGCCCGCCTCGGCGGCGACGAGTTCGTGATCGTACCCGCCAAACCCATCGATACCGTCGCCGCCGAACACGAGGCGACCCGGATCCAGGAGCTGATCAGCCGCCGCGTCACCGTGGGCGGGGAATCGGTCAGCCGCGGGGCCAGCGTAGGGGTCGCGGTCGGTATCCCGGGTGAGACCACGGTCGCCGACATCATGCGCCGGGCCGATCATGCCCTGCTGTCGGCCAAATCCGGCGGCGGCAACGGTGTCGCCCTGTTCACCGACGCCATGCGCGCCCAGTTCGAACTCCAGGACGATGTGGAGCTCAACCTGCGCGGCGCGGTATCCGACGGCTCACTGATCCTGCACTACCAGCCCGAGGTGGATCTGCGCACCGGCCGGATCGTGGCCATGGAGGCGCTGGTGCGCTGGGAGCATCCCACCCGGGGCCTGCTGCCGCCCGGCGCGTTCGTCACCGTCGCCGAGGCCACCAATCTGGCCGGTGAACTGGGCCGGTGGGTTATCCGCACCGCATGCGCGCAATTCGCGCAGTGGCGGCGGCAGGGGCTGGCCGCGAATATGGTCATGCGGATCAACGTGTCGCCGGTGCAGCTGGTGAGCCTGGACTTCGTGGAACGTATCGAGGACGTACTGCGGCAATTCGGGATCGACGGCAGCTCGATCTGCCTGGAGATCACCGAGCACGTGGTGGTGCAGGATCTGGCCCGCACCCAGGTGACGCTGCGCGGCCTCAAACGAATGGGCGTGCAGATCGCCATCGACGATTTCGGGACCGGTTACTCCTCGCTGTCGCATCTCAAGGCGCTGCCGGTGGACGCGGTGAAGATCGACCGCGGTTTCGTGCAGCGCCTCGGTGCCAGCACCGACGATCTGGCCATCGTGAAATCGATCATCGGGCTGGCCGGATCGTTCGGTCTCGGCGTCGTCGGCGAGGGCGTGGAGACCCCGGTCGCGGCCCGCACCCTGGTGGGGCTGGGCTGCTACCGCGCTCAGGGTTTCCTCATCGCCCGGCCGCTGCCCGCGGACGAAGTCGAGGAGCATCTCGCCGTGGGCCGGATCCCGCTCAACCTCGATCTGCCCCGGGTCGGCCGGGGATTACCCGCCCAGTAGCGGCCGGGCGAACAAAAAACACCGTTCGTTCACCGCGCATTCAGCGGCCCGGTTCCACCGGTCACCCGGCCCGGGTCACGATCGGCGACGTGCGCATTGTGCAACTGGCGAATTTCTACGGTCCGCGCTCGGGCGGCCTGCGGACCGCGCTGCATCATCTCGGCGAGGGATATGTGGCGGCCGGGCACGAAGTCGTGCTGATCGTGCCCGGCCCCCGGCGCGACGAAGAGGTATTGCAGACGGGAGTCCTGCGGATCACCCTGCCTGCCGTGAAGATCCCGTGGGCAGGGGGCTACCGGGCCGCGGACCCACGCCGGGTTGCCGATGTCCTGACCGGTCTGAGGCCGGATACGCTGGAGGTATCCGACCGCCTGACCCTGCGTGGTTTCGGACGCTGGGCCCGGCGCCGGAATGTGGCCGGGGTGATGATCTCCCATGAGCGCCTGGACCGGCTACTCGGCCAGATCATGCCGGACCGGGCGGCCCGCGCCTGCGCCGATATCGCCAACCGCCGGACCGCCGCCGAATACGACATGGTCGTGTGCACCACGGAATTCGCCCGAGCCGAGTTCCGGCGGATCGGAGCGCCGAATGTCGAGATGGTGCCGCTGGGGGTCGATCTGGACCTGTTCAGCCCGAACCGCCACGACCGCGGTCTCCGGGCCGATCTCGGGTTGCCCGGGCGGCCGCTGCTGGTGCACTGCGGCCGGTTGTCGGTGGAGAAACGCGTCGACCGCAGTATCGAGGCGATAGGCGAGCTACGCAACGCCGGGGTCGACGCCCGGCTGGTGGTGGCCGGCGACGGCCCCCGCCGCGACGGCCTGGAGCGACGGGCCCGGACCCTGCCTGCCCTTCCCGGTGGTATGCCCGCGGTGCATTTCACCGGTTTCATCACCGACCGCACCGCGGTGGCCACGCTGCTCGCCACCGCGGATATCTCCCTCGCCCCGGGTCCGCACGAAACGTTCGGGCTGGCCGCGCTGGAGGCTCTGGCCGCGGGTACACCGGTGGTCGCCAGCCGCTCCTCGGCCCTGGCCGATATCGTCACCGCAGATTGCGGCGCCGTCGCCGCCGACGATCCGGCGGCGTTCGCCGGCGCCGTCACCGAATTGCTGGCCCGGCCGCCGGCACTGCGGCGCGGTGCCGCACGGCAACGAGCCGAACAATTCACGTGGCCGGCGGCCGTCTCCGGCATGCTCGCGGTACTCGACCGCTGATCCGCGGCGGCCGCCGGTCCCCGGATTCCCATCGGCGAGAACGCGTCTCTGCGACAACATAATTCGGCGAGAGATGATTGCTCCTTCAGATCAGGAAATCCGCAGAAGGACGGTCGTATGGCGCAATCATTGCGAATCGATCTGGAACGGCTGCGCACATTGTCCCCGGAACTGGCTCAGATCGCCGCGGCGGCGCAGCGGGAGCTGGCCGCCCTCGAAATCGGGTTGGCCGAGGAGGGCCGGTTCTGGGGCGAAGACGAACCGGGCCGGTTGTTCGGCGAGGCCTACGCCCCCGAGCTCGACAACGGGTTGTCCGCGTTCCGGACGGTGATCGACAACCTCGGGCGGGTCGGTACGGCGGTGGGCGACGCCGGCGATACCTTCGAACGCCAGGACCAGGAGGGGAACCGCTGGATACAGGATCCCTCGTCTCCCGGAACGCCCCTCCCCGACGCTCCCGGAACCTCTCCGGGCGAGCAGTTCCCCGGCGACATCCCGCCCGGATCCGGCCCGGCGCGGTATCCGGGCCCGGCGACGACCGGAACCGAGCCGGCAGGCGCCCCCGTGGCACCGCTGGGCGAGACCGGCGGATCATCAACGCACACTTTTCCCTACAGCACCACAACGGCCGGACCCGACAACACGGCAACAACCGGGCCCGGGTCCGCCGGCACGGACGCCGGATTTCCAGGCGATATCTCCAGCGGGACCGAGTACCCGGCCGCCCGCTCGGACCCATCGGCACTCGGCGGGCAGCCTGCACCGGCATCCGCAACGAGAGCGACACCCGGACCGCCGGGCGAACGCCCCGGCGCAGTACGGCCTACCGCCGCACCCGGAACACCGGCCGCCCGAGCAGCTCCGGGTAGCCCGTGGTCGCAGCCCAAGAGTGCTACCGGCGCCGCCTCGTCGACCGCCCCGTGGAAACGGAGCGATGCCGCGGCCGGGCCGGGCCGGAATCAGATATCGGCACCGAACTCGGCGGGCCCGCCGCCGGGAAACCACCCCGCGCAACCCCCGCGCGGCGGGAAGAAGCAACAGAAGAAGACCGAGCCGATACCGGGCCGGCCGAGCGACGACGCCGTTCACACCGATCCCGCCGCGCTGGAGGCGGCACGCGCCCTGGCCGACCGGCACGGCCTGCGGCTGACCGGATTCGAAACCTCCGGCATCGGTGCCGGTTCCGTCGGGGAGATCGCGGCAGCGCTCGACGATATCCTCGGCAAATACCCGTTTCTCGCTCTCGGCGGAATCGATATCACCGACCTCCCCGCGGATGCCGTCTACCGAGTCCGATGGGACCGGCTCGCCGATGAGCCCGCCGCCGCCCGGATTCTGCTGCGGCGCTCCGCCTTCGCGACTCCCGAGGGGGCCGCCGCGACGACGACGGCCGCCACGGCGGCGGGACTGATCGCACCCCGATCCGGCGATCGGCCCGTGTACGCCACCATCGTCCATGCTCTCGGCCGAGTCGTGGCGGATACGGCCGGACCGGCCGCGCTGCGGTCGGCCGAGCAGGTGTTGATCACGGAGTACCACCGCATCAGCGGTCCGTGGAACCGTGGCGACACCCTCGCCGCCGTCGTCCGGGGATACCGGGAATGGCGGGGCAGCGCGAGCGATGCCTGTTTCACTCACGGCCGCCTCGATCCACTGGCCGCGTCGGTGGACAGTTTCGCCGAGGTCGAATTGCGGGCCGGCAGCGCGTGCGGCCCGGCGAAAGCGCTGCACCGCGTGGCGGTCGAGAGAGCCCGCGGGCGGTCGGTTCCGTAGTGGTGCAACTACCGGACGGTATTCCGCCCTGGGTCGCCGAAGTGGTCGTCGGACACCTACCGGAGGCCGTTCCCGAACAGATTCGCCGCAGCGCCGACCATCTGTCCTCGGCAGCGAACGCGCTGGACGCCCTTGCCGACAGGCTGGAGGAGCGGGCCCGCACCGACGTCGAGCTCGCAATCGACGGCGCGGCCGGCGCGGCCATTCGGAAACAGCTCGACACCATCGTGACCGATAAACGTGCCATCGCCAAAGGTCTGAACGATCTGGCCCGCAAGACCTACGAATTCGCGACGACCGTCGAATTCCAGCTGTACCTGGCGATCGGAATAATCGCGGCACTGATGCTGCAACTGGCGGTATCGGGGGCGCTGTTCTTCGCCGGTGGTTCGGTGATCGCGATCGCCCAGCGGCTCGCGGCGAAGGAAGCCGTCATGCTCGGCTGGCGCCAGATGCTCGCCCGGCTCGCCCAGATACTCGCCACCTCTGTGGTGCGGTTCCCACGCGCGTCGATGGTCCTCGGCGCGACCGTACTCGGAATGACGATCGGCGGCGGCGTGAACTGGGGCGCGCAGCAGGTTCAGGTCGCTCAGGGCCACCGCGAGAAAGTGAACTGGAAAGAGGTCGGGGTAGCCGTCGCCGCGGGCGCCGTCGGCGGCATCGCCGGCGTCTATGCCGGTCGGCTGGCCGCTTCGGCGGTCGGGCGCTACGCCGTTGATTCCGCATCCAGAGCGGCACGGATGCGGCAGCAGGTCCTGGCGACCCTGGCCGCGGGCGTCGCCGGTGGCGGCGCCGGCGGGCTGGCAGGCGGAATCACCGCCTTCGTCGTCACCGGTGGCGATCTGCGGAAGCGCGACCTGATCAACATGATCATCACCGGCGCGGGCTCCGGACTGGTCGGATCGGTGGGTTCGTCAGTGAATTCCGCCCGTGCCGCCGCCGGATCGGCAGCACGGGTCCCGAGCCCGACCGCGGAAGGGCCGGTGCCCGATATCGCCTCCGCTCCCGGCGACGGCCATGTCGCGCCGCCCGAGAGCATTACTCGCGGCAGCACCGGACAGGACGGGGCAGTCACCGGCCGGCTCGCCGGCGAAATCACGAAAATAGGCGAAAACGCCGCCGGGCGCTTCGAACCCGGAGAATTCGCGCCGGGTCCCTCACGCGAGGCCTACTACGCCTACGTCGCCGAACAGAACGGCGCTCCCCGCCGCGCCGGGCCGGAGGTGAACAACCCGGGCGGTGCGACGAAAGATGCCGGCTCACAGTCTGTTTCGCCTACCGGGAACCGTGGTCCCGGGACACCGGCGGCCCCCATGCCGGGGCAAGGCCATCCCGGGCCCGCCGGCGCCGCGGCGGCACCGGAGGCACGCCCGATTCGAGTCACCGCCTCGGTATCCGCCACACCAGACGGACCCGCCCCGCCGGTGGTGCCGGAGCGATCCGTCACCACCTCGCACCCGGCCACCGGCGCCCCGGAAGGGATCGGTGGCGACCCCGGTCCGCGCGTGACCGCGTCGGTCGCGGAGGCGCCCGCCACCACGGCACACGACCCGGCGACAGCAGGGCCGGCCGCCGACCACACTGCCGCGGGTCCGAATCCGGCGGGCGACGGCGTTGTCGCCACCGACGGCAATCCACCCGGCAACGGTCGCGGCGATACACCCGGTATCACCGACGGCGATCCGCCGCCGACCGGCGACGGCGCCTACCATCCCGGTACGGTCCACTACGATCCGAAGTCCGGCGAAATGTACTGCGCCCCCGAAGTCGCCGCACGCAGTCAGGAATGGGCCGAGCAGCGAGGCGCGCAGTGGTACGGCCGAGCCGACGCGATCGGCGACGGCGCCGCCATCGAGGGTGTCGACGCGGCATCGTTCGCGAAAGCCCTCGGCGGCGATTTCAAACCCGGCGGATGGCGCTCACCCGAAGAACTCATCGACGATATCGCCGTCAACGGCGGCCACGCCGCCGCGGTGTTCCAATTCGACTGGGGTGCGCACGCGGCCACGGTCACCCACACCAAACCCGGCCATGTCATGGTCGCCGAGCGGCTCATGGTGACCAGACCCGGCCCCGGCGGGTTGCCCGAGCGGTTCCCCATCATCCGCGAAGTCCACAGTGAGGGCATCGTCCGCGAATATCGAGTCGATCCCGCGGGTTCGCGAGTGAAGATCCGGGACGAGACAGTCCCCGGCGCACTGCACCAATGGCTCACCCAACTGCCCGAGACCCGAATCACCAACGCCGTGCAGTTCGGTGACAACGGACTCCCGCTGATCCGGATCGACGCCTCCGGCCCCGGCGGCCCCGACGGTCTCAAGGCCGGTATCGACGTCCCCTGGGACAAGATCGGTCACCTCCACGAGAACGGCACCGCCCTCCTCGACCGGGAAGCCGCACCGCCACCGACCCCGGAGCGCGTCTCCCTCGCTCCCGCCGACGAGGCGGCATTCGCCGATATCGCCCGGAATTTCGACCTGCCGGCCGAACCCGTGGCCGATCCCGGACCGGCAGGGTATGCGCAGCAGGGAGACCGGACTGCCGCTGCCCTACCGGCCCCTACGGTCGAACCGGGGCTCCTCGCCGGGATGCGCCCGGCAACCGCGGAGATCGGCCCCGTTCCGGCCGTTTCTCCGGAACCCGCGCCGAGAGCCGACCCCACAATTCGCACGGCAATGGTCCCCGAGACCGGTCTTGCCACCTCGCCGCCGAAACCCGAGGCGAATCCCGCAGCCGGTAGCACCGTGCCGGAGCCCCGAGGCCCGGTGGCCCCGGCGACGGCCGAGGCAGGCCCGGCTCCCGGGCGCCCACACACCGCTGCCCCACCGGCGACGGCCGGCATCCCGGCGGCAGCCGCGCACGCGGCGCCGGCAGACGATCCGACCCCCTGGGCAGCAGTTACGCCGGTCCAGGAGCTGCCGCCCACGGAGAACCCGGTCATGGCCGTCCGTTCGGACGATCGACCAGAGGCGCTGCCCGCCGAACCCGAGGAGTTCCACCCCCGGAACCCCGGTCCGCTGGTGGACCTGCCCAGGATCGGTCTCGTCCCGAATCCCGGTGCGCACGGCACCACGTATCCGCTGGACCTCCCGCCGCAGCACGAGCGCCCCGACGGCACCTACTTCGCGATTCCCGGTATCGCACCCGTCGAAGAGGACGGGTCGAAACGGGATTCGGTCCTGCCCCGCGAAATCGCGGACCCTCGTCCGAATCTCCCAGCGGAACGACCGCGATTCCTGCAGCCTCAGCACCCCGACCGCGATCCCGACGCCAACCCCGAAGCCGAAACCCCGGCGACCCCGTGGGTCACTCCGCCACAGCATTTCACCGCCGCGCCTCCACACCTGCCCGCCGACACGTCCACGGGCCTCACCGACCCCACGCTGCTCCCCAGCGGCTACTCCACTCGCCCGGACGAGTACACACCGGGGGCGCCCACGGATCCGTCCCGCGCCCCCGGCCACAACCCGCACGGCCTCGACGAGTTCCGGCCGCCGGGCGATATCCCGGACCATGCCGGCGTCCCCACACTCACCCCGGCCCGCCCGCCGGGCAAACCGGTGGAAGCCTTCCGCCCGATCCCCTGGGCGCGGGTCGTGCCGGAAGACGGCACCCGGGCCGGACGCCGCCGGGCGCAGGATCTCCCCGAGTCCACGGCCGCGAATACACCGCGGCCCATCGCGCAGGCCCCGACTCCCTGGTCGAAGCCACAGCAGGACCTACCGCCCACCCCGCTTTCGGTGCCCGGCCGACGGCGCGCGGGCGCACCGGGACTTCCGGCTGTGCACGCGGGCGACCCGATACCGGCGGCGCTCTGGCTCGAAGACAAACCGCTGGACAGCTGGGAGAGCCTGAAGCAGGAGAAATACAGAACGGTCCGCGAGCTCGGGATCGTCCGCCGCGACGGCGGCGGCGCGACCCGTGGCGATACTCCGCCCGAGGAAGAGCCGTCGGCGGCAACCGAACTCAAACTGAGATCGAACGGTGCGGTTATCGGCAATATCGCCAGCCTCGGTTTCGGGTCCGCCTACTCACTGGTGGCATTTCGGCACGGCGCTTCGGCCAGTGATGTCGCCGGCGTTCTGGCTGCGGGCCAGGCGGTCACCGTGCTGAGTCAAGCCGCGGCCGGGAAACTCTCCGACGCCTATGACAGCCGGGCCATACTGCGTTACAACGCCGCCGGGACCGCCGCGGTCATGACGACCAGCGGTATCTGGATCCTGGCCGATCAACCCGGATTCATGGTGGCCCTCTCGGGCGCGTACCTGGTCGGCATGGCCAGCGACGCGATCGCCCAGAATGCCAACTTCGTCTACGCCCCCAGGCTGGCCAAAACAGAGGCCGACCAAGCACTTGCCAAAAGACTGGTGCTGCGGGATCGCGCGATGTCGGCCGGGCTCGGCAAAGGCGTGGGACCCCTGACCCTTTTGGTCGGGCCGTGGGCCCCGGCCGCACTGAACGCGCTGGCCCAAGCGACGAATACGCTGATACTGGGCAAGCTCCCCCCAGGGGAGCCGGAAGCCAAAGACAAGGTCAAGTACACCGACGCGTTGAAGGTCCTCTGGGCGGACAAATGGATGCGCAACTTCACCATCATGAACATCCCCGCGGTCCTCACCACCGCGGCAGGCACGTTCATCCTGTCGGTGCGAATCGAGGAATTGGACTTCAACGGCGGTATCGCGGCAGTACTCATGTCCTCGGTCGCCGGCGGTATCCTGCTCACCCGGGCGGTACTACCGGAGAAATTCGAGCGCGTCAACCTGAAATGGACCTATCCGGTTTCGTTCGTCGGCCTGTCGGCCTCGATGGCAGTGCTTGCGACCGCGGACAGCTGGCCGGTGCTGGCCGGTGCCTATGCACTGTCGGGTGTGGCCGCCCATTTCAACAACCTGGCTTTCGGCATTCACTGGGGCAAGGTGTTTCCCGAGAAATTCAACGGCAGTCTTACAGCAGTCACCAATATCGCCGGTTCGCTGGGCGGAGCGGCCGGCCCCATAGTAGCCGCCACCGGTATGGCGATAGCCGGTCCGGAGGGAGCGGCGATGGGAGCCGCCGCGGCATTCGGCGCGCTGGTCATCGGGGCGACCATCAGTGGCCTTCGCACGCTGCGACACGCGAAGGAAGCACCGCCGGAAGGCGACGGTTCGGCCCGGCACCCGGGATCGGTCACCACGCCCGATCCCGATATCGTCGTCAAGAACACTGCGATCCAGCTCGACCGGGTATTCCGGGAATTCGACGCCAGCGGCGCATTCACACCGCGCGGCCGGAATCACCGCGCTCGCGCATACGCTCAACGCCCACGGGCCGAGTCGGCGGCGGGCGGCGATACGAGCACCGCTGCGCCGCGCCGCCGAAGATTCTCCAAAATCCCCCGCTTCCGCAGCGCCGCGCACAACGAGCCGCTCCCCGCGAACACCGGCGCACCCATCGAGGGCAACTCGAAACCTCTCGAAGCCGTTCTCGGCTCCCAGCTCCGGCCGCACGCCGTCGACAACCTGGGCGCGGTTGTCGATATCGTCCGCACCCCGGGAAACGGGGTCGACGTCGCCCTCATCGTCGCCCAGAAGGACACCGAATACCTCGGCCGGATCATCACCAATGTCGATGACACACTCCGGGTTTTCGAGATCGATATCGAGAACCCGGGCAACGCGGTACCGCGGTTACTCGACACGGGCGGCGAAAATGGCGAGGCTGTCCTGCAATTCGGAGACCAGAACGTCGACAAAGCCTCCATCGCGTACTTCAGCCACAACAGGAGCACCCCCAGCACGGGCGCTCCCGGGAACCGCTCGCGCGCACGCACGCTGCGCCCCCCCGAAAGCCGCCCGCCCGAACTCTGACCGCCCATCCGAAATCTGATCGCGCACCAGCAAACTGACTGCCCACCGGCGAGAACCGCACTACTGCCCCTGTTTCCCACGCGTGAAACCAGTCCTGCCGACTTGGTAGCCTCACCCCCGACCGGCCCCGCCCGCGTGCGTCGCGACGATCGCGAAACACAGTGACCGGGCCCGTCCGCCCACTCGTCCGGAAGCGACGAAGGCGACGGCCGCGGAAGGAGAGCCGGTGCCCGACCAACCCTACGAACCGACTCCGGACCATCCCTTGATCCGGGCGCTGGTCACCGAGGCGCCGGCCGGTTGGGAACGGATCGACGCGGTATTCGCGCTCACCGTGACGGCCCAGCATGCGGTCGTCGTCCACTCCGACGGCAGACAGGTCCTCTCGTCCCAGCCCTCCGAGACCGTGCTGGAACTCGCCCGCGAGCACCGGCGGCAGCACGCGGGTCCCGGCGGCCCGTGGTGGCGGATGCTGCTCACGCTGACCGGTTCCGGCGAGCCCGAGGTGGAATACGACTACGGCGAGGACCCGTTTCCCGAATCACAGTTGTTCCCCCCAGAGGCGTACCGCGCCGACCTCGAGGCGTTCCCGCGCTCTGAAGTGCCCGTGTGGCTCGGCGCGTATATCGGGCACGGCGACCGGCAGCGGCGCGGCGCACAGCAGGCGGCGGCGCAGGTCCGGGCGGACCGGGACAAGCGGGTGTGGCCGACGCTCGTGGAGAACGAGTTCCCGCCGTTGCCGATCCTGTGGGCCCGCTGGGCGACGATTTCGGCGGCCTTCGTCGCGGCCCGGTCCGAGTGGGGGCCCCGGATCCTGCCGTGGACCGGGGTTTTCGAGGGCGCGGCGCGCGCCGGTTCGACCCTGTACACGCTGCCCCACGGTCGCGCCGTCCTGTCCGGCGGGGTTTGGGACGCCCCCGAGCTCGACGCGGCGTACAACCACGGCGCTCCGATACCGGACCTCTACGCGGGTGCGCCGGGATGGGTCTGCGATGAGACGCTCAACACGCGCGCGGGTATGGGTCTGCTGTCGTTCTGCTATTGGTGGGACGGCGGGCGTTGGTACCGCGGCGAGTCGCCGTCCTCCATCCAGTGCGCGACCGCGTTGCCGGGCGTGTGGACCGCCGATATCGTGCGGGACCTCGTCGTCGGCCTGGCCGGCGGCGGTGGGTTCGCCGCCCATGCGGAAAAGGCCGCCGCACTCGTATCGGCCGCCGAGGCAGGCGTGGTCACGCGCACGGCGCTCGAGGACGTATTCACCGGCGACCACGATATCGACGGAGCTTTCCACCAGTACGAACTCGCCGGGCTGGCCTCCACCAGACCGGAACCCATACCGGCCGAGCAAGCGATCTCGTTCGTCCGCGACTACATCACCGGCCGGGGCCTGAACACCGCCGGTTATCCACTGACCCGGCTGACCGCCGAACGGTTCAGCGTCGGCTGGATGGTGTACGTCCCGGTCGCCGAGGGCGAGATGGCCATCGACCGAGCGGTGTTCTACGTATCGGACGACGGCACGCTCGAGCATTCGACGTCGTCGACCTCCCCGGCCGCGGCCGTCGCCGAGCAGGAGCGCGCCTTCACCGAACGTCACGGACCGGCCGTCCTCGACCCATGACGATGGGCTCCACGCGAGTCCACTGCCTGCGCTCCCCTCCTGCGCAACCCCGGAACTCCCAGGGCTGGGAATTCCGGGAACCGATCGCGCGGCACCGCACGGGACAATTGGACTCCGGATGAGGTACAGGCACTGAGGACGGTCGTATGGCGCAATCACTGCGAATCGACCTGGACGCATTGCGCGCGCTGTCTCCGGAACTCGCCCGGATCGCCGAAGACGCGCGGCGTGACCTCTCCGAACTGGAAACCTCGCTGGCCGGGGAAGGCCGCTGCTGGGGTGATGACGAGCCGGGCCGCATGTTCGGCGAGACCTACGAACCCGAACTCGACGACGGGCTGACCTCGTTCCGTACGGTCATCGAGAACCTGGGCCGGATCAGCGCCGGAACCGATCGGGCCGCGGGTGCCTTCGAACAGCAGGACCTGGATGGCGCCCGCCGGATCATGGAGACACCTCGGCCGGAAACTATCACCCGAAGTCCGGTCGTACCCGGATCGCTTCCGGTCGATCGGACACCGGTGCCGGCGAACGCGGTGCCGGATCCCCTGGCCACGGCGCCGCCGGGCACCACCGTGACACCGGCTACCGTGACCACGCCGGATCCGTCGGCCTGGCAGCCCGGGACCCCTCCCGTGGGATCGCCGGCCTTCCCGGACTCCACCGGCGCCTCGGCACCGACCGGCGGAAACCCCACCGGCTCCGACCCCGGCCCCTCGGACGCGAACACCGTCCCGGGCACCTCGGACGCCACCACACCGGCGGTGGGTTCACCACCCGCTACCACGCCGAACCCCGGCGCCCGCCCCGATACCGCGACCTCCGCGCGGCCCGCCGCCCCGTCGAACCCCACGCCCGCCCGCGCCGCACCGGAGACACCGTGGTCGCGGGCCCCGGGTGCGACCGGAGCCGACCGGCCCGCGACACCGTGGAAACGAGACGGTATCCCGGTCGGTGCGCCCCGCGGCCAGGTCTTCTCCCCCACCGGCGGTTCCCCGCCGCCGCCGCCCGCCCGGCAGCAACCCGCCGCGCAGCGACCGGGCACACCGCAGCCCGGCGCGAAGAAACGCGAACGGAAGAAAGACAAACCCGTGGCGGCCCGGCCGGGCGCCGAATCCACGGGAACCGATCCCGCGGCGCTGGAGGCGGCGCGCGCGCTGGCCCGCCGGCACGGCCTGCGCCTCACCGGCTTCGAATCCTCCGGTATCGACCCGCACTCGGTCGCCGAGATCGCCGCCGCGCTCGACGACCTCCTGGCCAGGTATCCGTTCCTCGCGCTCGGCGGTCTCGAGGTGGCCGAACTTCGTTCCGGTCTCACGGCGGTGCGATGGGAGCGACCGGCGGATGGGCAGCCCACGGCACGGATCGTGCTGCAGCGCCGGGCCTTCGCCGAACCCGGCATCATCGCCGAGAAGCTGAGGGCGGCGGCGCTGTCGGCGCGGATCGCTCCCGGCTCCGGCGAACGCCCCGGCTACGCGGTCATCGTGCATGCTCTCGCCCGGATCATGGCCGATACCGCCGGTGCGCCGGTGCGGCGGTGGGCGGAGCAGGCGCTGATCACCGAATACCACCGGATCAGCGGTCCCTGGACACACGGGGACACCCTGGCCTCGGTGGTGCGCGGATACCGGGACTGGCGGGAGCAGCTGAGCGGGGCATGTTTCCGGCGCGGCCGCCTCGCCCCCGGCGCCGCCCTCATCGACGGATTCGCCGAGGTCGAGTTGCTCGGTGATCGGGCTTGCGGGCCGGCGAAGGTGTTGCATCGGCTGGTGGTCGAGAACGCGCGTGGGCGGTCGGATCCGTAGTGGCGTTCCAGCTTCCGGACGGTATCCCGCCCTGGGTCACCGACCTCGTCATCGGTCATATCCCGGTCGGTGACCCGGAGGCGATGCGCCGCTGCGCCGATTATCTGTCGGCGGCCGCGGACAGGCTGGTCCGCCGATCACAGGAACTCGACGACTTCACCCTCGACACCGTCCGCGCGTCCATGGACTCCGAAACCGGTGCGGCGCTGCAAGAACTACTGAACAGCAACGCCGCCGACATGCGCGCGGTCTCCGAAGGACTCGACACCCTCGCCCGCAAAATCTATGAAGCCGCCAACGCCCTCGAATTCCAGCAATACCTGGCCAAAGGTATCGCCATCGCACTCACCATCCAGCTCACCGCGTCGCTGGTGATGTTCGCCGCCGGCGGGTCGGTGATCGGACTGGCGCAGCGGCTGGCAGCCAAAGAAGCCGTCGTCCTGGGCTGGCGCAACATGCTCACCTGGATGGCCCAGATCCTCGCGAAATGGATCGTGCGGTTCCCCCGGTTGTCGATGACCCTCGGCGCGGCCGCGCTCGGCATGGGCATCGGCGGCGGCGTCAACTACGGAGCCCAGCGCCTGCAGGTCGCCGAAGGCCACCGCGACAACATCGAATGGGGCGAGGTCGGGGTCGCCGTGCTCGCCGGCGGTGTCGGTGGCGTGGTAGGCGCCTCGGCCGGACGCGCGGCCGCGGCGGCGGTGACCCGCCGCGGCCTGCAAACCGCGTCCAGAGCAGCACGCATGCGCCGGCAGGTCTTGGCGACCCTCGCCGCCGGCGCTTTCGGCGGTATCTCCGGTGGCCTGGCCGGCGGGATCGCGGCGTGGGCGGTCACCGGCGGGGAACTCCGCGGCCGGGACCTGATGAACATGGTGATGACCGGGTTCGGGTCCGGACTCGTCACGTCGCTGAGTTCCTCCCTACACGCCGCCCGCGCCGCCGGACGCGCCACACCGCCGACCCCCGGCGCCGCGATAACCGGCGTTCCCGGCCGGCGCCCGGGACCGGTGAACCGGGTAGCGGCCGCTTCCGGCGCCCTGGACGGCCCACTCAGGCCGGTCACCTCGACCGGTGACGGCCACGCGCGCCCACCACGGAACCTGTCCAGCACGGATATGGCGCGAGGCCAAGAAGTTCCCCGCGACCTCGCCGGCGGGGTCGACGAAGTGTTCCGCACTATCGATATCGACCCGGCCGCGTTCCCCGACGGCCCGGCCCGCAACGCCGCCGACGCCTTCGTCGCCGAACAACGCGGCGCCACCCGCCCTCCCAGCCCCAGCACGGAAGGCAACGGCGTTGCCGCACCGAAAGACTCCGGTGCACAACCGGCCACACCCACCACACACCGAGGCCCGGGAACAGCCACCGGACCAACACCAGGATCGGCTCACCCCCCACCCGCACCCGGATCGGCTCACCCCGCACCCGCCGGTGGCGTATCCGCGCCGGAAGCAAGGCCGGTTCGCGTTGCCGCGCCCGTGGCCGCGACCCCCGACTCCGCCCCGCCACGGATCTCGCTGGACTCCTCGACCACACCGTCGCGCCCCGCGGTCGGTTCCGAAGGCGGTGCGGAGTCCGGGGTGCGCCCGGCGATGGCGGCCGCCGACGCACCGGCAGCACCGGTGAACGACGGCGGAACCCCGCCCGCCGCACCCGAACAGTCCACCTCCGCACCACGCGACGGCGGCGGGGAACCGAACCTCGCGGCCGCGGACTCCGACGCCAACCCACCCACCGCGAAAACAGACGGCGACGCACCCACCGGATACCGCGGTGACGACGGGCCCGCGGGTTATCCCGAAACCCCACCACCGGACTCCGGCGACGGCGCCTGGAACGCCGCCCCCGCACCCGATACCTACACCCCCGGCGAAATGTATTGCGCCCCCGAATCCGTCGCCGACACATACCGCAAAACCGGCTACAACGGCATCAACCCCTCCGCCCTACCCGACACCGCGGGCACCCGCGGCGTCGACGTGGTGAGCTACATGAAAGCACTCAACGGCGATATGAAACCCGGCGGCTGGGACACACCCCGCGCCCTCGTCGAGGACATCCGCACCGGCGCCAACGGCCGCCACGTCGCCGGCGCCATCCAGATGAAACACGGCGCACACGCCTTCACCGTCACCAAAACCGAGGCCGGGCACACCGTCATCCACGAACGCACCGGCGATATCGTCCGCGACATCTCCTCCGAAGGCTGGAAACGCGAATACCTGGTCGACAATGAGGGCCGGCAGATCAGCCCCGAATTCGTGACGGACGACCCGAACGCCCTCGGCACCTGGCTCTCCGAGCTACCCGACGTCCTCATCACCAACGGTGTCGAATTCGCCGACGGACTGCCGCTGCTCCCGCTCGACGGCGCGGAACCCGGCGGCTCCGACGGTCTCGGCCGGCCGGACCTGCCCTGGGATCCGCTGGGCAATCGCCCGGAGGGCGGTGCCGCACTCCTGGAACGAGACGCCGCCCCACCCCCGGACCCGGAATCGGCACCACTGGACCCGGCAGCCGAGGCGGCGTTCGCGGACCTGGCCAGGATGTTCGACCAACCCGCGGCGCCGGTCTCGGCGGACCCCGCCCCACGCACCGTCCCGGAAGCCACCGCGAATCAGGCCGTCGAGCCGACGAATCAGGCGACCGAAGCCCGAACGAACGAGGCGGTCGAGACCGCCGCGAGCCCGGTCACCGAACCGACTGCGAATCGCGTGACCGAGTCGGGCGGGCGGGCCACCGAGCCGAAGGCAACCGACGTTACCGAGCCGCAGGCGAACAAGGTTACCGAGACACCGGCGGGCCGAGCCACCGAAACACCGAACCGCCCCACCGAGCCGCCGCCGGTGAAAGGCGCGCAGGACGACGCCGGGTCCGCCACCAAGACCACCGAATCGCCCTCCACGCCACCCCCGAACGCCGAAAATCCCACCGCACGACCCGAACCGAATCAGGTCGCCGCACGGCAGGGCACGCCTCTCGGTGACGTGCCCTCCGCCCGCACCAACCCCGCTCCGGACGCCGCGCCGACGCCCACAGCCCGGCCCGCTGCACCCGAACCCACCTCGATTCCTCCGGTGGCTGGCGCACACGTCACCCCCGCGGAACCGTTCTCCGCGACCACCGCACCACCGGCGCATACGACAACGCCCGCCCCGCACCCGATATCCGGCAGCCCGGAGCCCTCACTTCCCACCCCGAAATCCGGAATACCCGCCGAGCCGTCCCCCGGCTCCGTCCCGCCCACCACCACCACCGCCGCCGCCGCCACGAACCCTGCGGATTCCGCACGGACCCCCACCCCCGGCCCCACCATGAGTACCGCCGGACCGGACGAGCAGCCCCCCGAACCCGAAGAGTTCCGCCCCCAACTCCCCGGCCCACTGGTGACCATGCCCCGCCCGAGCCTCATCCCCGACCCCGGCGAATACGGCACCACCTACCCGATGGAACGCCCCCCGGAATACGAGCGCGCCCAAGGCGACTACATCACGATCCCCGGCGTCCCCCACGCCGAGGAGGACGAATCCAACCGGGAACCGGTCCTCCCCCGCGAACTATCCGAGTCACGCCCGAAGATCCCCGCCGAACGTCTCCGCTTCCAGCCCCACGACCCCGACCAGGAACCCTCGGATACCGACCCCCACGCCGAACCCCCGCCGATCCCCTGGGTCACCCCGCCACAACGGTTCTCGGCCGCGCCACCGGCCCACCTTCCGGCGACCCCGCCCACTGCACCCGAAGTCTCCCCACTACCGGGCCATTACGCGAAACGTCCGGACGAGACCACGCCGGGCGCACCCACCGACCCTTCCCAGCGGCCCGGACTCAATCCGCACAGCCTCGAATACGCCCCTCCCCTCGGCGGTATCCCGAACTACACCACCGGACCGGGGGCGGCACCCGCCCCGCCACCGGAGAAGCCGGTGGAAACCGTCCGCCCGGTGCCGTGGGCGCAGGCCGGTATCGGCGGCCCGCCGCCCGGTAAGAAGCGGCGCAAAACACCACCCGGCGAGCAACAGGAGGTTCCGGCTCCGCCACCGCCGGCTCTCCAGCAGTCCGGCGACACAGACGAGACCGGCGGCGCCGGCCAGGGCCGCCCCGGCAGCCCGTCACGCAAACAACCGGCAGCAACGTCCGCGGACCGCGACCAAGGCCGTGATACCCCGCTGGCAGCTGCCCCGGGCCGGATGCCATCCGTCCAGGACCTCGCGACCGACCCGGCTCGTGTGGCGGCGTTGCGCACCGAACGCGATGCGTTGCGTGCGGAACTGATCGCGCTGGGCGGCAGAGCGATGCAACCGTTCACTCCCCGGCGGGTCGAGGAAACCCTGATCGGCTTGCTCGCCCGGCAACGTAACGGCACTCTGACGCCCCGGCAGCAACGCGGACTCGAAGTGATCCAGCAGTTCAAGATCGCCGACGCACTCATCGCCGACGTCGACGAAATCCTTACCGCCGTGCCCGGGCCGGAGCCGAAACCCGCGACAGTCCCTGCCGAGAAATCCGACCCGTCCGATCGCCCCGCGGTCCGAGAGCCCGGTCCTCGCGCGGCCACCGACCATCCGCCCGAGCGTGATTACGAGCTCGCGCGCGCGACGAAACCCGATGTAGTGGCAATCGGTTCCACGAGGGTGCCCTTCCAGCGCGTGACGATCCGCGACGGCAAGGTCTACGACGCGGACGACAACCTCTACACCTCCGCCCCGGACGGGGACAGCTTCCTGATCGGCGCGGATCCGGACGATATCCGAACCGGACCGGCTTCGGTGGTGACGCACGCCAGGTTGTACGAAACCTACGAGCCGGGAGCCGACGGGGTCATCGGATGGGGCCTGTGGTTCGTGGTCGACGGCGTGGTGGTCCCCGATCCCGCAGAACCCGATTACAAGCTGGCGTTGGGGGGCTACCCATTCGGAGACCAGCGCTACGATCTCCGGTTCATCGTGCAGACACTGGATGTCATGCGCACCCGGGGGGTCGATATCACGGCCGCGGATGTCGCCCTGGGCCGTACTCAGGGACGGCTGTGGGATCCCGAGAGCATCAAGTCGACGATCGCGAACATCATCAGTCGGGTGGCTCACGACACCGCGGTGATGTTCAACGGCTTCGGCAACGATTACTGGATCTCGGTGAGCGGCACCGCGCCCGGCCTGAACAGCTACTCGATCACCCTGACCGTGCACCCCGTGCGCGGGCACCCCGGGCAGGTCACGGTGGACCTCCGCCGCGAAGACGGTGCGTACACCGCACGGTACAGCGATCTCCAGCCGGGCCGATCCCCGCACCACGTACTGTCCGCTCTCGACCGATTCCACGAGCAGCTGGCACCGTGGCTCGCGGAGAACAACGCCACCCTGGTCCGCCATTTCCGCGACGGGTTGTCCGAGGCCGAACAAACAGGCGCCCCCCGTCCGAACCGGTCCGAGCCGGGCCGGGGAGGCGGTCCCCAGCCGTCGCCCGGCCCCATCGCCCACCACGAAATCGACCGTGCCGAAGCACTCGACCTCCCGGGTAAGAAGCCCGGCAAGCCTTTCCCGGGCGGCCCGAACCTCGATATGGCGTTGGGCTTCCATCACGACGAACACGGGCGGGAGTGGGATGGCAGCAATCCGAACGAGCAGCCCGCACAGCCGGATAGCCCTCCGCCTGCACCCACCCGGCCCGCCGCCACACCACGGGGTCATGCCCCGGGCTCCGGCCTCGATACCGGGCGGCTGGTGCCGGCCGCACGTGAAGGTGACATCGCCGCCTTCGACGAGTTACGTGGCCGGTACCACGACGATGTGGCCCGGATCGTCGAATCGGTGGTCCGCGACAGGAACGTGACTGCCGAACTCACCAGGGAGATATTCGCGCACGCCGCGGGGCAACACGACCGGATACCGGCTGCCTCCCCGGGCCGGTGGTTCGAGATGCTTGCCCGGCAACATGCCCGTGGCTACCGCGAGTTCGCGGATTTTCGAGCCCGCGTCGCCGCCGAATACGGCGATCTGGACGACGTGACCCCGTCGAATCCGAACATCTCGGGGATCGAGGCGGCCGACCGGACACGGTTCCGGGATGCCATCCGACAGCTCGACGAAGCGCAACGCCGGGCCGTGCTGATGCGGGTCCGAGACCTTCAGCGGGCCGGGCCGGTCGCAACGGCGATGGGGATTCCGGTCGAGCAGGTGAACACACTGCTCGAGTCGGGTCTACGGAATATCGCCACACACCTGGGTCCGGAGACGGGCCCGCCGGAAGCCCGACCGGACAGTCCCCCCGTGACGACTGTTCCGCCGCTCCCGAAAGACTCGCCGGCCGGGCCGGCTCCCGACGATGCGCGCCGGGTTGCCATCGGTGCGGTCGCCGCGGAGGTCGGCGTCGAACCCCGATTGGTCGAGATGGTGCTCCAGGGCAGGTCGGCCGTCGCCGATGATGTCGTCGCGTTGGTGAACCAAGCAGCCGAGAGGCTCGGATTCTGGAATCCGGCCACACACCGGGTCACTCGCGCCATGGTCGCGCGTGAGTCCGGTGTGGGGGTGGCCACGGTGTCGAAGGTGCTTCGGGAGGGACCTCTGCTGACCTCCGGAGCAGCTGCCGTGATCCGCGAAGCCGCCTATCGTCACGGGCTCTTGCGGCCACCGGCGGAACGGGTCGTTCCCCCTGCCCAGCGGGTCGCCGCGGAAATCACCGCAGGTGATGTCGCCGCGCAAGCGGGAGTCCCGGTCCAGAAGGTGTACCGGGTGCTGCGCGGTGAAGGCAGCCGAGATCCTGAAGTCGCGGCCCGCATTCTTCAAGCCGCCGATGAACTCGGGTTCCGGACCAGGCCCGCAGGGGCGCCGCCGTTGCGGGTCATCACTCGTTCCGCCCTGCAGAACTCCTTGGCCGAACTGGATCCGGATGTGGCACGCTACGTCGAAGCAAAGTACCTGGACAGGCTTGCGTCGGCCGAGATCGTGGCCGCGCTCGGGCCCGATGCCGATATAGATCTACTGCACAGGACCGCCCTGGCTTCCCTGGCCGCCCATTTCTCGCGGGCACTGGCGGAAGACTCGGTGGTACAGCGATTTTCCTCGGCGGTCGGTGCACCCGTCGACATCGACGGTCTGGTGCGACCGGCCAACACCGCAGATGCCGCGTGGCTGGCGGGGGTCGACACCGAGACGGCCACGCGGGCTCTCGCGGGTGAGAGTGTGCCGGAATCGGTCGCCACACGCGTGCCCGAGGCCGCGAACCGGCTCGGATTGCGGCAGAACCCAGCCTCGGAATCGGGTCCCGGCGCACCCACCGGCCTGGTGTTCGACAGGGAGCCCGAATCCGGTGTCGGACTGCCCGGCGCCGAAGTGATGCAGAATGCGGACGCTCGCCCGCGGGTACCGGCCGCGGATCACCGGACCCTCCGCTTGGCCGATATCGCGCAGGCGGCCGGGGTGGATGTGGCAGCCGCACACTGGATCCTCCTCGGCGGGGGCGGGCACCCGGAGGATGTTGTACAACAAGTGCTCGACGCTGCCGCCCGGGGCGTTCACGACCTGCCGCTGATCCGAGCGGCCGGAGGCGCCCCCGGTCGTACAGCGGCGACGTTGTCGGATATCGCAACACAGGCGGAAGCGACCGACACCCAGGTACGCCGAGTGCTGGCAGGGCAAGTCGAAACACCAGCCGTCGCACGGCGGGTATGGGACGCTGTCCGCAACCTGCTCCCACAGGTCCTCCCCGATCGCGGCCCGGCGGCGATCCCGGTGCCCCGGGCCGCCTTGGCACGCGCCATCGGCAAGATGCCCGAGCTGCTGGCGGGTTTGGCGGAACGGCGTTACCTTCGGGGGTACTCACCTGCTGAAGCTGCCGCGGAGATGGGCGTACATCCCCAGAATTCGACGCGGTTGGGCGTATTGGTCCACAAGCAGCTGTCCCGTAAATTGGCCGCCCAATTCAGACCCGAGAAACCTTCCCCGTACATCCTCAGGCGCGCGCGACTCGAGGATGTCGCCGTAGCGGCGGGAGTGAGCACAGCCGAGGCCCGTCGAGTCCTGACCGGGACCACGGTGCTCGATCCGCTCGCAGCACACGGCGTGTGGGATGCCGTGGCGCGCCTCGGCTTCCGCCCGATGCGTGGTGCCTCCGACCCCGTGCACGATGCCGACGATGCGTTGACCGGATTGGTGATCTTCGCGCGGAGCCGGGCAGAGCAGGCGGGTCCGGGAGGCACACGCACCGAACCCGCTGCGGAACCTGTCCGAACCCTCACCACGGAAGGCGCCCAGGCCGTGTCGGCGACCCGGGCAGTGCTGGCAGGTACATCACTGGAACCACAGATACCGGCCGCCACCGAGCTGATCACCGCACTGGTGACCACAGCCCAGAGCCCCGCCGTTATCCATATCACCCGCGGAGACGACCAGTGGGTGGTGGTCGAGGTGGTGGATCAGAGCCGAACCGCCCCGACCCGGGACACTCCCGACCGCACGACCGGCGCCATCACACCGACCGAAACCGGACAGACCCTGCGGTTGCTGGACGAGAAGTCCCACAGTTGGGGAATCGAACTACACAAGAACGGCGAGCGGACACGCCGATTCACCCTCGTCGCCCCCGAGACATCCGACCGGCAACCACAGGCCCCGCACCCGGCCGATCCGCTGATCGATATGGCCTTCGCGCAGGGTGAAGTCGGCCCGGGCGGTAGCGCCGTCCGACGCCAGGTGGTCGGCCTCTTGGAGCAAAACAACTGGCCCGATGACCAGATCGAAATGATCAGGCTGGCGGTCTCCGAATTCTTCGGCAACGTGGACACTTACGCCTCCGAAGGAGGCGCCCGGGTCAGGGCAGGTTTCAGCGGACCCGGCAACGATGAGTTCGTCTTGACGATCTCCGATGAGTCCCGTGTTGTCCCAGGTTGGAATTTCGCGCGCGTCCCAGCGCAGGCCGAGCCCGCTTTCCC
This sequence comes from Nocardia sp. NPDC024068, assembly GCF_040638875.1. Lineage (NCBI taxonomy): Bacteria > Bacillati > Actinomycetota > Actinomycetes > Mycobacteriales > Nocardiaceae > Nocardia > Nocardia sp. NPDC024068. The sequence goes on along the minus strand of NZ_JBEZYU010000035.1, from coordinate 20,635 downwards.
TTCCGGCGAGGACTCCGACTCCACCGGCGGCTACGATCCCGCCGCGCAGAAAGCACTGCTGGACAGTATCGACCTGGATGCGCTGATCGCCAACGAGAGCAACGGCCCCCGGCTCGGCGCCGATCGTACCGAGGGCACCCACGGCCTCGGCGGGGGAATCGTCATGCGGACCGTGGACTCACTCGGTTACGAACTCGCGCCCGCCGGCGCCGCCGGCAAAACGGTGACCATGCGTTTCCGCCGCGAAGAATCCGAGGCGCAACCCACACCGCCCGCCCCGGCCCCGCCACGTCCCGGTGGTTCGCCCCAGCCGCCGGGTGTTCCACCGGCCTTCGCACCCGAGAACATCGACCCGTTCGGTGATCCCGTACGTCCACGGCATCGGCCCGGCCTCCGGCATCCCATCGATCGGGCCGTCTGGAACGCCGTGGGAAACGGCCCGGACGCCGACGCCGCCGGACCCGACGCCCGCAACCCCGACAAGCCCCGCATCCAGGCCGGCGAACCCACGCCCGCGCCAACAGATCTGCGCGCAGCAGTGGACGAGAACCGGCTGGACGCGGTCCGCGCGGCGGTGGACGCCGAAGCCGGCGCCGCACGCCGGAACAGGCATGCCACCCCCGAAGATCTGGCCCGGGTGACGCGGGCCGGCACCTACCTCGACGAACTGCACGCCGACCTGTCCCGTCCGTCCGCGGACCCACAGCGGCTCCGGCTGCTGGTCCACCAGTTCCACGCCCTCGACGAGCGCTTGGCCGCGCAATCGGATGTCGCCCGTGCGCAGAGTGGCCGACCGGGGCCCGGGCTCGACGAAGCACTGGATCGATATAGCGCGGCCGACGAGCGTGTCCGGGCACTCGGCGACCGGCTGGACCAGACCCCTGGCACGCCGGGCACCCCCGCACGCGAACCCGGCACCACACCGTGGTCGAAACAGCGTGGTCCGTGGTACGTCGCACCGCAGGCTCCGGAGCCGGCCGAAGACAACCCGTACGCACAATCGCCGAGCCGCAATGCGGTACCGGCGGAAACCGCGACCGGCGCACCCGGCCCCGGCAGCGCGGTCCTTACGGGCGGGCAGGCCCGGGATACACCGAAACCCATGGCAATAGCCGAACAGAAAGAGAACTCTCCCGAGACGAACGCCGCGCCTGTCTCACTCGCGGACGTGGACCTCGGAAAGCTCTACCGGACCGCAGAAAACACCTTCGCCGAGTTGGTCCGGGTGGGTGAAGTCGCGGACAAGGCGGCCGAGCACAACGAAACGGCCGCTGATGCGCTGGCCGCGAAGTACGACGCCCTCCAGCGTTCCTACGATCTCCTGGACGAGTTGGTACGGATGGCCGAGCTACCACCTCGGACGCTCGATGAGACTTACCTGCGGACTCTGCTCGAGCACTACCGCGACGTGGCAACCAACCCCTCCCGGATGACCGCGAACCTCGGATCCATCGCCGGGTCCAGCGATATCGGTATCGGGAAGGCAGGCGGGGACCATCACAACAACCAGGATTCCTTCGCAATCGCGAAGCTGGTAGTCGGCGGCAAGGTCGTTCAGATCGCGGTAGCCGCCGACGGTACGTCGAGCTCGAAATCGAGCGAACTGGCCTCCGCCGAGGCCACGGCCGCGGCGCGCGATCACCTGATCGAAAAACTGCGAGACGTCGGACCCGACGGTGGTTTCGACCCGATTGCGCTGGTCGAGGGCGCGACGGCAGCCGCCGCGGCGGCCGTCGAGGCGCTGGCGCAACTTCCCGGAATCGCGGGTCACCCCACACCTCCGGCCGCCGCGGTGGTGATCGCGCTGGTGGAGCCGCACCAGATCACCGTGGACTGGCGAGGCGACAGCCGGGCCTACTGGCTCAGCCCGGATATCACCGGTTCACAGCGGATCACCGAAGACGATTCGATCGTCCCGCGGCTCATGCGGGGCGACAGCAGGAATCCGCCGATGAGCGAAGCCGAGGCGCTCGACCTCGACTTCGCTCATACGCTGTCGCGCTTCCTCGGGAATCCGGCCGGTGACACCGGAGAGTCACACGCTCACACCGTCCCGATTAAAGGTCCGGGCCTGCTGTTCCTGGGCACCGACGGCGCGTGGGGCAAGAACTTCGCGGCGCAGACACTGGCGGCGACCGTCTTCGAAGGTCTGGCGCCGGACCCGGGCAACCTGCCCGCCGGACTCGCCGCGGTCGAACAGCACGCCATCAACTCCGGGGAGCGCGACAACATCACCGGTGTCCTGGTCGACCCGGCAGCACCGGCTCCACCTCGACCCGGACCGGAACCCGCCCCGCACAACTCGACCCGCCCCGCTCCCGGCAACCATCCCCGCCCCGCCGGAGGCCCCGGCCCCGTCCCCGGCCCGATCGCCTTCCAGGAATTCGATCCCGCCGAAGCCCTCGACCTCCCCGTCCGGAAACACGGCAAACCGTTCGCCCAAGCACCGAACCTCGACGCGGCGGTGGCCTTCCACCACGACGAGCACGGGCAGGAGTGGCACGGCGGCGCTCCGAACCGTACCGGCGCGACCGCAGCCCGGCGCGGCAAGCAGCCCGACCCCGCAGACACTGTCGACGCACCTCGAACACCGTGGTCGCCCGACCCGCCCGATGAGGCGGGTACCGACCACACGCGACCGGCGACGCCGACCGAGGTGGTTCCGTCCGACACCGGAAATCGTGTGGACCCGTCCGACGGCGCTCAGGTGGTGCGGGCGATCCTCGACGGCCCCACGGCGCCGGTGCGCTGGCGCCGTGAGGCCGCTCGACTGCCGGATGATGTCCTGCTCGCGTCGGCCGCCGATACGGGCATCGACCTCGATGCGATCCGCGGGCGATGGGAAACGCTCGAGACCGACTATGTCCGAGCGGGCTGGCGTATCGGGGGAGGTCTGCTGTTTCGTGGTGATACGCGTCCCGGCCCCGAACTGTGGGAAGAAGGATTTCTTCCGGGTGCGCAGCGCGACGGGAGTGTCGTCTACACGACGGTGCGGGTGAACCGGGCCGCCGACTACGGCGAATCGATGAACGTGGACCACCCGCCGTTCGGGGCGACGATGGTACGCCGTATCCACGTCGTCGACGCGCCCGGCGGCTTCGGGGTGGTGGAGGCCAACGGTGGCATCGTCTCCGTGCACTGGCCGGGCGGGCTGCGCGGTGACCGCATCATGGGCACCTTCGAAATTCCCGCGGAAGTCTGGCACGGCGATTTCGCCGCCCTCGCCCGCGAACTGCCGCGGTACTGGCAACCCAATCCGGGATACCGGCCAAATACCGGAGTTCCCGCTGTCTCCGTCCCGGAGGACGCCCCCGAGGTTCCTGTGCAGCCGGCACCGAAATCGCAGCTGTTCATATCAGGGCCGGAGGCGGTGACAGAGGCCCGTGCACAGGTCCGGGAGCATTTGCGGGGCTGGCGGTCCGAACAGTCCGATAACGCCGAACTGCTCGTATCGGAGCTGGGTGCCCGGCTGTTGGACGCTGGTGACCTGGGCCTGCTGTTCATCGAGGTGACCGGCGGCCGGGGCGCGCGGACGCTGCGTGTCGAGTCGGCCGGCCTCGCGGTCGAGTCCGAATCGGTGATCCGCGCGGGCGAGACGGTGCGCCGTGAGTGGGCGCTCGAGTTGCTGGCGGCCCGGTCCCAGCGATCCGGCAGATACGGTGACGCCAATTACGAGGTGCTCTGGTTCGAACTCGATGAGGCCGCGCCCGCGGACGAGGTGAACTCATACGGGGCGACCGATCTCGGCAACCCGGCACCGCACCGGACAGTCGACAACGGCACGCACCGGGCGGTCCGGGCGGTGAACGAGCGGTACGAACGCGTCGTCCTCGAGGCCGACCGGCTGATCGAAGACCAGCAGTATCTGTGCCGGACCGCAGCTCAGGTACGCGCTCTGCTGGAGCCGTTGCCGGGTGGGGCGACCGCACTGATGAGAGTGACATGGCGGGCAGGTGCCGACCCGACATCCGAGGTCTGGGTGAAGAACGCCGATGGAACCGTCGCGACTCATCCGGTCGCGGGACTCGATACAACACGCGACCTCGCCACGGCGAAGATCCACTCCGTCCAGGACATCAAGGTGACGTTGCTCGACGAGACGGGCACGGTGCTGCCGTTCGACCGGGCAGCCGACGATGCCGCGGTCGACGCGGAGATCCACTCGGCATTCGGGCGCCTGGGCGCCCGTTCCGAGATCGAGCGGCTGCTGCTCGCCAAAGAGTTCATCGACCACCACTTCTGGGTCGTGGGCCTGATCGCCGGAGGGCAGCCCGTCTGGGAGATCTTCGGGAAGCGTGAATTCCTCGGCTGGCTCGGTGGAAAGGTCGTGGCACTCGAACACGGCGAGCAGCCGATGACGGTCGACTTCATCCGGGATGTGCACCGGGCGGTGGCCGCGCCCGTCGTCGCAGACCAGGGCGGGGTGCTGCGGTTCGCGATGGGAGGTATGGGCGGTTTCGAGGCCCCGCTGAACGCGGACGGACTGGCGGCGATCGACGAGGAACCTCTGATGAACTTCTCCGGAGCTCCGTTCGAGACCGGTGTACACGGATCTGTCCTGGAACCCGCGGTGCCCGGGCGAAGCGGCGCCGCGGTGGTCCGTCACCTCGACGTCCCGCTGACCGAGGAGCAGCGGTCCGCCGTGGACGCGGATCCGCTGGCGTCCTACATGAAGCCGGGGTCGAAATACCCCCATGGTGGGCTGATCTATCCGGTGTACGCGGACGAGGCCGAGGTCGTCGCGGCGCTACAGGAGGTATGTGACTGGTTCGAGGGGGTCACGAGGGCTCCGCACAACCCCTACGAGATCGCCGCGCTCATGCAGAAGAAGCTGATCGTCATCCATCCCTTCGCGTTCGACTACAACGGACGGGTCACCCGGATCCTGATGAACTGGTCGCTGCAGCGTGCGGGACTCCATCCGGCGATTCTCGGCACCTACGAGGATATGACCGAGACCGCGCAGCGGTACACGGCACGCGTCCGGTCCGGGAGCGAGCAGAACGCCGAATGGCACGCCCGCCTCACCTCGTCGGACGCCACCGACCCGATCACGTTCTTCGGCCTGGGGAAGCTGCGGGAGCTGTTCCGGCAGCACGGCGGCGACCTTCCCCCGCTGGCTCCCGGCGAAACACATCGGCCGGACGATTACATTCGCCTGCTGGCGACCCTGGCCGCGATCGACGGGTGAAGCGAGCCTCGGCGCCCACGCCGTCCGTGTGGCTCCGGGCTCTCATCGCTGGAGTGCGGGTCATGGGATTGATAATCTCCCTGAACCGATCCCTCGCAGGAACGGCCGGACAGCGCGGAAGGAGAGGGTGCTGAGCGATACGCCCGCTCTGTTGACCACCGACCACCCATTGATCCGGTCGCTGACGGCGGAGGCACCCGCGGGATGGCAGCGACTCGATGCCGCCTTCGCCCTCACTGTCGCGACCGGTGTCGCGACAGTGGTGTGTTCCGACGGCCGCAACGCGGTGTCACTGCAGCCCTCCGAATCCGTCCTGGAACTGGCCCGCGAGCACCGTACGCAGTCGGTGTCGCCGGACGGTCCGTGGTGGCGCCTGCTGTTCACGGTCACCGCCGCGGGTGAGTTGGAGGTCGAATACGACCACGGTGCCGAGCCCTTCCCGGAATCCCAATTGCTGAGCCCGGAGGCGTACCGCGCCGATCTCGAGGCCTTCCCACGCGACCGGATCCCGGTCTGGCTCGGCGCGTATATCGAACACGGGGACCGCCAGCGGCGCGGGGCCCGGCAGGCCGCGGAAGAGACCCGCGCGGACCTGGCGAAGGGAGTGTGGCCGGTACTCGCGGAGAACGAATTCCCGCCCTTCCCGATCGTCTGGGCGCGCTGGGCCACCCTCGCCGCCGCCTTCGTCGCGATCGGTTCCGATTGGGGTCCCCGGGTCCTGCCCTGGACCGGAGTATTCGAAGGCGCGGCGCGGTCCGGTTCGACGCTGTCGGTGCTCCCGCACGGGCGGGCGGTGCTCTCCGGCGGCGTCTGGAACGCTCCCGAACTGGACGCCGTGTACAACGGGAACGCGCCGATGCCGGAGTTCTATGCGGGCGCGCCGGAGTGGGTCACCGACGAAGTGCTGAATCCGCGGGCCGGCGCCGGTCTGCTGTCCTTCTGCTATTGGTGGGACGCGGGCCGGTGGTATCGCGGCGGATCCTCGGCGGCCCGGGAGTGCGCGACCGCACTCCCGGGCATGTGGACGGCCGAAATCGTGCGGGATATCGTCGCCGGCCTCATCGGTGACAGCGGTGGTGCCGCCGCTCCGGAGCAGATCACCGCACTCGTCGACGCCGCCGAATCCGGAGCCGTCACCCGCGATCTGCTCGGCCGGGTCTTCGCCGGTGACCATGATCTCGACGGCGCACTGCACCAGTACGCCCTGGCCGGACTGGCTTCCACCGGCCCCGGCCCGATGCCGGCGGACCGGGCCATCGCCCATGTCCGCGACTACATCACCGGCCGCGGCCTGGACACCACGGGTTACCCGCTGACCGAGCTGACCGCCGAACGGTTCAGTGTCGGCTGGATGGTGTACGTGCCGGTGTCCGGCAGCGAGATGGCGATCGGCCGCGCGGTGTTCTACGTCGCCGACGACGGCACCCTGGAACATTCGAGTTCTTCCGTCCCGCCGGCCACCGCCATCGCTCGGCACGAGCAGTCCTTCGCCGCACGCCACGGCCTCGGTGGTGCGGCGGAATGACCGTCCGGCAGGAGATCGAGCCGGGCCGACCCGGAGATGCCGCGATCGAACTTCACACGCGCACGGGTAGTCGGCGGCGGCCGCCGAGGATCTCCCCTATCAATTCCGTGTAGCCGTCGATCAGTTCGGCCAGCCGATGCCATCGCTTCCTGGCATGATGATCGCGGCGGCCGTCGATTTCGACCACCTGGTTGGCGTCGACCCAGCCCCAGGCCAGCCGGTCGATCACCGCGCCCAGGGTTTCGGCATGGATCAGGCCCTCGGCGCCGCGCGGTACCGAGCGCGCGCTGATCCACTCATCGATATCCTCGACCAGTTCCCGGCGGCGGTTGTCCATTTCGGCGACGAGTCCGGCGTCCCGCATGGTCAGCCGGTGCGTATGCAACGCGGCGAGTGCGTGGGCCGAGCGGAGCAGGACATGATCCTCGAACCTGGTCCCCTGGAAGCTGCACAGCAGCTGGGTTGCCGTGGGCAGGATTCGGGGAGACGCCGTCACCCCCATTCCCGCTCGAACGTCACCCGGCACCATCACACTCTGTTCAAACATGATCGGCTCTCGATTCGCTCGTACCGCACATCGGACAGGCTTTGTTCAGTGGCTGACGATAGCGGACCGACATCGGTCTTTGCCGGAAGAAACGCACTATTGCGTTCGCGAATTTGAGCTGATAGCCCGAAGATTGGCGAAGCGTAGTCGAACCACGTTGTCGCACGGCATTTTCGGGTCTGCCGGTCGCGGACGACACACCGGCCGCGGCCCGGCTACCGCGGCCGGGTATCCCGCGTCCCGGCCACGATGCCTCGGCCTCGTCTCGACGGCTCGTGAGGTCCTCGATCAAGGCGGAGTATGTGGACGCATGCCTGGTCACGCCCCCGGAGGAGATTCCCGGATACGGTGCCCGCGACCCATCGGCCCCGGCGGTGGGATAGGTGACCGAACGCGGGACCCGGGGCTGCCACGGATCGGGCCGATCGTCGACCAGCCGCAGTTCCACCGCGCCGACCGCCCGTCCGCCGACTCCGGGGGTAACCGGCGCCGCCACCGCCGCGGCCGCACCAGGCCGATCGCCACAGCGGCCACCAACGCGGCGGCGGCCCATCCGCGGACTATCGGCCACCGGGGACGACGTCCACCCCGGAGCGGGGGCAGCGCCCCGAGAAGCGACAGAAACGAGAATCCCGGCCGCCGAACCGGCGACCGGGATTCCCTGAAAGTGGAGCTAGGGAGAATCGAACTCCCGACCTTCTCGATGCGAACGAGACGCGCTACCAACTGCGCTATAGCCCCGTGCGGCTCGGTGAACCGCGCTGTGCCACTCTAGCAAACCGGGTTGCCGGACACCGAATCGAGGGTATGAACTGCGGTTTTTCCTGGTCAGGCGCCCGCCGCCCGGCGGACATCGCCGCCGGTGGCCCGGTTGCGGACGGTCCGGGCGATGCTGGCGTCGTAGGCGTCCAGATGCTCGAACACCGGATCCTCGTCATCGGGTTCGAGCAGGTGGGAGCGGCGCCGCAGGGCACGCGCGGTATCGCGGTCCATACCGGGGCGAGCCGCCCGCGCGGACCTCTCGCCACCGGCGAGCGAGCCGCGCTCCGCCGGATCCTGGACCTGCCCCGGCAGCCGGGAGCTGCGCCGCCGCCGGATCTCCTGCTCGACCCGCACCTGCTTGCGCAGATATCCGAGATAGGTCACCAGGGACAGCGCCGCGCCGCCGCACCCCCACCACAGGAGCGGGGATACGGCCACCGCGAGACCACCGCAGAGCACGGCGGCCAGAACCAGCCCGACCACGGCACGCTGACGGAAGGTGTAGCGGGCCGCGCGCGCGATGGCGTCGGCTTCGGGGTCATAGCCGCCGCGTCCACGCCGGGTGGGTACGAACTCCGGATCGTGTTCGTCGAACTCCGGTGCCACGGGCGGGCGCGGCGCGGCGGTCCGGACCGGCGGAATCCGCGCGGGCGCGACATCGGCCACCGGCCCGGCCGGTTCCAGTTCTCCGGTTTCCACAGCGGAGTCGGCGAAGTCGTCCTCGCCCGGGTCCCGGTCGGGTTCGAATACCGAATCGCTGTCGAAATCCGTCTCTCCGGATTCCGGCTCACCGGCGTCGCTCTCGTCCCCGGCCGTTTCGTCGTCGTGGTCGAGGTAGTCGGCGGCCATATCGTATTCGGCGCTGCCGCCGGGGTGTTCCTCCTCCGCCTCTGTGCCGGCCCCCTCGGCCGCTGTACTCATCGGATCCTCCGCATCGTTGCCGTGGTGACGCTTCCGGGAGGTTCGGGCGGACCGCTTCTTGCGGGTGCGCCCACTTCCTTTGCGCCGTTTGGAATCTCCACGGTGAAGAACTCGCGTGGCCAGGGCGGTATCGGTGGTCCGGCGGATCCGGGGATGCCGGTCGGCAAGGATTGGAAACAGGACGAAGACCCACAGCACGACCAGGCCGATCCACAGGATCGAGTTCGGCATCGTCGTCAGCACCTCCGTCCCGCCTGGTCGTCGTCCGAGCCCACGCCATGAACCGTGTGCGCCCCGGCGCCGGAGTTCTTCCCCGCGGGTACGTCTCGCAGATCGTGGTACGAGCTTCCGGCCGGTGGCGCACGACGCACCACCGACGTCCGTAGGTTAATTCCGAGTAGGGGGAGAACACGGCAGGCGCGCCGTGCACATACGCCACATGAGTCACATTTCCACCATCGCCGGTCCGGACAGGCCCGTTCCCGGCCACCCGGTCACCGCAGCGTCAACCGCCCTTCCCCGGCCAGCCGGTCGACAACCCTGCCGCGCAACTCTTCCAGGGTCATCCCGACCAGCAGATGATCGCGCCAATCACCGTCGACGTCGAGATACCTTCGCAGCAGCCCTTCTTCGCGGAACCCGACATTGCGCAGCACCGCCTGGCTGGCCAGGTTCTCGGGCCGCACCGTCGCCTCCACCCGGTGCAGACCCACGGGACCGAAACAATGGTCGAGGCCCAATGCCAATGCGGCGGTCGCGACTCCCTGTCCGCCGCGATCACTGGCGACCCAGTATCCGATCCACGCCGAGCGCAACGCGCCGCGCACGATATTGCCGACGGTGAGCTGACCGCTGAACGACCCGTCGACCTCGATCACCAACGGAATCATCGATCCTCGGCGCGCCTCGGCCTTCAGGCTCGACCACAGCGGCGGCCAGTTCGAGGCGTGATTGCGGGCATCCCAGCCACCACGCCCGGTGGGCTCCCACGGTTCCAGATGATCTTGATCGCGCAGCCGGATCCGGCTCCATGCCGCGGCGTCCCGCAACCGCACCGGACGCAGCGTAACCTCACCGGCCGGCACCCGGACCGGCCCCAGACGCGCAGGCCACCCGGGGTGCTGGGTGGCCCGGAACACATTCATGGACTCCACTTCTAGCCGCGCTGGGCCAAGAACGCGACCCGAACCTTGTCACCGGTGCGAATTTCGGTGTCGTCGGGTTCCACCACGATCAGACTGTTGGCCTCCGACATGGCCGCCAGCAGATGCGACGACGCGCCCGCGCTGTTGCCCAGCGGCTGCACCAGGTACTCCCCGGTGGCCTCGTCGCGCATCAACTGGGCGCGCAGATAGCCCTTACGACCGGCCATGGACTGGATGGGCGTGATGGTGCGGGCCCGTACGATCCGCCGCATCGGCTGCCGCCGCCCCAGCGCGATCCGGATCAGCGGCCGGACCATCACCTCGAAAACCACCAGCGCCCCCACCGGATTGGAGGGCAGCAGGAAGGTCGGCACCTCGTCACGACCGAGCCGGCCGAAACCCTGCACCGACCCGGGGTGCATGGCGATCCGCGCGATCTCCAGTTCCCCCAGTCCCTCCAGGGCCTCGCACACCTGGTCGGAGGCCCAGCCGCCGACCGCACCCGCGATCACCACGACCTCCGCGCGCACCAGTTGTCCCTCGACCACATCACGTAGCCGGCGCGGGTCGGCGTCGACGATGCCCACCCGGTTCACATCCGCGCCCGCGTCGCGAGCGGCCGCGGCCAGCGCGTAGGAGTTCACGTCGTAGACCTGGCCCGGCCCCGGAGCGCGATCGATATCGACCAGCTCCTCACCGATGGAGATCACCGAGAGCCGCGGCCGCGGGTGTATCAGCACCTTGTCCTGTCCCACGGCGGCCAGCAGACCCACCTGGGCGGGTCCGATGATCGTGCCGGCCTGCACCGCCACATCACCGGGCTGCACATCGTCGCCGGCACGGCGCACATAGTCGCCGGAACGCACGGGTTCGTACACCTTCAGCCGGCCGCGACCGCCGTCGGTGAAGTCCAGCGGCAGTACCGCGTCCGCGAGGGTGGGGAGGGGCGCGCCGGTGGCCACCCGGACCGTCTGCCGCGGCTGCAACCGGATCGGCTGCCGGGACCCGGCGAGCACCTCCCCGACCACCGGCAACGTCAGGTCGACCAGCTCGCCGTCCTCGTCGCGGATATCGGCGCCCGCGGACGCGACGTCCACACTGCGCACGGCGTATCCGTCGATGGCGGCCTGGTCGAATCCGGGTAGCGGTCGTTCGGTGACCACATCCTCGGCGCACAACAGCCCTTGGGCCTCGGAGATCGCGACCCGCACCGGTCGCGGCGCGACGGCCGCGGCCGTCACTTTGATCTGCTGATCCTCAACAGAGCGCATCCAGCCCTTCCCGATGTCCTCGCCGCAGCGATCTCATTCGTCCGCGGTGAGTTGCGGGTTCCAGTCCGGACTCAGCCGGTGCTGGAGCCACTCGCGCAGCGCGGGACCGTACTCCTCGCGCTCCAACGCGAAATCCACCGCAGCACGAAGATAGCCGCCCGGGTTGCCCAGGTCGTGGCGCGACCCACGGTGGACAACGACATGGACCGGATGCCCTTCCTCGATCAGCAGTGAAATCGCATCCGTCAGTTGCAGTTCCCCGCCCGCGCCCGGTCCGATCCGGCGCAGCGCGTCGAAAATCGCGCGATCGAGCAGGTAGCGTCCGGCCGCGGCGTAGGTCGACGGGGCCTCGTCCAGACCCGGCTTCTCGACCATTCCCTTGACGCGGAGCACATTCGGGTTCACCGCATCCGGAACCGGCGCCACATCGAACACCCCGTACGCGCTCACCAGTTCTTTGGGAACGTCGATGGCGCACAGCACCGAACCGCCGCGTTTGCGGCGCACCCGGTTCATCACATCCAGCACTCCGACCGGCAGAACCAGGTCGTCGGGCAGCAGGACGGCGAGCACGTCCTCGTCCTCGTCGATGACGGCCTCGGCCTGGGCGACCGCATGCCCCAGCCCGAGCGGCTCCTCCTGCACCACCGAGGTGACGTCCAGCAGTCCGGGGGCCTTGCGCACCTTCTCGAGCAACTGGAACTTCCCGCGCTCGGCCAGGGTGCCCTCCAGCACCAGGTCTTCCACGAAATGCGCGACCACACCGTCCTTGCCGGGGGAGGTCACGATCACGAGCCGCTCGGCGCCGGACGCCGCCGCTTCGCTGGCGACCAGTTCGATACCCGGGGTGTCGACGACGGGCAGCAGTTCCTTGGGGACCGTCTTGGTCGCGGGCAGGAACCTCGTCCCGAGCCCGGCCGCGGGTACGACGGCTGTCCGGAATCCCGTACCCGTTGCCCGGACGTCTCCGTTGCCCTGTTCTGCGGCCACTTCTGTCATATACACACCCTATCCATCTGCGGTGCCGTCCAAACGGCTGTCCACCGGCCCGCCGCGGACTTTCCGGACGAAATCGGCGCCGTTGAGAGCCTATGGTTGTCGCCGTGCCGATGCCCGATCAGATCGATAAACAGGCCTGGCGCGCGACGATCCGCGCCCACCGGGCCGCCGTGCCCGATTCCGTGCGCACCGCGGAGGCCGCGGCACTGGCCGAAGCGGCGGGCCGGCTCGAACCCACCGAATGGGTCTGCGCGTATGTGCCGGTCCGCGGTGAGCCCGGTTCGGTCGCCCTGCCCCAGGCGCTGCGGGCGGCCGGCAGCCGGGTGCTGCTGCCGGTCACCGAAGCTCCCGGACCACTGTGCTGGGCCGAGTTCACCGAGGTAGAGGCCCTGCGACCGGCGCGGTACGGCCTGCTGGAACCCACCGGGCCACTCCTTGCTCCCGAAACCGTGGCCAGTGCCGGACTCATCCTGGTCCCGGCCCTCGCGGTGGATCGCCGCGGTGTCCGGCTCGGCCAGGGGGCCGGCTATTACGACCGCACACTCGGCCTGGCCGATCCCGCGGCGCGGCGGGTGGTGGTGGTGCGCGACGACGAGGTGGTGGAACGGCTACCGGAGGAACCGCACGATATCCGGATGGGCTGGTCGCTGACTCCCGGCGGCGGCATCCGGCGGCTCGGTCCCGATCCGCTCTGAGCCGTGGACGGGTGGCGTTCGGCACAGCCGACCCACCAGCGGAATCAACCGGCGATTGGCGGTGTTGGCACTGTGGCCTGTAGAGTGCTAATTCACGAATACTGCGGAGGACCCTGTGCCAACCTATTCATACGCGTGCACCCAGTGCGACAACCGCTTCGATATCGTCCAGTCCTTTACCGACGAGGCGCTCACGGTCTGCTCGGAGTGCTCCGGAAAGCTGCGCAAGCTCTTCAATTCGGTGGGCATCGTGTTCAAGGGCAGTGGTTTCTACCGGACGGACAGCCGTAGCGGTGCCGGCACCGCCAGTGAACCTGCCGCCAAATCCGATACCTCCGGTTCGTCTTCTTCCGGGTCGGAGTCGTCCGGATCGAAGTCGTCCGAATCCAAGTCGTCCGGTTCCGCCGGCAGCGGTTCCTCCGGCACCACCTCCACCCCCGCGGCCGCCGCCAGCTGATCTCCCGCGGCGAGCCGCCCGCGGGCGGACTCGCCTATCCACAGCCCGGCAGTTGTCCACAGGCGACCACCGAGCCGGGTTTCCTACGGGTCCGCACCCATACGCTCGGACCATGAGCCGCATACGCACCCGCCGGGGCACCGCACCCGGGCGGGCCCGGCTGGGGTCCGGGGACAACTGGCGCGAGGCCTTCGACAACCGCCCACCCTGGATGGACGCGACGCTCATACGACGGGTGCTCGCGGCACTGTTCGCCTTCGCCGCCGTGACGCTGTTGCTCCGCGGTGATCCCGGTGGGGCGCGGGTGCCGGTGGTCGTCGCCGCCCGCGACCTGGCGCCCGGTCATCTGCTGACCGCCGCCGATCTGCGACAGGCGTCCCATCCTCCCGACGCAGTTCCCGAGGCCGCCGTCCGCGACCCTTCCGCCCTCGTCGGTGCGGTACTCACGGCCGCGCTGCGGTCGGGGGAAACGCTCACCGATGTGCGGGTGGTCGGCCCGCGGCTGGCCGAGGTCGCCACCGGAGCGCCCGACGCCCGGATCGTGCCGGTCCGGCTGGCCGATACCGCGATCGCCGATATCCTGCGCGCCGGGGATCGGGTCGACGTGGTCGCCGCTGGCACCGAGAACCCCGAACTCGCACACACTCTCGCCACCGATGCCGCCGTGGTGCTGGTATCCGGTGGCGCCGGCGATACCGCGGCGAACCGGCGGGCCGAACGGGTGGTTCTGGTCGCGATGGACGCCCGGCGGGCCGCGGCCGTGGCGGCCGCCTCGCTCAACAGCGCGCTCACCGTGATCTTCCACTGAAGCGGGCAGACGCTCATCGGCCGCAGCGCGTGGAACGGGACCACGCGAGACCCTCGACAGCAGAAGGGACCTACCGCGACACCTGCGGCAGGTCCCTTCCGTCGAGCGTGCCCGGCGCGGGCGCCGGGCCGTCGGGATTCAGCGTGAACCGGTTCAGCCGAGGCTGAACGGCTGACCCCACAGGGTCACCACGGACATCACGTTGTCGGTTTCGACCTTGACTTTGACGAAGGCCCGGGCCTGGGCGTAGCCACCACAGCCGCTGAGGCCGATGGTCTGATCCGACCAGGTGACCGAGCCGCTGTTGCCCTTGAACTTGTTGTTGGTGGCGTGATCCTCGTTGCCGTAGTCGTCCGGCTTCTCGATATCGAGGACGTAGAACGCCTTCGCCTGGCCGGGGCCCAGGGTCAGGTTGCCGCCGCCCTCACCACTGGGGCTGACGTCGACGGTATCGCCCTCGACGCTCACATCGGCGCTGGCACCGGCCTCGGCGCCACCGCCGTCGATGTTGACCTGGCAGCCCACGACGTAGCCGGGGTAGATCTTGCCGCCGACGTCCTCGCCACCGGCGATTTCGACCTGGGCGCTACCGGAGGTCCACGCGTTGCGGTGGACCGGGGTGGAACCCATGGACGGGCTGATGTTGGCGGACTCGCCGACCAGCCGCACGGTCACCGAGGTGCCGTCGGACAGGGTCCGGACGATTTCGCCGCCGGGCAGCGGGATGAAGGTATCGGCATTGGCAGCGCCGGTGGAGAACAGGCCCAGCGCCACCGAGGCAGCCGCGCCGACGCCGGCAAGGCGCGCCAGATTCTTACGGTTGAACATGTGTTTGTGCCCCTCTGGGGTTGAATTCGCTACAGCGAGAGATGTGGTGGGTGAATTCGACCGGTGCCGGATCAGCCGATGCTGAACGGCTGCCCGTAGAGGGTGGTCTTCGAGTAGTGGTCACCGATGATCTCGACCACGGTGTACGCACGGGCCTGTGCGTAACCCGCGCAGCCCTGGATCTCCATCTCGACGTCCTGGTACTCGACGGAGTAGACGCCGGGCTTCTCGATGTCCTTGAACTCGATCTGGACGAACTTGACCTCGCCCGGTCCCAGTTCCACACCGACCGAGCCGCCGACGCTGCCGCCGCCGACCTCGATGCCGACCGAGCCGCCCAGGCCGATGGCGTCGTCGGCGATGCTCACCTGGCAGCCGACGATGTAGCCGGTGTTGAGCTGCGAAGCGCCGTGGGTGGACGAGTTGTTGGTGCCGTCCTCGCCGGTCGGGCCGTTGTTCGGGCCTGCTTCGCCCTCGGGCGTCACCGAGACGTCCGCGGTGGCGTTACCCGAGACCCATACGGTCCGGCCCGCACCGTTGGCCGCCATCGACGGCGAGATGAGCGCGCTCTCGTGCGTGCGGTTGATCTTGACACCGGGGCCCATCTTCTCACCGTCCGGCAGCGGAACGAAGGTATCCGCGTTGGCGGCACCGGTGGAGAACAGACCCATGGCCACAGCAGCGACAGCGCCGACGCCGAGAGCGCGCGCGCCGCAGCGCAGACCGGTGGTGCGGTTCTTGCTCATATTTCCCCTCATCAAGGTTTACAGCGACACCCGGCATCTCAGCGAAAGAGGCCGGGGCGGCCCAAGAACAGGCTTCATAGAGCTTGGGTTACGGCTGTAGCCACCAGATGAACCCGAAACCACACAACCGGTGAACACTTGGCTACCGTGCCACCGACGTAGTGTGGCGGCCGCATGATTCTCAGGTTGCGGGAAGGTGACGCGTGCTGGGGAAACGCAACCCCAGCACCGGCTACCGCGGAATGCGCGGGCACGAGACAGGCCCGCCGCTGCTGCGACGGGCCTGTTTCCGTGCCAGTATGGCAGTTTGACCAGCGATCAGCCGAGGCTGAAGGGCTGACCCCACAGGGTGACGTAGCTGATCACATTCTCGGTCTCCACCTCGACGCTGATGAAGGACCGGGCCTGGGCGTAGCCACCACAGCCGTTCAGGCCGATGGTCTGATCCGACCAGGTCACCGAGCCGCTGTTGCCCGAGAACTTGTTGTTGGTGGCGTGATCCTCGCTGCCGTAGTCGTCCGGGCCCTCGATATCGAGCACATAGAACGACTTGGCCTGGCCGGGTCCGATGGTGAGGTTGCCGCCGCCTTCACCGCTGGGGGTGACGGTGACGGTATCGCCTTCGATGGCCGCGTCGGCGCTGGCGCCGCCCTCGACCCCGCCGCCGGCGATATTGACCTGGCAACCCACCACGTAGCCCGGGTAGATCTTGCCGCCGACGTCCTCGCCACCGGCGATCTCGACCTGAGCGCTACCGGACGCCCACGCGTTGCGGTGGACCGGCGTGGAGCCCATGGACGGGCTGATGTTCGCCGATTCACCGACCATGCGCACGGTCACCACCGTGCCGTCGGACAGGGTCTTGACGAGTTCCCCGCCGGGCAGCGGGATGAAGGTATCGGCATTGGCGGCCCCGGTGGAGAACAGGCCCATGGCGATGGTGGCGGCGGCGCCGACACCGGCAAGGCGCGCCAGTTTCTTACGGTTGATCATGGTTACACCCTTCGAGGGGAATACTCGCGGAACACGCGAGCTGAGGTTCGTTTCGATGCGACGTGGACAGGCCCGCGGACTCAGCCGATGCTGAACGGCTGGCCGTACAGGGTGGTCTTCGAGTAGTGGTCACCGATGATTTCGACAACGGTGTACGACCGGGCCTGCGCGTAACCGGCGCAACCCTGGATCTCGATTTCCGCATCCTGATACTCGACCGAGTACCGGCCGGGCTTGGTGATGTCCTTGTAGTCGATCTGCACGAACTTGACCTCGCCCGGGCCCAGTTCCACACCGACGGAGCCGCCGATGCTGCCGCCGTCGACCGAGAGGCCCAGCGAACCACCGAGACCGATCGCGTCGTCGCCGATGCTCACCTGGCATCCGACGATATAGCCGGTGTTCAGCTGCGACGCGCCGTGGGTGGAGGAGTTGTTGGTGCCGTCCGCGCCGGTCGGACCGTTGTTCGGGCCCGCTTCACCTTCGGGGGTCACCGTGACATCGGCGATGGCGTTCCCGGAGACCCAGACGACGCGGCCCGCGCCGTTGGCCGCCATGGAGGGCGAAATGGTGGCATGTTCACCGGTCCGGGAGATGGTGACTCCCGGTCCGGCCTTGTGGCCGTCGGGCAAAGGCACAAAGGTATCGGCGTTGGCAGCGCCCACCGACAGTAGGCCCACGGCGACAGCGGCCGCGGCACCGACACCCGCGATCCTGGCGCCACTACGTACCCCGTCGGTGCGGTTCTCGCTCATATTTCCCCTCATCATGTCGGACAAACAGCAGGCCTTCGAGACTCGGACACACAGGGCTCTCCGGCTCCGATCAGTGTTTCGCTCGTTTGTTACCTACAGGTGACCTGTTGTTATTTCGGTGCAACACCCCAAATCGGACATTGCACACCGTGTGACCGGCGAGATCCGAATTGGCCCGGGCCCGCCGGACCGCCATTGCGGCGGTCGACGCACAAATTTTAAGTGGTCGATAACAGATTGGACAAAGGTTCGTTTCGCTATACATTGATGTGATCCATATCACATCAATGTATAGCAGCGCGTGCACGTGCACGTAGGAGCAGGTCAGAAGGGCCCCGACAAGGACATCCGAGGTGAATTAGGCGCATGGAAAGCGCTAACGGAATGCACCGCACAGCAAACCGGCAACCGCGGGCGGCGTGATTATAAATCTCCATGAACGGAGAACTGGACAATTCCGGAAAATCGCCGAACCACGTTATCGGCCCGAAATATCCGGTTAATGTGGAATTCAACCGGAAGATGTTGAGCGCCAACATCTTCCGTTCACCTTCGGACCACGGCACAGCCGGGACCGCCGTATACCGCCCTGGGTCGGGGCCGGCCGGGAAGCTCAGCCTCCGTCGCCGTGATGCGGCGGAACCTGCGAACGCAGCCACTCGTCGCCGTCGCGGTCCGACGGCGGCCGCTCATCCCATTCGTCACGCGTTGTGGAGGGGAGCACCTCCCCGAATACCCGGTCCACACGCGCGAGGTCCCCCGCCCGGCGTCGCGCCCGGCGGGGGACCTCGGGGGTCTCACCCTCACTCATACCGCTCGCACCGGCTCACTCCAGGAGACCGGACAGCTCGCCGATCACCCGGCTCGCCAGCGGGCCCAGCGTCGCCATCCCGTCCCGGACCGCGGCCCGGGTCCCGGGCAGGTTCACCACCAGAGTGCTCCCCGAGATACCGGCCAGCCCCCGGGAGAGACCGGCGTCCAGCGAGCCCGCCACCCGGCCCGAGGCGCGCAGCGCCTCGCTGATTCCGGGCAGATCACGGTCCAGCACCTCGGCCGTCGCCTCGGGGGTCACATCGCGCGGCGACATCCCCGTACCGCCCACCGAGATCACCAGATCCACACCACCGATCACCGCGGTGTTCAACGCGTTCCGGATCGCGACCTCATCCGCCTCGACCGACACCGACGCGTCGACCAGGAAGCCCGCCTCGGTGAGCAGTTCGGTCACCAGCGGGCCCAGCGAATCCTCGCCGCCGTGGGCCGTTCGATCGTCCACGACAACGACCAATGCGCGCCCCGCCACAGGAGCATCGATTTCCATACCGCTCACCGTAGCGCCGACCTCGATCGAGTCGTCCCTGCCCCCGGTCACCAGCTGCATCACCGGCCTCCTTCCACCGTCGCGGCAACGAGGGTCACCTCGACCGTCTTGGAATTGCCGCCCTGCCCATCGGTATACGTCACCTTCACCTTGTCGCCCGGCTGCTTCGACCGCACCCCGGCGACCAGTGCGTCACCCGAATCTATCGTGCGATCATCGAGCCTGGTGACGATCGACCCCGACGGGATACCCGCCTCGGCCGCCGGACCGTTGGGCGCGACATCGAGAACCCGCGCCCCGTGCACGGATTCATCGCGCTGCACCGTCATACCGATCTGAGCATAGGTGGCCTTGCCGGTCTCGATCAGCTCGTCGGCCACCCGCCGCGCCTGATCGACCGGGATCGCGAACCCGAGCCCGATGGAACCGCTCTGCTGACCGGCCGCCCCCGACGAACCCAGGCTCGCGATGGCGGTATTGATACCGACCAACCGCCCCGCGCCGTCCACCAGCGCACCGCCGGAATTACCGGGATTGATCGCGGCATCGGTCTGAATCGCGTCGATCACCGGGTTCGGCACCGTGGGATCGTTGCCGCCCTCCCCGGTGGTCGACACCGGGCGGTTCAGCGCCGACACGATCCCGGTGGTCACCGTTCCCGCGAGGCCCAGCGGAGACCCGATCGCGACCACCGGCTGACCCACCTGCAAACCGCCGGAACTACCCAACTCGATCGGTTTGAGATCGGTCTTACCGCGCACCTGGATCACCGCCAGATCCGAAACCGGATCGGCGCCCACCAGGGTCGCCGGAGCGGTGCTGCCGTCGGCGAAGGACACCTGCATACCGCTGCCGGCGCCGCCCCCGGACGCCACATGGTTATTGGTCAGAATCAGCCCGTCCGAGGACAACACCACCCCGGACCCCTCCCCCTGCCCCCGGTTACTGGCCACCTCGATCATGACCACCGACGGCAGCACCTCCTGGGCCACGGACTGCACCGAACCGGCAGGGGCGTTCGCCGCGCCACGGATATCCGGCGCGGGCGCATCCAGCGCGTTCGTCACGGCGGGCCCCTCACCGGAATCGGAGACCAGGGCACCCACCACACCCCCGATACCGCCACTCACCAGAGCCAACGCGAGACCACCGGCCACCAGACCGGTACGCAACGAACTCTTACGCGGGGCGGGCGCCGGTGGCACGGCCGCATAGAACTGCCCGGAATCTCCGGGCGGCACACCACCGCCGAAACCCGGCCCGGACGCCGGGTATCCGGGCGGCGCCGTCCCCGGGAACGGCGCGGCACCGGGAAACTGCTGCCCCGGGACCGTAGGCGGACCGGGCACCGGCGCACCACCCCCGGGCCCGGCGCCGGGCGGGGAACCCGCCGGCGGCGGAGGCGAGGGCGGCACCGAACCCGATTCCGGACGATCCGGACGATTGGTGGAATCCTCGGTCATAGTTTCTCGTTTCTGCTGCTCATATCCGCTGTCCAGCGTGCCGACAAGGACTGAGAACGAACTGAGAGGGGGCTGTGTTTATTGGCGGCGCCTTCGGCGCCGCGGGGGTGCGGCCCCTGGTGTCCCGTGGTTCCGGCCTCGAGACTCGCGGCTTCGCCGCATTGCTTCGAGGCCGGAGATCGGAAGAGGGAGGGGGGGGGGGAGAGGG
>NZ_JBEZYU010000034.1:0-54998 GCF_040638875.1 Nocardia sp. NPDC024068 | reverse complement strand
GCCCTCGAAGCGCATGTGGCGAAGCCACGAGTCTCGAGGGCTGACAGCAGACGCTCAGGAGGGCCGAACCTCGAGCGGCGGAGCCGCTCCAAAATCACAGCCGAACCCTTGGCGGTGGGGTCGCTCCAAAATTACAGCCCGAACCTCCACCGGAGGGGCTGCTCCAATGTTTTCAGCTCAACCGCTCCAAGGTTTCAGCTGAACCGTTCGATAATGGTCGCGTTGGCCGTCCCGCCACCCTCACAAATGGTGAGCAGCCCGTAACGCCCGTTGATCCGCTCCAGCTCGTTGAGCAGAGTCGCGAACAGTTTCGCTCCGGTCGCGCCCAGCGGATGCCCCAGCGCGATCGCGCCGCCGTTCACGTTTACCTTCTCCGGATCGGCGCCGGTCTCTTTGAGCCAGGCCAGCACCACCGGCGCGAAGGCCTCGTTGATCTCGACCACGTCGATATCGTCCATGGTCAGCCCGGCCTTCTCCAGCGCCCACTTGGTCGCGGGGATCGGCGCGGTGAGCATGTAGAGCGGATCTGCGCCGCGCGCGCTGACGTGGATGATGCGGGCCCGCGGCCGCAGGCCGTACTCCTGCACCGCCCAGTCCGAGGCGAGCAGAGTGGCGCTGGCGCCGTCGGAGATCTGCGAAGCGACCGCGGCGGTCAGCGGGCTGCCCTCCTCCAGCGCGGGCAGCGAGGCCATCTTCTCCAGGCTGGTTTCGCGGGGGCCCTGGTCGATCCAGAAATCACCGACCGGCACGATTTCCTTGTCGAACCGGCCGGCTTTGATGGCCGCGCGGGCGCGTTCGTGACTGCGCAGCGCCCAGCGTTCCATCTCCTCGCGGCTGATTCCCCATTTCTCGGCGATCATCTGCGCACCGCGGAACTGCGATACCTCGGCGGTGCCGTAGCGGTGATCCCAGCCCTTGGCGCCGACGAACGGCGAGTCGAATCCGTATTCCTTGCCGGCGATCATGGCCGCGGAGATCGGGATGGCGCTCATGTTCTGCACACCGCCGGCCACGATCACCTCGGCGGTACCGCTCATGATCGCCTGCGCGCCGAAGTTGATGGCCTGCTGACTGGAACCGCACTGCCGGTCGACGGTGACCCCGGGAACCTCTTCGGGGTAGCCCGCGGCCAGCCACATGGTGCGGCCGATATTGCCGGCCTGCGGGCCGACGTTGTCTACGCAGCCGACGATCACGTCGTCGACGTGGGCCGGGTCGACGGTATTGCGTCCGAGCAGGCCCTGGAGCGCGGCCGCGCCGAGATCCGCCGGATGGACTTCCGCCAGGGCGCCGTTGCGCTTGCCGACCGGAGTGCGCACCGCGTCGATCACATAGGCCTCACGCAGCGGGGAGTAGGGGCGGCGGGCAGCAGTTGCCATGGAATCTCTCCTAATCGGTGTGGCCCGGCACGGTGAGCCCGTCGAGCACAATGGTGAGGTACTGCTTGGCGAGGGTGTCGACGGTGACCGATCCGCCGCCCGGCTGGTACCAGCGCACGGCCACCCAGACCGTGTCCCGCAGAAAGCGGTAGGCGAGGTCGATATCGAGTTCGGCGCGGAAGCTGCCGTCGGCCACGCCGTTGGTGAGCACGCGGCGCCAGAGTTCGCGGAATTCGCGGTTGTAGTCGTCGATATAGGCGAAGCGCTGCGCGGCCCGCAGCCGTTTGGCCTCGGATTGGTAGATCGCGACGGCGGCGTGGGAGCGGTCGAACGATTCGTAGGAGGCCAGCACCAGGGCTTCGAGGGTGGCGCGTGAGTTCAGCCCGGCTTCGACGATTTCGCGGTAGCGTCCGAAGAGCTCGTCCAGGAAACCGCGCAGAATTTCGTCCACCATGCCCTCTTTGGAGGAGAAGTGGTGGTAGAGACTGCCGGAGAGGATGCCGGCCGCGTCGGCGATATCACGCACCGTGGTAGCGCGCACGCCGCGCTCGGCGAACAGTTCGGCCGCCAGGTCGAGGAGTTCGGTTCGCCGGGCCGATTTCGTGGAGTCGGGTGCGGTCACCCCGCCATGATACAACCAAGCATTTGCTTGGTCTATGGAGATCGCGTGCGGAACGGCCCGGGTTTCCGGCTCCCCCCTCCTATCGGAGCCGGACCCCCGGGTCCGAACGTGGAATGCGGCGCGATCGCACTACTTCCGATCAGTTGGACGCTCGACCTCCGGATCAGGTTCCGCCGGACTCGGGCAATCTCTCGGGAACGCCTGACAAGCCGCTCCGCATATCGACAACGAATTCTCGATCGACGCACCGGGAAGCTCCGGTCCCGGCGGTATATTGCCGCCCATGACTACGCCTTTTCCGCAGCGGCAGTGGGGTTCTCCGGACAGTCCGCCGGCGCGGGTGGCGAACAAACTCGCCGCGACGAAGGTGGGATCCCGGATCATCCGCGCCCTCACCCCGCTGGACCGGCGGGTGCTGGAACGCACCGATGCCAGGTACACCCTGCTCGGACCCATCGGTGCCCCGGTGATCCTGCTGACCACGACTGGCCGCCGGTCCGGACAGCCGCGTACCCAGCCGCTGCTGTGCGTGCACGACGGCGCCACCCTCTACGTCATCGGCAGCAACTTCGGGCAGGAGCACCATCCGGCCTGGACGGCCAACCTCCTCGCGAACCCGGACGCCACCGTCGCCGTTGCGGGTGAACGCATTCCGGTGACCGCCGCGCTCGTGACGGATGAATCCGGAGAACAGATCTTCCAGCGGTTCGTCGAGATCACCGGCGCCTATGCCGCCTATCGCACCAGAACACACCGGGATCTGCGCATATTCGCGCTGACCCGCGCCTGAACGGATCCTCCGTATGCGGATCCGGGGGCAGGCACCGGCATGTGCAAGGAACCGGCGCGGCGCCGCCCGGCCGTAACCGGGCGGCCCGCCCGGTCAGGCGCGCTGGCTGCTGATGGAGACCACCTCGCCGGTGAGGTAGGTGGTGTAGTCGCTGGCGAGCATCGCGATGGTGGCCGCGACCTCCCACGGTTCGGCCGCGCGGCCGAACGCCTCCCGCTCGGAGAGCGCGTCGAGCAATTCCGACGAGCTGGTCTTGTCGAGGAACGCATGCCGGGCGATGCTCGGCGAAACCGCGTTGATCCGGACCCCGAGTTCGGCCGCCTCGACCGCGCTGCACCTGGTCAGCGCCATCACGCCCGCCTTTGCGGCGGCATAGTGGGCCTGCCCGTATTGGGCCCGCCAGCCCAGCACACTCGCGTTGTTGACGATCACGCCGCCGTGCTCGGCGTCCCGGAAATAGTTGAGTGCGGCCCGGGTGCAGCGGAAAGTGCCGTTGAGGGTGATGTCGAGAACCTTGTCCCACTGCTCGTCGGTCATATCGACCACCGGGGTCTCACCGCCGAGTCCGGCGTTGTTGACGAAGATCTCGACCCCGCCCAGCGCCGCGGCGGAACCGCGCACGAGTTCGTCGACCTGCGCGGTGCTGGTGACATCACAGACGATGGCGTGCACCAAGCGGTCGGCGAACTCCGCGGCCAGTTCGGCCCGGGTCGCCTCCAGCCGCCGTTCGTGCCAGTCCGACACCACGACATCGGCGCCTTCGGCCAGCAGCCGGCGGGCCGTGGCGGAGCCGATCCCGGTCCCGGCGGCCGCGGTGACCACGGCCCGGCGGCCGGTGAGCAGCCCGTGTGCCGGAGTCTGCTGGGGCGCGACGGACAGCGGGCCGCTCACTGCCGGGCCTCGCGGGGAAGTCCGAGCACCCGCTCGGAGATGATGTTGCGCTGCACTTCGTTCGAACCTCCGTAGATCGTATCGGCGCGGGTGAACAGGTACAGCCGCTGCCATTCGTCGAGATCTCCGTCCGCGGCGACCAGCCCGGCGGCGCCGCGCACCGCCATGGCCAGTTCACCGAGACCGCGATGCCAGTTGGCCCAGAGCAGTTTGCCCACCGACGCCTGACCGCCGTCGTCGGCGGTTTCGGCCATGGTGCGCATGGCGTGCGCTCGCAACACTCGCAGACCCACCCAGGCCCGGTCGATCTTGTCCACCAGCAGCGGGTCGTCGAGGGCACCCGATTTCCGTGCCAGCTCCTCGATGGCGGCCAGTTCCCGGGCGAAACGGATCTGCTGGCCGAGGGTGGAGATACCGCGCTCGACATTGAGGGTGCCCATGGCGACCCGCCAGCCGTCGCCGGGGTCGCCGACCACCAGATCGGCATCGGTGCGGGCGTTGTCGAAGAACACCTCGTTGAATTCGGAGGTGCCGGTGAGCTGGATGATCGGGCGCACCTCGATACCGGGCTGATCCATCGGCACCAGCAGGTAGGAGAGACCTTTGTGGCGTTTGGAGCCGGGTTCGGTGCGGCAGACCGCGAAACACCAGTCGGCGACATGGGCCAGCGAGGTCCAGATCTTCTGCCCGTTGATCGACCACTGATCGCCGTCGAGGCGGGCCGAGGTGGAGACCGCGGCGAGGTCGGAACCCGCACCCGGCTCGGAGTACCCCTGGCACCACAGTTCGGTGACGGTGCGGATGCCCGGCAGGAAGCGGTCGCGCTGGGCATCGGTGCCGAAGGCGAGCAGGGTCGGGCCGAGCAGTTCCTCGCCCACGTGTGAGACCCGCGCGGGCGCGTTCGCCTTGGCGTACTCCTCGTGGAAGATGATCTGCTGCGCGACACTGGCCGCGCGGCCGCCGTACTCGACCGGCCAGCCCAGGCAGGTCCAGCCCGCGGCGGCCAGGGCGCGATCCCATTCGAGGCGCTCGTCGAACGCCTCGTGCTCGCGACCGGGACCGCCCAGTCCGCGCAGCTCCCGGAACTCGCCGCTGAGCTGTTCGTCGAGCCAGCCCCGGACCTGGGCGGCGAATTCGCCGTCGCTCAGGGCGGCGACGCTGGTCCGTTCGGCGGTAGCGCGCGCCCCGGCGGCCGGATCGGCCGAAAGCCGTCCGCCGTCGCGACCGGTACCGGATTCTGAGGTCTGGATAGCACCCACGCCGGTAGGATAACCTACCAAGCACTTGCTTTGTAGACCGCAACTCGCAGACCGCGCACCGCCCACGGCCGCACGACATCGAGGACACCCGTGACATCCCCTGCGCACACACCGCCGACGGACCGCACCACCGCCCTGGCGTTGCATGCCGCCGCACAGACCTACGGCACCGCCCCCGCGCTCGCCGACGGCCCGGTGCGGCTCGACTGGAACCAGCTGCTCGAACAGGTTCAGGACGTGGCACGGGCGCTGCTCGCCCGCGGTGTGCGGACCGGCGACCGGATCGCCATCTGGTCGCCCAACACCCACCACTGGGTGCTCGCCGCGCTCGGCGCGCACTACGCGGGCGCGACGCTGGTCCCGCTCAACACCCGCTACGTCGCCGATGAGGTGGTCGACGTGCTGCGGCGGGTGGACGCGAAGGCCCTGTTCATCGCGGGAACCTTTCTCAAACGCGACCGCCTCGCCGAACTGCGCGCGGCCGATCCCGGCCTGCGGATCGATACCGTCGTCGTCCTCCCCGTGGAGGGCATCGAGGAACCGGTGGACGATGCGTCGAACTGGTCGGATTTCCTGCAGATCGGTGCGGAGATCCGCCGGGAGCAGGCCCGCGAACGGGCCGAGTCGATCGATCCCGAGGCGCTGTCGGACATCCTGTTCACCTCCGGCACCACCGGGCGCAGCAAAGGTGTGCTGATCGCGCATCGGCAGACCCTGTCCGCGGTCCGCGGCTGGACCGAATGCGCGACGCTGAACAGCGACGACAACTATCTGATCGTCAACCCGTTCTTCCACAGCTTCGGCTACAAGGCCGGGATCATCGCCTGCCTGCTCACCGGGGCGACCATGGTGCCGCAGATCGTGTTCGACGTGCCCACCACCATGCGGCTCATCGACCAGGAGAAGATCACCGTCCTGCCCGGCCCGCCCACCATCTACCAGTCGATCCTGGATTTCCCCGACCGCGGCGAATACCGGCTCGACGGCCTGCGGGTGGCGATCACCGGGGCCGCGCCCGTACCGGTCGTGCTGGTGGAACGGATGCGTTCGGAACTGGATTTCGATGTGGTCCTCACCGCCTACGGTCTCTCCGAATCCACCGGTTTCGGCACCATGTGCCGGGCCGACGACCCCGCCGAGACGATCTCGGCCTCCAGCGGCCGCCCGATGGCCGGATTCGAACTGAAGCTCAGCGATGCCGGTGAAGTGCTACTGCGCGGACCGAACGTGATGCTCGGATATCTGGACGATCCGGAGAGCACCGCGAAAACCATCGACCCGGACGGATGGCTGCACACCGGCGATATCGGCGAGATCGACGACAACGGATACCTGAAGATCACCGACCGGCTGAAGGATATGTACGTCAGCGGTGGTTTCAACGTCTACCCCGCCGAGATCGAACAGGCACTGGCCCGGTTGGACGGCGTCGCCTCCTCCGCGGTGATCGGGGTACCCGACGACCGGATGGGCGAGGTCGGCAAGGCCTACATCGTGCGCAAACCGGGCGCGGCGCTCACCGAGGACCAGGTGTTCTCGTACGCCACCAAGGTGCTGGCGAATTTCAAGGTGCCGCGTTTCGTCGAGTTCCGCGACCAGCTGCCCTACAACGCCGGCGGCAAGGTGCTCAAACGTCAGCTACGTGAGGAGAATTCGCAATGACCGAGAACGGGGCCGACAGCGCCGGCGGGAGCATCCCCTACGAACCGGATGTGGTGACCTACGAGCGCCGGGGCGCCGTCGCCGTGGTCACCCTGAACCGGCCCGACTACCGCAACGCGCAGAACTCCGTGATGACCTACGCCATCGACGCCGCGTTCGAGCGGGCGGTCGAGGATCCCGAGGTCAAGGTCATCGTGCTGGCGGGCAACGGTAAGCATTTCAGCGCCGGGCACGATCTGGGCACCCCGGGCCGCGACCATCACGTGAAGTACCAGAACAAGGCCGCGCTGTGGTGGGACCACGTGGACCGTCCCGGCGGTGACCAGCGCTTCGCCCGCGAGACCGAGGTCTACCTCGGGATGTGCCGCCGCTGGCGGGAGATTCCCAAACCGACCATCGCCATGGTGCAGGGCGCCTGTATCGCGGGCGGGCTCATGCTGGCCTGGGTCTGCGACATGATCATCGCCTCCGATGACGCGTTCTTCTCCGACCCGGTGGTCCGCATGGGCATTCCGGGTGTCGAATATTTCGCGCACCCGTGGGTGATGGGCCCGCGCGCCGCGAAGGAATTCCTTTTCACCGGTGACCGTTTCGGCGCGGCACAGGCCAAGGAATGGGGCATGGTCAACCGGGTCGTCCCGCGCGCCGAACTGGAAACCGAGACCATGGCGGTGGCGGAGAAGATCGCCGCCATGCCGCAATTCGGGCTGGCGCTGACGAAGAAGGCGGTCAACCAGGCCGAGGACCTCATGGGGATGCGCACCGGTATGGATTCGGTGTTCGGCCTGCACCATTTCGCGCACGCCCACAATGCCGAGGTGGGCGCGGATTCCCTGGGCGGGATGAACGCCAAATCGATGAAGGCGAGCGCGAGTTCGGCCGACAAGAACGACGGGAAAGCCTGAATGGATCTCGATCTCGACGACAGCACCCGGGAATTCCAGCGGGAAGTCCGCGAATTCCTGGCCTCGAACGTACCCGCCGAACCGCTGCCCTCGATGGATACGGCGGAGGGGTTCGAGGCCCATCGGGCCTGGGAACGCACCCTCGCCGA
Source organism: Nocardia sp. NPDC024068 (assembly GCF_040638875.1). Classification (NCBI taxonomy): domain Bacteria; kingdom Bacillati; phylum Actinomycetota; class Actinomycetes; order Mycobacteriales; family Nocardiaceae; genus Nocardia; species Nocardia sp. NPDC024068. The sequence continues at coordinate 47,341 of NZ_JBEZYU010000034.1, read as the reverse complement.
CGCGCGGCTCTCGGTCGTTTCCTGGGACCGGGAGTACGGCGGCCGCGAAGCCTCACTGCTGGAATGGGTGCTGTTCGAACAGGAGTACTACGCGGCGGGCGCGCCCGGGCGGGTCAGTCAGAACGGCATCTTCCTGCTCGCTCCGACCCTGTTCGAGCACGGTACGCCCGAACAACTGGCACGGATCATGCCGCGGATGGCCCGCGCCGACGATATCTGGGCGCAGGCCTGGTCGGAACCGGAAGCCGGCAGCGACCTCGCCGGTATCCGCTCGACCGCGCGCCGCGCCGACGGCGGCTGGGTGCTGAGCGGGCAGAAGACCTGGAGTTCGCGGGCGGCGTTCGCGGACTGGGCCTTCGGCCTGTTCCGCAGCGACCCGGAGGCCGAACGGCATCGCGGGCTCACCTACCTGATGTTCCCGCTGAACGCCGACGGTGTGACCGTACGCCCGATCCCGCAACTGGACGGCGAACCGGGCTTCGCGGAGATCTTCCTCGACGACGTGTTCGTACCCGACAGCGATGTGATCGGTGCGCCGAACGAGGGCTGGCGGGTGGCCATGAGCACCTCCAGTAACGAGCGCGGCCTGTCACTGCGCAGCCCGGGCCGGTTCAGCGCGACCGCGCAACGGCTGATCGACCTGTGGACCGCGGGCGAGGACACCGGAACCGCGGCCCGCGATGCGGTGGTGGACGCCTGGATCGGCAGCGAGGCCTACCGGCTGCACACATTCGGGACGGTCACCCGGTTGAACGAGGGCGGCAAACTCGGCGCCGAATCGTCGATCACCAAGGTGTACTGGTCCGAACTCGATATCGCCATGCACGAGACCGCGCTCGATCTGCTCGGCGCCGAGGCCGAACAGGAAAGCCGCTGGACCGACGGCTACCTGTTCTCACTGTCCGGCCCGATCTACGCCGGTACCAACGAAATCCAACGCAACATCATCGCCGAGCGGCTCCTCGGCCTACCCAGGGGAGGCGGCCGATGAAATTCGCGCTCAGCCCGGAGCACCAGGACTTCGGCGCCAGCATCCGCAAACTGTTCGAGTCCGGGCAGACGCCCGCCGCGGTCCGCGCGTGGAGCGGTGACGATCCGGCGCCCGGCCGCGCGCTGATCGAGCAGCTCGCCGCCGCCGGCGCGTTCGGCCTGACCGTCGACGAGGAGTACGGCGGCCTCGGGGCCGAACCGCTCGACCAGGTGGTGGCTTTCGTCGAGATCGGCCGCGCCGCGGCGCCGGGCCCGCTGGTCGAATCGGCGGCCGCCATTCCCGCCCTGCTCCAGGCGCTGGCCGGTACCGATCCGGAACCCGCCCGGCGCTGGCTGCCGGGGATCTCGGAGGGCACGCTCACGGCGACCCTCGCCGTCGCCGGTCGCGGCGGGCGGGCGCTCGCCGTGGACGCCGACCGCGTCGATCTCGTCCTGCTGGCCGACGGCGACCGCGTGAGCACCGGCCGGGTCGGCGAACCGGTCCGCTCGGTGGACCCGGCCCGCCGGCTGTTCGTGATCGAGGCGGACGAGACCGTCGCCGCGGGGCCGCACGTCGCCGCGGCGATCGCGGCCGGATTCGACGCCGCCGTCCTGGCGAATTCGGCACAGCTGCTGGGCGCGGGTAAAGCGCTACTCGACGCGTCGACCGACTATGTGAAGCAGCGCAAACAGTTCGGGCGCCCGATCGGTGAGTTCCAGGCGATCAAACAGAAACTGGCGGATGTGTTCATCGGCCTGGACCTGGCCGAACCGCTGCTGCACCGGGCCGCGCTGACCACCGGCTCCGCCAACCGCACCCGCGATGTATCCGCCGCGGCCGTGGCCTGCGCCGACGCCGCCTATCGGGCCGCCCGCACCGCCCTGCAGGTGCACGGCGCGATCGGTTACACGTCCGAATACGACCTGTCGCTGTGGCTCACCAGGGTCACCGCCCTGCGCAGCGCCTGGGGCACCCCCGACCTGCATCGTGGCCGGGTAGCCGAGGCGCTGCGCGCCGGGACCGCCACGGATCCGTCCGGCGCGCTCACCTAGCAACCACCAGCAGGCAGCGGCGAGTACCGGACGGATGCGCTGCCCCCGGATCCGTCCGCCAGACCTACGGGAGAAGAGATGATCAGCGAGGAACAGCAGGAGCTGGTGTCGGCGGTCCGGGGACTGCTCGCCAAACGGGATGCGCGGGCGGGTATCCGCAAGGCCATCGACACCGACCTCGGCTACGACCCGCGGCTGTGGGCGCAGCTGTGTGAGCAGGTGGGAGTGGCCGCGCTGGCGATACCCGAGGAGTTCGGCGGGTTCGGGGCGGGTCTGGCCGAGGCTCTGCTGGTTGTCGGGGAACTCGGCCGGACGCTGGCCGATGTGCCGATGCTGGGTTCGGCGGTGCTGGGCGCGCAGGCGGTGCTGCTGTCGGGTGATACCGACGCCTGTGAACGGCTGCTGCCCGGGATCGCCGAAGGCAGCGCCACCCTCGCCGTCTGCTGGGCGTCGGCCCGCGGCTGGGACGAGTTCGGTGTTCGCGCCGACGGCGACACCCTCGACGGGGTCGCGCACTACGTCCTGGACGGCACGATCGCCGACACCTTGATCGTGGTCACCGAATCCGGGCTGTTCGAAGTGGATCCGGCCGCGACCGGGGTCGAACGCCGGAAGGTGGCGGCCATGGATCCCTCGCGCGCCCTGTCCGAGGTCACCTTCGCCGTCACCCCCGCCCGCCGGCTCGGCGCCGCCGACCCGGGCCCGGTTGTCGAACAGCTGCGCCGGATCGCCTGGGCGGCGGTCGCCGCGGAACAGGTCGGGGCGGCCGAATACTGCCTCGAGGCCACCGTCGAATACACCAAATCGCGGGTCCAGTTCGGCCGGGCGATCGGCAGCTTCCAGGCTCTCAAACACCGCATGGCCGATATGTACGTCCTCGCCGAATCCGCGAAATCGACGGCCCTGACCGCCGCCATCGCCCTCGCCGAGAACAGCCCGGCCGCCGCCGAGGACGTCTGGGTGGCCCGCAACCAGTGCTCGGAAGCGTTCACCACGATCGCCTCCGAAACCATCCAGATGCACGGCGGTATCGCCATCACCTGGGAGCACGACGCCCACCTCTACTTCAAACGCGCCCACGGCGACGCACAACTCTTCGGCACCCCGAAGCGCCCCCTCGCCGCACACTGATCGCCGGTCGGCGAACGGATCACCGACCCGGCGATATCAGAACTAGTGCTGATATCGTCCGGCCATGAGTACGACCGCAACTCTGTCGGCCTTCCTACGCGACCCGAACAGCATCATCGACGCCATGGAGGAAACCGGCGACGTAGTACTCACTCGCCGGTCCGCTCCCGCGTTGCGCCTGTCGAACGCCGCCGAATCCGAAGCCGAAACCCGGACTCTCGAGGCGCTGACTCAACTGCTCGCCCTCTCGATCGACGATGAGATGCTGGAGCGGATCGGCTCGCTGCTGTCCATCACATTCCCCTGGGCAGACCTTCTTCCCGCGCATGTCAGACCGGATTTCGTTTCCGAATTCCTCCGTATTGCAAGGGCATGCTTCTCGGTGGGCCGCTTCGACCGTTTGACGCTCACGCTCGAGGCGTGGAAAAGCACCGCCGAGGCGTACGCGGACCCGTCAGTGACGGTCGACGCCACGGATCTGCACTACTTCGAGGAGCCCGAAGCAGTGTCCGACCCCTGGTCCGGCAAATGAGCAAAACCGACACGTTCCGAGGCCCGCTTGGCCAAAATCATCACGCCCGCCGGACTCGAGCATTCCGAGCAGACGATTCGGCTACCAGCCGAATCAGCTCCCCGGAGATCGCCGGATTGGCGGCAACGGTGTGGCGCGCGCGAATACTGTGGTCCGTGCCGTCGGAGTCGGTAACCATCGCGCCGCTCTCACGTGCGATCACCACACCGGCTGCCATATCCCACGGCTTGTTCGACAAGATTACGCAGCCGTCGATGCGCCCTTCGGCCACCCACGCCAGATCCAGAGCGGCGGAACCGAACATCCGAACACGTTCGGCCACCGCCGCGAGACTCTGGGTCAAGGCGAGCCGGTCGTGGTTCGCGGCCTCCGCCTCGGATCCGACAGCGTAATCACCGATCGAGACAATGGCTTCGCGGAGCTGTTGCGCGTTCCCTGTGGTGAGGCGCTTGCCTCCGGCGTAGGCGCCCAGCCCTTCAGCGGCGTAGAACTCGACCCCGAGAAAGGGCGCACAGATCACCCCGACCCTCGGCCGCCCATCGCAGGCCAGCGCCAGTGAAACAGCGCAAAGCGGTAGGCCGTGGATGAAATTCGAGGTCCCGTCGATGGGATCGAGGATCCATACCTGTCCGTCTCCCGGATCTACGGGCCGGCCGATATCCGACTCCTCACCGAGAAAACCGATGTCCGGGGTAGCTGCGTGCAGGTACCGCTGCACTTTCCGCTGAATCTCCACATCCAACTCGGTGACGAAATCACGATCCGCCTTGGCGTCGATCGAACCAGGAGCGGCATTCGACAGCAGATCCGCTCCTTCTGCGACGGCCGCGCGGGCAATGGCCAGCAGGTCAGCGAGATCGGTCATGCCACACATCCTTTCCGTGCTCCCATAGATCGTCGAAGACTCCGGCGAAGGTATCGAAGATGCCCGCACCTTCGGACTTTCGCACGGCGAAGGTCGGCGATTCGAGTCCACGCGCCATCGGCAGGTAGGGCTGCACCACACAGAGCGAAGAGTCGACAATGACGATGTTGAATCTGGCAGTTCGATCGTATGTCCGGACTCGGAGAGAACCGGCATTCGCCTCGCTCGACCTAGCGTGGATCCGATGCAGCACTGCAATGTTCAACGCGGTCAATCCGGACAGCGCCCCGGGTGTCTGCTCCTCTTCCGATTCACGCCGTGTTATCTCCTCACCATCAGGATCCAGAAACAGACATCTCATCTTCGTTCCTGTCTCGAGCAGTTGGTGTATCTCACGATCGGAGTACTGCTGACACAGCATGTTCAGGGATATGCCGACGATATCGATGGTCGCGGCACCCCTGAATAACTGCTGCGGCGGCATCGCGCAGGCGAAGGCGTTCCGACTCGGGAAGACGGCTTCGACATCGGCAGTGCGAGGCAGAAGCGTGTGCGAAAACGGAGCATCGGTGATTCGTTGTCGTGTGGTCGAACTGCTCTCGGTCGCAGAATCATGCGATCTGAACAGCTCGTCGACCGACCTACCCGGGAACATCGATTGCAGGACGCGGCAGTGATGCGGATACGGCAATCCCGAAATCTCCCCGGATAGCCAACGGTAGAACTGAGCCTTCTTCGGACCACATCCGACCAGGCCGGCGTCGACCTTCACCGCGTGCCGGTCGTACTCCCGATTGAACGCGGACAGGGTTTGGATATGGCGCTGTTGCAGCAACGCTTTCAGAACAGTCCCCATGTCATGTCTCCAGGATCGCGCGGCCACCACCACAGAAGAGACCTAGAAGATACCAGCGCGCTCAGGAAGAAACACCGGCGGCGACGAGCCGATACCCGGCTCCCAGAAATGCTCGGTTACGGCCCCGCCGTCGGGCAGAACTCGTTTCCTCGACGGCGGGAGCTTGCCAAAGCCAACGACGGAGCGTAAACGGGAGACGACATGGGCTTACGACCGAGGTCGATCGGCTACGTACGCAGAGAATTGCGCGTCGGCGGATTCGATCTATCGGCCTTGGCCGAAAGACGCGGGTACCGACTTACCTACACCATCGTCACGGACACCGGTCCGTTGATCTCAGGACTCGTCGTGGCACAACACCTCTATGAGCACGACGCCGAGGCGGTCGTTGTACCGGGGTTCGAGCATGCCGAGCCGATTCGCAGCCTCATCACCGACCTGGCTGTTCTCATCACGCCGATGCGTATGTATCCACTCGGCTATCGGTGGCCGGTACCGGACGCGAGGGGCGGGATGTGATGGTCTGGAATCCTGCACTCGTTGCGCTGGCCATCGGGCTGATATGCCTCACGGTCGGGTTGGCATGGCCCCGGAAATGACGAGAGCCCCTGCTGTACCACTCGATGGAACCGCAGCCGTCTCGCTCAGCGGATGCGCATGATGCCGGTGATCGTGCCCTGCCAGAGTTCGCCGTTCGCGGTGGTGAGGCCGGCCATCTGGAGGGTGTCGGCGACGATTGTCGCCGACATCGGGCGCTTCGCCTCGACCTCGCCGGTGGCGGCGTCGATCACCCCGTAGGCGTAGCCGTCGAGCGGCGTGGTCAGGCCGAGGCCGAGCCGGATGATGGTGTAGATGGTGCCGTCGGCGACCGACAGTTTGGGGACCGCGGCGCTGCGTACCTTGTTGTCCCAGACCGTATGGCACCCCTGGTCGTCGATATCCACGCGGGTCATACCGCCGGTGAAGGGGGCGGCGGCGGGTTGGGCGGGGCCCGCGTCGTCGGGGACGGTGGGGTACGGGTAGCCGTAGGTGCCCGCCACGAAGACCGAGCGGCCGATGCCGATGGGTGAGTTCTCACTGCCGGGCCCGCCTTGGGTGAGTACCGGCTGGTTGCAGACCAATTCACCGGTGCCGGAGCGGTAGACCAGCAGGTGCACCTGGTCGGCGGCGTTGTCGACGATGGTCAGGTATTCGGTGCCGTCGCCGGGGCCGAAATAGGTCGGGGTGGAGCCGGTACCCCAGCTCAGTTGTCCCGGTTTGCGTGCCGGGCCGCGATCATAGGGTGCGCGCCAGCTGACCTGCGGTGCACCGGAGGCATCGGCTCGCAGTTCGTACAGCGCGTGGGTCGTCGCCACCGCGACACCGTTTGGTGCGGACGAAATACTGTTCGACACCCGCTCACCGGCCGGGAGTCGGTGGGTGGCCACGGTTCCGGTGGGTGCGACCGTGCCGACCAGTCCCGCGCCGGTGGCGAACCAGACGTTGCCGGCCCAATCGGGGACCAGGCCCGTCACGGCGTCCCCGGCGGGTATCGCACCGGTCAGGTCGGTGGACTCGTCGACGATCAGATTCCAGGCCCCGTCGTGGTCCGCGGTATGCCCGATCCGCAGCAACCGCCGCTCCCCGTCGACCACCACCAGCCGGTTCTCGTTGTCGAGATACGCGTACACACCGCCCAGCAGACTGCCTTTGGTGAGTGCCATTTTCGCCGCGGGAGGTCCGAGCGGACCTTTCGCGGGATCGAACAGATACACCGTGGGCGCGCGATCGACAATCGCCGTACACAACGCGACGACCATCCCGTCCGACCCCTGCAGGATGGTGGGGCAGGCCGCGGCCAGCGGGTCTCCCGACGGGGTCACCCAGCCGGTGCCCGGCCCGGCCAGCGGCGTCACATCCGAGGAGCCGGCATCACCGTGCATGGTCGCGGAACCGAGGGGGCCGAGATGGGGATTCGCCGGACCCACCGGGCCCCAGCCGGATTCGGCCCCGGAGGGAACCGCGTTGAGCACGAGTACGGCCGCGAGCACCGGCAGCGCCCGGCCGGCCGACGAGAGGAAACCCATGGCGGGATGCTACTGGAACACGTTCCAGTGAGGGTCTCGTTCAGCGGACTCCGAACGAGCGCTCGCCGAGAACCGCCCGATCCACAAAAGCGAAACGAAGGTCGTCACGCCCGACCGCGCCGCCGACGACTACGCCACCAGCGCCCGCCTGCCCGGCCCACTCGGGTCTGCCCGGCCGGCCCGCCTGCCACCGGAAAATGGATTGCGTGTTACCCGGCGGCGTGCCAAAGTGTCGGCAACAGCGAGTCGTGAAGGAGGTGGAGAACGTGACGACCGCCCGGATTGCCGTGGCGCGGCGAACCGCACCGGTTCGTACCGCCGCATCGTTCTCCCTCTCGAACTCCACTCGCTGAGCCCGTCGGGCTCGGCGCCCGACGAAGGATTTCCTCCCTCATGGTCGACTTCGACCGACTCGTCCCTTTCGGCTGGACAGCAGCCGTAGCCGCGCAGTATCTCCCCTTGCTCGACCCCGATTGTGTACCCGCGCGCATCCTCCGGATGGATCGCGGCGAATGCGATGTGGTGACACCCACCGGTCATACCCGGGCCACCTGCCCGCGCGCGGATTCGGCGGTGAGCGGTTTGTGCACCGGCGACTGGGTGAGCCTGGACGCTCGCTCACACGTCCGTGCCCTGCTGCCACGCCGCACCGCCATCACCCGGTCCACCGCGTCCGGGCGGTCGGAAGGCCAGGTGCTGGCCGCCAATGTCGATACCGCTCTGATCTGCGCGCCCGCCGACGGCGATGTGGATCTCGGGCGGATCGAACGCCTGCTCGCCCTGGTCTGGGAGAGCGGCGCCCAGCCCGTGGTCGTGCTCACCAAGGCGGATACCACCGAGCACCTGCCGCTCGACGAGGTCCGGGCCGTGGCCCCGGGCGCCGCGGTGCTGGCGGTCAGCGCGACCGCCGAACTCGGCCTCGAGGTGCTGGCAGCGGTGCTCGACGGCACGGTCGCGCTGCTCGGGCCGTCCGGCGCGGGTAAATCCACTCTGGCCAACGCCCTGCTCGGCGCGGACGTCTTCGCCACCGACACTGTGCGCGCGACCGATAAGAAGGGCCGGCACACCACGGTGCACCGCGAACTGCGGCCGCTGCCCACCGGCGGCACCCTCATCGATACCCCTGGCCTGCGGGGTGTCGGACTGTGGGACGCGGCCGAGGGCATCAGCCGGACCTTCAGCGATATCGAAGAACTGGCCGCGGAATGCCGATTCGCCGACTGCGCCCATGACGCCGAACCGGGTTGCGCGGTTCGCGCCGCCGTCGAATCCGGGGAAGTACCCGAACGGCGGCTGCGCAGCTATCGCAAGCTGGACAAGGAGAACGCCTGGATGGAGGCGCGGACGGACAAACGGCTCCAGGCCGAGCGCAATCAGGTGTGGCGGGGAATCGCCAAGGAGCAGCGGCGGATGTACCGCGAGCGCGGCTCCCGGCGCTGAACTCCCGCAAGACCGGGCCGCGCGATACCCGACCAGCGGTAAGACCGCGGCCGCTTCCAGGAGATCTGGAAGCGGCCGCGGTCTGCGCAACTGGTAATGAGCGTCGTCTTCTGCGCCGCGCCGCCCAGTCCCTCAGACCGCCAGTGTGCGAACCTCGTATTTCTGGCACCAGGGGTCGCGGGTGGCCAGCACCAGACCTTCCGAACTCGTCTGCGCCAACAGCATTCGATCGAAGGGGTCACGGTGAATCAGCGGCAGGCGACCGGCCACGATGGAATGCTCCGCGTTGATCGGCAACACGGTGAAACCACTGTCGCGCACCCGCTCCGGAAGGTCGGCAGGCCCATCCAATTTGCCACCCGCCTGCTTGATCGCCACTTCCCAGACCGAAACAGCGCTCACGAACACATCCGGGTCGCGATCGAGCCGGTCCTTGACGTCGTCGGCGAGCGTCGGATCGTCCGTGAGCCACCACAGCACCACATGGGTATCCAGAAGCAAACTCATCGCGGGATACCGAATTCGTCGGCTATCGCCTCATTCGTCTCATCGGAGTCCCAGCCCGCTCCGAGCGTGAGCGCTCCACGTAACGATCCACGACCCGTTCGGTCGGCTCGCCGAACCAGCGGCACGACCTTGGCCACGGGATGCCCGGCACGGCTGATCACGATCTCCTCGCCGCGCTCTACCCGTTCCACGATGCGTGACAAATTCGTCTTCGCCTCGTGAATATTGAACTGCTCCGCCGCGTTGCCGACCATGACTACCTCCTTAGCTAAGAGGTTAGCCCACCGAGGCGTCCTGCCGCGATAGACGGACGGCCCGCGAGTTCGATCGGCTACTCGGGAACCTCGAGAACACCTTCGTCGACGGCCCATTTGATGGTTTTCTGGAGCCGATCGCAGGTATCCGGCCGGCCCGGCCCGTACCCCTTCTCGCTGAGTTCGGCGAAAACCGGGCAGTGGGTGGCCGGGTTCTCCGACCATTGCACCGAGGTCTGCCGGGAGCTGCTCTTACGAACCCGGACCTCGGTATGGCAGGCCTGACACCGCAGCGGTGTCAGGCCGTCCTCCAGATACCGTTCCTGGTCCACGACCGTCTGGGCCCGCACCGCGTCCCGCCGTGCGGGCTGGTCGGCGAAGTCGGGTGCTTTCGCCCAGCTGGTCATGTCAGACTCCCGCCTCCGCCTGGTCGGCCTGTGCCTCTTCTTCGCGCTTGCGCCGCAGGTTGTCTTCGACCTCGGCTTCCCACGCCTCGTTCGCCTTCGCGGTATCGACCTCGAACTCGAACCGCTGGGTCATCTTCTCGGTCACGTCGGCGATATCGACGTAGAACTGGTCGTACCAGCGACGCAGCTGGTAGACGGGGCCGTCCTCCTCGCACAGGAGCGGGTTCTCGACCTTGGACTTGTGCTTCCAGATCTCGACGTCCTGCAGGAACCCGTCGCCGAAGAAATCGGCCATGGTCCGGGCCAGGTTCTGCGCGGTTTCGTCGTCGAGGCCCTTGGGCTTCTCGACGGTCAGGCCCCACTGCAGCATGAACGAATCCTGCGTCACCGGGTAGTGGCAGTTGATCAGCTGGACCTTGATCTCGTAGCCGCCGTAGCTGTTGATCAGCGGGTTGATCATGTAGGACGGGCCGAAGTACGAGGCCTCCGACTTCAGCAGCTGCTCACCGGCGTATTTCGCCCCCGCACCGACATCCGGGCGGCCCTTGGTCTCCAGGAACTGAGTGGCCACATGACCCTCGAAAACGTTCTTGAAGTAGGTGGGGAACGCGAAGTGGATATAGAAGAAATGCGCCATATCCACGACGTTGTCGATGATCTCGCGGCAGTTCGCGCCCTCGATCAGCAGATTGTTCCAGGTCCACTCGGTCCAGCCGCTGTCCAGCTCCTCCACCGGGTTGCCGTCGGCATCGGTGTAGGGGCCCTCGATATGCGGAATGGTGACCTCGGGCGGCGGCTGGTTGCCCTCGTGGTCGTGCCAGACGAAGAACTGCCCGTTGCGTTCGAGGGTGGTCCAGCGCCGCGTCCGCGCCAGCGGGGGCACCCGCCGGGCGTAGGGAATGGACGTGCATTTGCCGTTCGCGCCCCAGCGCCAATCGTGGAACGGGCAGGCGATATCGTCGCCCTTCACCTCACCCATGCTGAGGTCGCCGCCCATATGGCGGCAGTAGGCGTCGAGCACATGCAGTTCGCCTGCGCTGTCCTCCCACACCACGAGCTTGGTTCCGAACGCTTTCACCGAGTGCGGTTTGCCGTCGCGGAAATTCTGCGCCAGCCCCAGGCAATGCCATCCGCGCGCGTACCGGGTGGGAGTCGAACCGACGTCGAGCTCCCGAACCTTGGCACCGCTCCCGGGCGGGGTTACTGCCATCGCGATTCCTCCTCCTGCTGTACTAGAACACGTTACAAAACTGACGTCCCGAGCGCCAGCTATTCGCGCCACATCCAGCAGATGTCCCATAACCGCCGTGCACAGACACCCGTTCTCGACATGAACAAGAACCTGTTCTAGTCTCAGAAGTAAATTCTGCCCCGAGCAGATAACCACCGGTTAGTAAACGACCAGGCAGGAGCAGGGCCGGAGATGACGCGAGAAGTGACCGAACGGGTCGAAGCGCTGTTGCCCACGCTGCGCGCCCGCGCACAGGAAGCCGAAGATCTTCGGCAGATTCCCGAGGAGAGCATCAAGGACCTGCAGGAAGCCGGGTTCTTCCGGTTGCTGCAACCCACCCAGTGGGGCGGCCATGCCGCCGACCCGGTGATCTTCTACGACACCGTTCGCAAAATCGCCAGCGCCTGCGGTTCCACGGGCTGGGTCGCCGGCATCATCGGCGTGCACAACTGGCATCTGGCGCTGTTCGGCCAGCAGGCCCAGGAAGAGGTGTGGGGCGAGGACACCGATGTGCGGATCTCCTCGTCCTACGCGCCGATGGGCGCGGGAACCGTCGTCGACGGCGGCTACCGGGTCAGCGGATCGTGGGCGTGGTCCTCGGGCTCCGGGCACGCCGACTGGACCTTCGTCGGTGGTCCGGTGATCAAGAACGGCAAGCCGGTGGACTTCGGCAGCTTCCTGATCCCGCGCTCCGAATACAAGATCGACGATGTGTGGAACGTCGTCGGCCTGCGGGGTACCGGCTCCAACACCCTCGTGGTCGAGGACGTGTTCGTGCCCACGCACCGCTTCCTCAGCTACAAGACCATGAACGATCTGGCCTCCCCCGGGCTCGAACGCAATACCGACCCGGTCTACAAGATGCCGTGGGGAACCATCCACCCCACCACCATCTCCGCCCCGATCGTCGGTATGGCCTACGGCGCCTACGAGGCGCATGTAGAGCACCAGGGCAAGCGCCTACGCGCGGCCTACGCCGGGGAGAAGGCCAAGGAGGATCCGTTCACCAAGGTCCGGATCGCAGAGGCCTCCAGCGATATCGACGCCGCCTGGCGGCAGCTGTCGGGCAATGTGGCCGACGAGTACGCGCTCCTGCTCGAGGGTAAGGAGATCCCCTTCGATCTGCGCGTCCGCGCCCGCCGCGACCAGGTCCGCGCGACCGGCCGGGCCATCGCCTCGATCGATAAGCTCTTCGAGAGCTCGGGCGCCACGGCCCTGGTCAACGGCACCCCGCTGCAGCGGTTCTGGCGTGACGCGCACGCCGGGCGGGTACACGCCTCCAACGATCCCGAGCGGGCCTACGTCATGTACGGCACCCACGAGTTCGGCCTGCCGGTCTCGGACGGGATGGTGTGATGACCTCCACCGCCGAACTCACCTACGAGTCCACCTCGAAGTTCGCGCAGGTGCGGCCGGATCTGAAACTGCACTACCACGAGGCCGGAGTCGGCAACGGCCCCACCATCGTGCTGCTGCACGGCGGCGGCCCGGGCGCGTCGTCGTGGTCGAACTTCTCCCGCAATATCCCGGTACTGGCGCGCGACTTCCATGTGATCGCGGTCGACCAGCCCGGGTACGGGCAGTCCGACAAGCCGACCGAGCACCCGCAGTATTTCGTGCACAGTTCCTCGGCACTGAAGGACCTGCTGGACACCCTGGAGCTCGCCGGCCGGGTCCACCTGCTGGGCAACTCCCTGGGCGGCGGCGCTGCGGTGCGGTTCGCGCTCGACTATCCCGACCGCGCCGGGAAGCTGATCCTGATGGGCCCGGGCGGGCTGAGCACCAATCTCTTCGCCCCCGATCCCACCGAGGGCGTCAAACTCCTGGGCAAGTTCAACTACGAACCCACCCGCGAGAACCTCGAGGCGTTCCTGCGGATCATGGTGTTCGACCAGTCCCTGATCACCGAAGAACTGATCGAGGAGCGGTTCGCTTCCGCGAGCACCCCCGAGGCGCTCGCGGCCACCCGCGCGATGGGGAAATCCTTCGCGAGCGCCGATTTCGAGAAGGGCATGCTCTGGCGCGACGCCTACAGGCTGCGCCAGCCGGTCCTGCTGATCTGGGGCCGCGAGGATCGGGTCAATCCGCTCGACGGCGCGCTGGTGGCGCTCAAGAACATCCCCCGCGCCCAGTTGCATGTCTTCGGCGGCTGTGGACACTGGGCGCAGCTGGAGAAGTTCGCCGAGTTCAACCGGCTCGCCACTGATTTCCTGCTCGGCGTCAAGGAGAAATGACGATGAGTATCAAGGCACTCGGGTACATGCGCATCGAGGCCACCGATATGGCGGCCTGGCGCGAGTACGGCTTGAAGGTGCTCGGCATGATGGAGGGCGACGGGAACAATCCCGACGCGCTCTACCTGCGGATGGACGATTTCGCCGCGCGCTTGGTGATCGTGCCCGGCGAGCAGGACCGGCTGCTGGTCTCGGGCTGGGAGGTCACCGACGGTCCGGCACTGCAACGCCTCCGCGAGACGCTGGAGAAGAACGGCGTCGCCTTCGAAGAGGGCACGAAGGCGGAGCTCGCCGAACGTCGTGTCGAGGGGATGATCCGGTTCCAGGACCCCTCCGACAACACGCTCGAGGCGTTCTACGGAGCGCAGTACCTCGGACGCCGGTTCGTCAGCCCGTACGGCCACAAGTTCGTCACCGCCGAGCAGGGTCTGGGTCATGTGGTGCTGACCTGTTCCGACGACGCCGCCGCGCAGGCGTTCTACCAGGACGTACTGGGATTCCGGCTGCGGGACTCGATGCGGTTGCCGCCGCAGCTGGTGGGCCGACCGGAGGACGGAGATCCGGCCTGGCTGCGGTTCTACGGCTGCAACCCCCGCCACCACGCGCTGGCTTTCCTGCCGCTGCCCAACCCGACCGGCATCGTCCACCTCATGGTCGAGGTGGAGAACTCCGACGATGTCGGTCTGTGCCTGGATCGGGCCATGCGCAAGAAGGTGAAGATGTCGGCCACCCTGGGCCGGCATATCAACGACAAGATGCTGTCGTTCTATATGAAGACCCCCGGTGGATTCGATATCGAATTCGGCTGCGAGGGACTGGAAGTCGACGACCACAGCTGGATCGCCCGGGAATCCACCGCGGTGAGCCTGTGGGGTCACGACTTCTCGGTGGGTTTCAAGTGATCTCCGGCCGGGCCCGGTGCGATACTCGCACCGGGCCCGGCTGAATCCGGCGGTCCGTCCGCCGGCAGCTCCAGGAACGAGGCGAGGACGGTATGAACGTGACGGCACCAGCGGATCCGGCCGACAGCGCGGGCGAAGCGGCCGCGGACCAGACCACCATCGATCCCCGGCAGTTCCGCAATATCCTCGGGCAGTTCTGCACCGGTATCACGGTCATCACCACCTTCGCCGACGACGAAACCCCGGTCGGTTTCGCCTGCCAGTCCTTCGCCGCCCTCTCCCTCGACCCGCCGCTGGTGCTGTTCTGCCCCACCAAGGGGTCGCGCTCCTGGGCCGCCATCGAGGCCAACGGCCGGTTCTGTGTGAACGTCCTCGCCGAGGAACAGCAGCCGGTGTGCGCGAAGTTCGGTTCCCGCGAACCGGACAAATTCGCCGGTACCGACTGGCACACCTCCGAGATCGGCCTGCCCCGGCTGGACAACTCGCTGGCCACCATCGAATGCCGGGTGGACAGCGTGGTGGACGGCGGCGACCATTTCATCGTCATCGGCCGGGTCCTGGCGATGACGGAAACCCCCGCCGCCACCAACGGCCGCCCGCTGCTCTTCTACCGGGGTCAGTACACCGCCATCGAACCGGAGAAGACCACCCCGGCCCCCTGGCGCGCCGACCTCGACCACTTCCTCACCACCACAACCCTGGACACCTGGCTGTAGCACCAACGCGCTGCACCGATCATCGATCGGGTTACCAAACCAGCTACCCAGCAGGTAGTTTCGCCTCCGTGCCAGCAACAGGGGAAACGATGAGCAATCAGTTTTCGACCCCCATCATCGACGCACGCCGGTAATTCGTTATCGACTGGATCGCCCAGGGGGGATTACCGGATCTCACGGGGCCGGTCGCCCCCCAGGCGGCGGTGGTGCGCGTTACTCGCGGTGCCCGGCCAGTTCCTCGGTGATCCGCTCCAATCCCTCCCCCGCCCGGCCGTCGGCGATCTGCCGGTCGATGAGGTTCTTGACCGGGCCGACGATATCGAGGGCGACTCCGGCGTCGCGGCTGGCGCGGACGATCGCGTCGAAGGCCGGTTTGTGGAAGCTCGCGGGCTGGACGTCGTCGGTGTAGTCGCCGCTGTCGATCACCTCGGCGTAGGCCGGGAGCAGTTCCGCCATGGCGGCGACGTACGCCGAGGCCCGGGTCGCGAAATCAGACGCGCTGATACCGGCCGAGCGCACCATGGCGGCACCGTGGAAGAAACCGGTGAACATGGCGTACATACCGGCCAGCAGGGCGAAGTCGTAGAGTGCGGCGGTTCCGGCGTCGGCACCGAAATACTCTGCCGAGCCGAGCTTCTCCAGGTCGCCGTGGTATCGGTCGAAGATGGCCGCAGACCCGCTGTACAGGATCGAGGCGCCGGGTGTGCCGATCATGGGCGGCACCGCCATGATCCCGCCGTCGAGGAAATCGATTTCGTGGGCGGCGGCCCATGCGGCGAGCTCGCGGGAGTCCTCCGGGGCGGTGCTTGTCAGGTTGATCAAGGCTTTACCGCGCAGCCGGTCGGCCACGGGATCGAGGACAGTGTGCACAGAGGCGTGGTCGCTGAGCACGGCGACCACCAAGTCGGCGGCCTCGATCGCCGCGGCGGAATCGATGGCGCCGACAGCGCCGAGGCCGATGAGTTCGGTGTCTTTTCCGGGGGTCCGGTTCCACACCGTGGTGGGTAGCCCTGCCTTCACCAGCGTGGCTGCGATGGCTCGCCCCATCGGGCCGAGACCCAGCACCGCCACATTCGTCTGTTGTTCGTTCGCGGTCATTTCCGATTACTCCTTGCCGAGAGGAAACCGCCGCTCCGATCGCTGAAAGCGACCCCTTCCAGGGCGAAGCGGCGATTCCGGTGGACGGTGGCGCGCCGCAATCCACATTCGTCAACAGGGGCTGTCGGGACAAGTACCTACTATTCGGTGGGGTACTGACCAAGAGGTATGTGAGCAGCTGGAGCGTGCGGGATGGGCGAAAAAAGATTCGGGCCGTATTTCTGCGGAATCGATGCCGCCATGGACGTCGTCAGCGGCAAATGGAAGGGTCTGATCCTCTGGGAGCTGCAGAACCACGGCGTGCGCCGCTTCGGCGAGCTCCGCCGCGGCCTGCCCGGGGTTTCGGAGAAGATGCTGATCCAGCAGCTGCGGGAGCTCGAGGAGGATGGTCTCGTCGAACGAGAGGCGCACCCGGAGGTACCGCCGCGGGTCGAGTATCGTTTGACCGATCTGGGCTGCTCTCTCAACACCGCCCTGGGGCCGCTCGGCGCATGGGGGCGGGCGCGTATCGACCGGATCGGCGCCGACCGCGTCCGCACCGCCTGAGGTCAGCTCACCAGACGAAGGGGGTCGCGCGGAATTCCGCGATACTCATACTCCGGCGCCGGCGCACCAGATTGCGGAGCGTGCCGGCGTTGAGATAACCGACCCGCGCCGCGACGGCCTCCAGCGGAAGCGTGGTGGTGCGCAGCAGTAGCGCGGCATGCTCGAGCCGGATGTCGTGGACCAGGTCGCGTGGTGACATACCCAGTTCGGATTGGGTGGCCCGCTGCAGACTGCGCTCGGTGACGCCGAGTTCGTGCGCCGCGCCCGCGATACGGAATTGTTCGCCGAGATGGCCCCGGACCCAGCGTTCGAAATCGGCGATGAGCGGATTCCCCAGTGCCATCACCTCGGGGACGATATGCCCGGCCTGGGCGCGACCCCGGCCCAGCACCAGATAGCGTGCGGCCTTCTCGGCCAGCGCGGGACTCACCTTGTAGACCAGCGAGACGGCGAGATCCACATGCGACAGATACGCGCCGGCCGTGGTGACCGTCGGGGTTCGGCACAGGGTGAGCCCTTCGTCCAGGGCGACCGCCGGATAGCGTTTCCGGAAAGCCGGCCCCAGCCACCAGCTCGTGGTCGCCGAGAGGCCGTCGAGCACACCGGCTTCGGCGAGGAAGAAGGTGCCCGCGCAGGCGCCCGCGACATGCACGCTGCGGGAGTGATCGCTGCTGATCCGGTCCAGTATCGGTTTGTTCTCGTCCGCCGAGATCCGCGCGACGAGTTCGGACGCGTCGAGCACATGCAGCGCCGGCACGATCAGTTCTGCGGGAAACGCGCCGGTATCGGGGAGATCGGCGAGAGGGACGGTGGGGATGGTGTAGCCGTTTCCCGACCGGACGCTCGTACCCGGTGAGACGGTCCGCACCTCCCAGGCGGGCGGCGGCGTCTCGAGCGTATCGCGGAGGGCGTTTGCCAGCGTGAAGGTTTCCAATACCGCGGCCAGCCCCAGGTCCGCGACACCGTCCGTCACGAGAACAGCAACATCCATGTCGGGAATGGTACTGAATATGTCGTATCCGACACTTCAATAGTGCCCCTCCCGGGACTTACGGTCATGTCATCCGCTCGACCCGAGCCGACCGGCCGGTCCGCAGGGCGACCCCGATGCCGCGGAGCCGCAGCTATCCGATTCGCCGACCACCACACCGATGCGGCGAGTCGCGAACCGTCACAACCGAAGGCTCACCCCATGAACAGCCGCACTCATCTCGACCCCGACGCCTTACCGCCGTATCCGCGATTGTGGGCGCGCTGGACGGCCACGGCGGCCGCCTCGGCCGCGGCCGGAGACCAGTGGGGACCCCGGGTGCTGCCCCGGCTCGCCTGGTTCGACAACGGCAGCGGCGGCGGGTCCGTGCTGCGCGTTCTCCCGGGCGGAACGGCGGCGTGGTGGGGTGAGGTCACGGCCGGCGATACCCCCGGCGCACCGGCGATCCCCTTCGGTTACTGGTGGCAGTCCGGACGCTGGCATCTGTCGGAACCCCTGGCGCTCGCGCACCGCGCGCCGGCGATCCCGCGCGTGTGGAGCACCGGCGAAACCGTGGATACGGTAACGGGTCTGCTGGACGATGAGCGGCGGCGCGCGACAGCGGCGATGCTGGTGTACGCCGCGGAGGCCGGATCGGTTACCCCGGCACTGGTCGCGGAGGTCTTCGGGGCGCCCGGACTGGATCCGGAAGCCGCCGCCGGGCAACTCACCCTGGGCGGCCTGCTGACCGGTCCCCGCCGGGTGCCGCACGATCCGCGCCGGACCTCTCCCGGCGCGGATATCGATGGCCTCCCGGCCGACGGCGTCTGCGAGGCAGGGGGTCTCATACCGGCGCGGCGATGAAACTCGCGCCCGCCCGTTCGATCACCTCGTCGAGGACCTCGCGGGAGCGTCGCAGATCGGCGATCATCCGGTCGATCCGATCCCGCTCGACTTCCAGCTCGCTCACCAGTCCGGGTGTCGCCGATTCGTTCGCGCCGCCGTCGGTATCGCGCAGGCACGGCAGGATCTGCACGATCTTCTTGCTGCACAGCCCGGCCGCGAACAGCTCCTGGATATGGATGACCCGATCCACCGCCTGCTCCGGATAGTCGCGATGGCCGCCGGGCGTGCGGCCGGCCGCGAGCAGTCGTTGTTCCTCGTAGTAGCGCAGTGATCGTTCACTGACCCCGGTCCGCTGCGCCAGCTCCCCGATTCGCATTCTCACCTCGCGATTCCGCTCCAGGACTTGAACTTCACATCAATGTCAGGTCTTACCTTTCAGGCATGACAACCGCAACAGTCCACGATCTATTCGCCCCCACCCGCCTGGCCGGGCTCGAACTCCCGCATCGCCTGGTCATGGCGCCGCTGACCCGTAACCGCGCCGAGGCCGACGGGACTCCCTCCGAATTGATGGCGACCTATTACGCCCAGCGGGCCGGCGCCGGTCTGATCGTTGCCGAGGCCGCCACCCCCAATCAGGTGGGGCAGACCTACGCCGGTATCCCCGGTATCCACCGGGCCGAGCACATCGCGGGCTGGCGCCGTGTCACCGACGCGGTCCATGCCGCCGGCGGCCGGATGTTCCTGCAACTCCAGCACGGCGGCCGGGTCGGTCATCCCGACAACAGCGGTCTGGTACCGGTGGCTCCCTCACCGATTCCGCTGCCCGAGACCGTGCACACCCTGTCGGGCCATCAACCGGCCGTGACACCGCGCGAACTCTCGGCCGGCGAGATCGGCTCGACCGTAGCCGATTTCGCCGCCGCCGCCCGCAACGCCGTCGAGGCCGGGTTCGAGGGGGTGGAAGTACACAGCGCCAACGGCTACCTGCTGCACCAGTTCCTGGCCGAGAACACCAACCGGCGGACCGACGCCTACGGCGGACCGGTCGAGAACAGGATCCGTTTCACGGTCGAGGTGGTGCGGGCGGTGGCGGCGGCCGTCGGCCCGGAGCGGGTGGGTCTGCGGATCTCTCCGGCCAACCCCGTCAACGGCATAGTCGAAGGTGATACCGGCGCCCTCTATCCGGCACTCGTCACGGCGCTCGCCGGTCTCGACCTCGCCTATCTGCATATCGTCCGGGCCGATTCGGAAGATCCGCTGCTGCGGCAGCTCCGGGAGATCTGGCCCGGCAGTCTCGTCGCCAACCCGGCGAAAGCGGGCGATACCCGCGACCCGCGCGCGCTCACAGCCGAGGCCGAGCGCCTGCTCGCCGCCGGCGCCGACCACATCGCACTGGGTCGCTCCTTCCTGGCCAACCCCGATCTGGTCGAACGTCTGCGTATCGGCGCACCGCTGAACGCGATCCGGGACGCGCACCTGATGTACGTGGGTGGCGCAGAGGGCTACACCGACTACCCGACTCTCGCCGAAATGGGCGGGTGAGCGGTAGAACACCATCGCCGTACCAGCGCTACCGGCCCTCCCGCGGCGGATATGCCGGGCCTGGTCCGACGCCGGTCAGAGGTGGGCGACCGCGTCGCGGTAGCGCCGCCCCAAGGTGCGAATGTGGCCGACCAGTTCGGGTGGACCGTCGATCCGGAAATCCATCATCAGCATGCTCAGATAGATGGCGATCGTCTCCATCGCGTCCGCGCCGGTGAGCAGCAGACACGAGTACTCGTCGACCGGTTCCACCACCCCGACCGCGGGATTGATCCGGGCGATAACGGTTTCCGCGGGCGCGAGCACCGTGACACGGGCGTGCACCTGCCAACCCGCGGAAGCAACTTCGCGGAGTACGAACGCGACCAGATCACTATCCGGCGGAGTCCGGGCCGCGAAACGGCGGGTACCCGCCACCACCCGGCCCACCCGCGCCACCGGCACCGCGCGCCAACTGTGCCCGTCGAGGTCGTAACCGACCAGGTACCAGCGCCGCTGCCAGCTCACCAGCCGATAGGGCTCCACCTGGTTCCCATCCAGTTCGAGAACCCGCGCGGCCCGGATCGCCGCCGCGATCGTGGCCAGCGTTTCCGCGGGCACCGGCGCGTCGGGTTCCCGGGACCCGGTCGTGGCCGGGCCCACCGCGGTGGCCTCCCGCAGCGCGTTCACGGTGCGCTGCAATCGTTTCGGCAGGATCCGCTCCAGTTTGGTCAGTGCCCGCTTGACGCTGCGGTCGATATCGGAGATTCCGGTGGACCCGTCCTCGGCCAGTCCCATCGCCACCGCGACCGCGATCGCCTCGTCGTCGTCGAGCAGTAGTGGCGGCATGGTGGCGCCCTGCCCGAGCCGGTAGCCGCCGACCGGGCCGCGGGTGCCGTGCACCGGATAGCCGAGTTCTCGCAATCGGGCGATGTCCTGGCGCAGGGTGCGATCGGTGACACCGAGCCGTTGCGCCAGTTCGGGGCCGGTGTATCCGCGGTCCTGGAGCAGTGACAGCAGCCGGAGCACCCGGGTTGTGGTGGAGGTCACATAATCCTCGTTCGCAGCGGGTTTCTTATCAGGAAAGAAATGAGCCTAATAGGGCCATAGTCTGAGTTCAACGCCGCAAACGACCGAGAGGTAAGACGATGGAAACCACCACCACTCCCGAGAGCAGCACCCTGCTCGCGCCGGTCTGGCGTGATGTCCTCACCGCTTCGCACGAGGCGCTGCGCTCGGTCGTCGCACGGATCGAGCCGGATCAGTGGCAGCTCGCGACCCCGTGCGCGGAATGGAATGTCGCGCAGGTGGCCGAGCACGCCGCCGGCGACCAGCGGGCCTTCGCCGCGGCACTCGGGGTGGGCACCGGACCGGACTACGATCCCTTCTCCCCCTCCGGAACGATCGCCGACGATCCCGTCGCTCTGGTCACGTCGGCCCTGGAGGAAACCGCGACTGCCTGGGCAACCGTCACCGACGACACCGAGAACGTCCCCACCCCACTGCCCTTCGGCCCACTGCCCACCCCGGTCGCCGCGGTCCTGTGCGCCCTGGACGCGGCCGTGCACGCCTGGGATATCGCGATCGCCACCGGCCAGGACTCGCCGCTGACCGAGGAACTGTCCGCACCGATTCTCGCCGCCGCCCAGGGCCGGATCGAACCGCTGCGCGATTGGGGCGCCTACGGCCCGGTCGTCGAGGGCGACGGTTCCAGCACGGACCATCTCCTGCGCTACCTGGGTCGCCGACCGGGCAACTGATTGCGGTGCCGCGCCAGGGGCGGTAACCGCCGCGGCGGCGCCGACTCCACCCGGTCGTGCACGGCCCGGCGCCGTGCCTCGACTCCTCCGTTCGTGCCGGCTCTCGCTCTCGTCGCGACAACACAGCAGGCCACGTCACCTGACGGTTGAGTCCGGCTCGAGGTGGAACCGGCCAGATAGGCGGTGCGTCGGATTATTTGTGAGGATCGGTAACCGTATGGACCGTGACGAGCGTGGAGGCGAACAGTGAGTACGACAGGGGAACCGATCTCGGTGGACCCGGGCGCGATGGCCGATGCCGCCCGGTTCTTCTCATCGATGGCGACCACGCTGATCAACGCGGTGAAAGACGTGGACGCGAATATGGAACACCTGCGGGGTACGTGGCGTTCTGCCGCCGCGACCGCCTACGCCGGCGGCTGGGACGAAGCACGCGCCGGTGCCCTGGAAGTGCTGGAGGCCCTCGGCGACATGGCCGAGCTGCTCGGGGTGAACGGGCTGGAGTTCGAGGGCACCGACTCCGATCTGTCCGGCACGGTCGCAGCCGCCGCGGCTGCCACCGCGCCCAGTTCACTACGGCTCTGAGGGAATCGACGTTGAGCAACGAAGGATACGCGGTCGACCTGACCGAGTTGGAGGCGGCCGCGACCCGGTTGGGCAATCTGATCGGGTTCGTGGAGGATTCCCTGCAGCAGATCGACGGTCGCGCGGCGACGCTGCGCGCGGGCTGGTCCGGTGATGCCGCCACCGCCTACGACACCTCCCATACCGAATGGGTCGCCGGTGTGCAGGATATGAAAGACGGCCTGCTGCGAATGCAGGAGGCCGCGAAAACCGCGCACACCAACTACACCAACGCTGTGGCGACGAACGTCTACATGCTGGGTCGCGGGCCCGCGCCGGAGGGCGGGCAGTGAGCGACGTTATCGACGTCGACACATACACCTACTACGAGGTCGCCTCCAGACTCGGCCGCGCCGCGGTGGCCTTCGGTAAAGCGGTCGATACCCGCTGGCAGGCGCTGGCCGACTGCGCCGAGATGACCGGCAGCTACGACGACGCCAAGACCTGGGCCATCGACTACGACACCCGCGCCGCCGAGGCGATCGACACCGCCGAGCTGCTGGCCGAAGCCGCCCGCGGGTATGCGGTCCTGGTCACCGAAATGGGCTACAACCACGCCGTGGCCGATCACGCCTCGATGACCATTCCCTGGCCGGAGCCGGTTCGACCGCCCGACCCCGAGGAAATCGCGCTGTCGAAACGGCCTCCCCTGCCTTCGGCTGGCGGACCCGGGCAAGGGCTGATCACCGAAGGGCTATCGGCCGCGATCGACCTGCTCGACGAAATCGACATCATCATCCCCGACGGTGACACCGGCAAACTCGGCAATGCGCACCGGATCTGGTCGGAGATGGCCGCCGATACCGCCGTCGCGGGGCTCGCCGCCGAGCTGAACCAGCTCGCCGACATGTTCACCACCGTGACCACCTCCGAAGCGATCTTCATCGACGAGGACCTACGCGCCATGGCGGCCGCAGCGACCGATATCGCCGGCATGATGGGCGAGATCGCAGCCGCCGCCGAGGACCACCGCGCCGGCCTGGAAGATATGCGGAACAAGCTGAAAGACCAGCTCGTCGAACTGGCCAAGGATATCGGCACCGAGGTCCTGATCGGCGTCGGCCTGTCGGTGGTCACCGCAGGATTCGGGGCGGCGGTGGCTGCCGCTCGCGCGACCAACGCGGTGCGTAAGTTCGCGGGCCCGATCCGCAACCTGATCACCGCGTTCAAATCCATGAAGCTGGTCAAAGGGGTCAAAACCACCCACCAGGCCACCAACCACCAGCCGACATTGAAACAGCTGGCCTCGCTGAAACCGCAGAAAGCGCCGTCCAAACAGGGGCCCCGCCC
Source organism: Nocardia sp. NPDC024068 (assembly GCF_040638875.1). Classification (NCBI taxonomy): domain Bacteria; kingdom Bacillati; phylum Actinomycetota; class Actinomycetes; order Mycobacteriales; family Nocardiaceae; genus Nocardia; species Nocardia sp. NPDC024068. Next base: position 23,520 of record NZ_JBEZYU010000034.1, on the reverse strand, counting down.
ACCGCGCCCGCCGGCGGCGCTGACCGACAAGGACAAACAAGCAATCAACGCCTACACCGGCATCGACAATCAGTTCCTCAACGGTGCGCTGCGTAACCCGGATGTCCCGATGGACGACTACGTGCGGACCAGGATTGACGACCTCAACCAAGCGCTGGGGAAACTGCCGAACCACGAGGGCCCGGTCATCCGGCACGCCGACCTCCCCGACGACGTGCTGGCCCGCTACGTGCCAGGTAAACCGATCGTGGAGGATGGATTCACCTCGACCTCACGTTCGGCCGCAGGTTCTCCGCATCACAACACCAGCAACGTGGAGTTCCAAATACAGTCTCTGACCGGCAAAGACGTCACCAACTACTCGAAGAACCCCGAGGAGCTGGAAGTGTTGTTCCAGTCAGGCACACCGTTCCAGGTGGTTTCCCGTCAGGACGTGGGCGGCCGCACCGTGATCAGGCTGGCCGAACTCCCACGGTGAACCACCGAAAGAAAGAGCACACCATGCCCGAACACATCGCAGGAAAAACGTTCTACACCTCCGAGGAGGCAAAGTCCCGAGGGATGCGCTTGTACACCGACGAAGAGTTGGCCGAGATAAACCGCAAGTTCGACACCTGGCAAGCTGAACGAGACGCAAACCCCGACCCCGATGCGTTCGTCCCCTACGGCGGCAGGTTCTCCGACGACTTGGTCGGCACCGAATACGACCCCGACGCCCCCGGCTACCCCGAGCACAAACGTCGCACGTTCAACCCAAGGGAAGCCGGCGACGAGTGAACCAGCCCCTATCCGGGACAGTCACGGCATCGAATTCCGCTCCCCGGTGAGTTCGGGCTGGTACTTGTAGAGAGTCGTCCGCGAGAGCCCCGCAGCCGCGCGATCGAGGACACCGACTCATCGGTCCTGGTCAGCAGCGCACGGGCTTGGCGGATCTGCTCTGGTGAGTCCGAGCCGAACGGCAGGAGCCCGTCGACTGCCAACGCCTTCGGCCGAATCTCGGCGGGCAGCCCTTCCGCGAATCACTCGGCGTTCTGCGACCTCCGCGCTCCCGGAGCGCCCTCCGCGACCACCGTCTCACCCGCCGCGCTCCGGCCGGCCCGACGGCCGGAGAACACGCAGTCCGACAGAGACAGGCCGCTGACGTAGGAGTTCACGCAGATCCCCGCGGCCGTCCGGCCCGCCGCGTACAGCCCCGGGATCACCCCGCCGCCGGTATCGCGGACCGCGCCGGTCTGCTCGTCGACCGCGAGACCACCGACGGTGAACATCGGGCACGGATTGGTGAGGCTCGGTTTGATGGAGACGTCGAGCATCCAGTACGGACCCGCGCCGACCGGGCGGACGTACTCGGCGGGTTTACCCACCGGATCGGGCGCGCCGGTCGCGTAGGCGGCGTTGTGCGCCGCCACGGTCTCCCGCAGTCCCACCGGATCGACCCCCGCCGCTGCGGCCACCTGATCGAGGGTTTTCCCGCGCTTGGCCTTGCGCCGCATCACCTCGAACTGCATCCGCTGGAACCAGGCCGCCTGCGGCCCGATCTGGGAGATCGCGGTGCGCATGAGCGCCTCGTCGGCGAGCAGCCAGCCGATACCGTCGTGCCGGTTGATCAGGGCGTCGCCGACCGCCGCGCCGTAGCGGGTCTCATCGATGACGCGCTGCCCCTTCCCGTCGACCAGCATCGCCCCGGCGAACGAACTCGGCGGCAGCAGGAACCGCCAGGCCGAGACATTGCTCATCCGGTCGGTCGCCGCGCCGATGCTGCGGCCCAGTTCGATCCCGCTGCCGTCGTCACCGGAGCTGCCCAGGGCCAGCCCGTTCTTGTAGGCGGGCGCGTGGGCGTGCAGCATCTCGCGGTTGGCGATGAATCCGCCCGCCGTCAGCACGACCCCGCGCCGGGCGAGGACCCGGATGGTGGTCGCGTACCGGCGGTCCAGCCGGGCCAGTTGTTTCTCCAGCGCGCGGCGCAGCGGGGGGTAGTAGATACCGGGTTTGGCGGCGATCGCGGCCATCCGCACGTAACGGGTCTTGACACGCGCGGGTGCGTTACGCAGGGTCCGGCATTCGACGCCCACGACCGCGCCGGTGTCGTCGGTGATCAGGGCGGTGGCGGTGGTGAGCGTTTCGACCCGCACCCCCTTGCGCTCCGCCGAACGGGCCATCGGCGCGAACATCTTCTTACCGGAGGTACCCCACCCCTTCACCCGGTGACCGCGCTGCGCAGGGGTGATATCGGCGAACGCGCCGGAGATCTCGCTACCGGAGTAGTAGAGGTAGTAGTCGTTGTTCGGATAGGAGGTCTTGTACGGGCACAGTGACGCCTCGAACGGCACTCCGTGCCCGGTCAGCCAGTCGATCATGGCGGGGCTGTCGTCGACGAAACGGCGCAGGGTGGCCGGGGAGACCGCGTCACCGACCTCGCGTTCGAGATAGGCGAGCATCAGTTCCGGAGTGTCCTCGACTCCACCCGCCCGCTGCACCCAGGTGCCGCCACCGGCGTAGATGATGCCGCCGGACAGGGCGGTCGCGCCCCCGCCGGTGAAACGGTCCAATACCAGGACCTGGGCTCCGTCCTCGGTGGCCTGCAGGGCGGTGGCCGCACCGGCCGCGCCGTATCCCACGACCACTACGTCCGCGGTCAGGTCCCATTCGTTCGTCATCTATCAACTCCACCAGAAACTGAAACGAGTTTCCCCGCTGTTTACGCGGCGGAACAAGTCTTCTGCCACACAACATAGACCAACAGCGCAGTCATTCTATAACGTGTTCTACATGAACGATCGGGAATACGATGTGGTGGTGGTCGGCAGCGGCGCCGCCGGGATGACCGCCGCCCTCACCGCCGCGCACAACGGGCTGAGTGTGGTGCTCCTGGAGAAGGCGCCGTACTACGGTGGATCGACCGCACGCTCGGGCGGCGGGGTGTGGATCCCCGGCAACAAGGCCCTGCGCGATTCGGGCGGTCCCGACGACCGCGAGGAAGCGCGCCGGTACCTGCACAGCATCATCGGCGATGTGGTCCCCGCCGAACGGATCGATACCTACATCGACCGGGGCGCGGAAGCGATGGACTTCGTCCTCGCGCACTCGCCGCTGAAGATGGAATGGGTCAAGGGCTACTCCGACTACTACCCGGAGGCCCCCGGCGGGCGCGCGGGCGGACGGTCCTGCGAACCGAAACCGTTCAACGCCAAAATCCTCGGCGAGGAGCGGTTCAACATCCATCCGCCCTACTCCAAGGCCCCGCTGAACGTAGCGGTCACCCAGGCCGATTTCGTCCGGCTGAACCTGATCCGCCGGCACCCGAAGGGGGTGCTGCGGGCGCTGCGGGTCGGGGTGCGCACCTACTGGGCCAAGTTCACCAACAAGCACCTGATGGTGATGGGCCAGGCGGTGATCGCCGGGATGCGCAAGGGCCTCATGGACGCGAACGTCCCGCTGCTGCTCGACACCCCGATGACGAAACTCGTCGTCCAGGACGGCAAGATCACCGGCGTCGAGGCCACCCACAAGGGTGAAACCGTCACCTTCACCGCCCGCCACGGCGTGATCCTGGGCAGCGGCGGGTTCGAGCACAACGCCGAGATGCGGGCCAAATACCAGCGCGAGCCGATCACCACTGAGTGGACCACCGGCGCCGCCACCAACACCGGTGATGGCATCGTCGCGGGTATGGACGCGGGCGCCGCTATCGGCTTCATGGAAGACGCCTGGTGGGGTCCGACCATCTTCAAGGGCGGTAAGCCCTGGTTCGCGCTGTCCGAGCGCAACCTGCCCGGCTCGATCATGATCAACACCCGGGGCGAGCGGTTCGGCAACGAATCCGCCCCGTACGTCGAGGCCGTGCACACCATGTACGGCGGCGAGTACGGACAGGGCGAGGGCCCGGGCGAGAACATCCCCACCTGGCTCGTCTTCGATCAGCGCTACCGCAACCGGTACATGTTCGCCAGCCTCCAGCCGGGCCTGAAGTTCCCGTCGCGCTGGATGGAGAACGACCTCATCGTCAAGGCCGCGACCCTGGACGAACTGGCCGAGAAGATCGGTGTCCCCGCCGATAAGCTCGCCGCCACCGTCGAGCGCTTCAACGGGTTCGCCGAAACCGGCAAGGACGCGGACTACGGCCGCGGCGACAGCCAGTACGACCGGTACTACGGCGACCCGACCGTCAAACCGAACCCGTGCCTCGCGTCGCTGGTCCAAGGCCCGTTCTACGCGGCCAAGATGGTGCCCGGCGACCTCGGTACCAAGGGCGGCCTGGTCGCCGATACCGCCGCGCGGGTACTGCGCGAGGACGGCACCCCGATCGAGGGCCTGTACGCGTCCGGAAACGTGTCGACCCCGGTGATGGGCCACACCTACGCGGGCCCCGGCGCCACCATCGGACCCGCGATCGCCTTCGGCTACCTCGCGGTCCACGACATCATCGACCGCAAGAAGACCGCGGCCTGAGCCGATCCGAGGAGACCTCGTATGCCGATCGATCCGAACGTCGCTCTGGGAGCGGAACTCCCGAGCAAGGAATTCTCCTGGACCGCCTCCGATGTCCAGCTCTACCACCTGGGTATCGGCGCGGGCCACCGCTGGACCGACCCCGCCGAACTGCGCTACCTCGACGACCGGGAACCGCAGGTACTGCCCACCTTCGCCACGGTCGCGCACACCCTGCGCGATACCGATCCGCCGAAGGTGAAATTCCCCGGTGTCGATATCGACCTGGCGAAGGTGGTGCACGGTTCCCAGGAGGTGCAGGTACACCGGCCCCTGCCCGCCGCCGGTAAGGCGACCCGCACCGGCCGGATCAGCGAACTGTGGGACAAGGGCTCCAATGCGGTGATCGTGCAGGAGTTCACCGTCACCGGTTCCGACGGCGAACCGCTGTGGACCGAGAGGTCCTCGATCTTCGCCCGCGGCGAGGGCGGGTTCGGCGGTGAGCGCGGTCCGAGCAGCAAAGCCGATCTCCCCGAACGAGATCCGGATTTCGATGTCACCACCGCGACCCTGCCGCAGCAGGCCCTGCTCTACCGCCTCTGCGGCGATCGCAACCCGCTGCATTCGGATCCGGAGTTCGCGCAGGGCGCGGGTTTCCCGGCGCCGATCCTGCACGGACTGTGCACCTACGGGATCGTCTGCAAAACCGCCACCGATACGGTGCTGGATTCCCTGGCCGGCAAGGTGACCGGGTTCAAGGCGCGGTTCGCCGGGGTGCTCTACCCCGGGGAGACGTTGCGGTCGCAGATCTGGCGGGAACCGGGCCGGCTGACCATCAGCGCGACAGCCGTGGAACGCGAGAACGCACCCGTGCTCGGAGACGTGGTACTCACCTACACCGGGTGATACGGGCGAGGGCAGCGGTCACGCCGGTGGCGCTCATCGCGTTCCGGCTATCGCTGCGCACCCGATGCCGCGCGGTTGATCACCGCCGGTAATCGGGCTTGCTCATCGATGGGCCGGTGCCCGCCCCGCGATCCGGGCGTAATGGGTTGCTGTCACACCGTTTCCGATGGGTGCCCGGCGCGGTGGTCCGGGGGCGCTGCCGCCGATCGTTCGCGGACGGCTCGTCCCGAGGATCGGGCTTCGCCACCACCGCCGGGACCCGGACCCGGCGAATCCGATCGGCCCAGCGGATCGCGCAGGCCGCGCCGGCCGAGACGACGATCAGCACGAGCAACGGCACCAGGTAGCCGGCCGGCCTCGGCAACGACCGGGCCGAGGTGGTCTCGCGGACTTCACCTGTCGCCGGACGCGGACCGTCCGCAACCTGCCGCGCCGGATCTCCGGGAGTTCCGGTCGTCGGAGGCGGCACCGGGGCCGGCGCGACCGGCGGACCGGCGCCGGGCGCCGGCGCGGCGAGCGGCGGGGCAGGTCGGGGGGCGGGTATCCGGTGGATCGCCAGATCCGTGGCCACCGCCGTGAACCAGCCCAGGATCAGCCCGGTCGCCGAGCGCCCGTCGGAGGTGAATACGGCGTTCGGGTAGTCGACGTGGCGACGCACGGTATCGGCGTAGCGCAGCCACTGCGCGGGATCGAGGAGTTCGGCATTGTCCGCGCTCAGGGCCCCGAGGGAGTCGAAGGTCTTCGATACGAGGTTGAACACCGTCCGCTGCGGCACGGGGCGCCCGACCGCGGTGACCAGTGCGTCGGCGGTGCGCCGCAAGCCGGTCAGCGGATCGGGGGCGGTGGCGATTCCGGCGACCTCGGCGGGAGTCAGCGCGACACCGACGATCGCGAGCAGCGTATTGAGCGCACTGGTTCCCAATTTGAACAGCGCCTGCCGGGCCTCCGGCTCACCACTGGACCGGGGATCGGCGGCCTCGGCCAGCCGGACGCTGAGCGGTTTCTCCGGAGTCAACGACAGCGTTCCGAGGGAGTAGCCGCTCAGGTCGTGATTGACGACGCTGGTCGCGGTGCGGGAGAGCGTCGCCGAGAAGGCATCCGAAATCGAGGTGAGCGCGGCGAGCGGATCCGACGGTACGAGTTCGGCCTGCCCCAGGATGTTGACGATCATATGCAGCAGCGGCACGTCCGGCGGGGCGTCGCAGGCGAGGTCACCGGGCAGGCACAGTGAGGCCACCCGGCCGGTGAGGGCGCCGAAATCCGCGGCGATATCACTCAGCGGACCGATTCCGCCACCGGGCATCGCGCGCTGGGAGAATCCGGGGACGGTTCCCAGTTCCGCACCCGTGGTCCCGGGCGCCGGGTCGGGCCGGTCGCGACCCGGTAGGCCCGGCAGGATCGGGGCGCCCGGCGCGCGGGTGGGGTCGGCGAGCAGGGCCACCGCCGCGACGCGATCCGCCGGAACGGCCGAACCGCCCGTGCCCACTTCACGCGCGAACATGGAGACGACGTGCGCGCCCTGTGAGTACCCGATCAGACCGAGCTGGGTGCGGGGGCAGCGGTCGAGGACCTCGGTCGCCATATCTCGCAGCTGCCCCAATCCCTCTGCCGCCGAAGCGGAATAGGGCACCAGCGCACCCGGCAGGGCGCCGCCGAATGCCGCGGGGTAGGGCACATAGGCTCGCCCCACCCGCTGGCCGATCGCCTTGGTCAATGGGTCCATAACCGTCGCCAGCAACCCCGTGACCGCGGTGCCGGTAGCGGATGCGGCCGATGATTCGCCGGTCCCCTCCACGCCGAGCACGAACAGGCTGTGGCATTCGCCGGAGGCCGGGCCGGACGAAGGATCTTCCTGGGCGGTCGCGATCGCCGGCGTGGCGGCAACCGTCGATACGGACAGAGCCGACAGCACGACGATCCCGCACAACAGTCGATTTCCCAGCGTGCGGGCACACTTCATCCGGACCTCCGAACAGAACGCCGCACGCAAATACCGGCGGCGACCGATGACGTGTTCTCCTGCGGTCGGCGTTACGGAATCAGGAGCCCGATCACGAAATCCAGGGCCGCGCCGACAATCTGCCCGACGGTGCTGATGAGCATGCGTTTACTCCTCACCCACAGGGAATTCGCCGACGCGAGAATCGGTCGCCGACCATTTCGGAAAAGAAGCTACGACACCTACCCGCCTCGCCATCGAGGCGCAAGCCGTGCGAGGCGGGTAAGGCCATAGTTGAACTACCGAGAAAAGAGCACTTGCCCCCGGCGGGGGTCACGAGCTACCTCGGGTGGAGAACAAGAGCTCAGAGCAGGATGCCGATCAGGCCGGTGAGCAGACCGCCGACGGACGCGAGCAGATCGGTAAGGAACATTTTTCGCCTCTTTCTATCGGTTCCGATGAATCGCCCGGACGTATGCCCGGGCCACGTGATCGCGTACCTCCACGAAGCGGAACAGCCTGTGACAGCGCCGATCATGCCGCGCGTAACAGCTGAACAATGAAGCCGGGGAGGAGCAATCACCAACTATTCGGTGCCGGTTCAGGGTTGGATGGCCCAATTCCGGAAGTTTGTTTAGCAGCCGCATATTTGGACGAGTTGTCCGATGAGGCCCGCGAAAACTCAGTCTCCCTGAGGATTTCATGCGCTCCGGCCGAGGCCGACTGTGGGCCTGCGGGTTCGGGACGATCTTCCGGTCCGCTGCGGTCGGATCCGCTCCGGCGCGCCGGAACTCGTCACATTTCGTGACCTTCCCGCGATCGCCTCCCGTACCGCGCACGGGCGGGTGGCGGGCGGCTCAGTCCGCGGAGCCGCCCTCCGGCAGTGTCGATCCCGCACCCGGTGTCTTCGCGGGCGACGGGCGGCGACGGGTCGCGGTGATGCTGTAGGTGAGAATCGAGGACAGCAGGATCACCAGCACCGGCGCCACCACCGGCGCCCAGGGCAACTGGAAGGGCAGCAGGGCCGCGCCGCAGGCCGCGAGGGTCCACAGAATGGCGCCCAGCACCGAGGGCAGGGTCGTCGGAACCACACCGCGCGGAGCCGTGACGGTCGCGATGTTCAGCAGATAGGTCGTGGCGACCAGCCCGGCCGCGGCCGAGGCGACCAGTTCGGTATCCGACAGGCCCAGCACACCGATCACCAGCAGTACCGCGGCCACCGCCGACCAGCGCCACCACCAGCCGACCACCACCAACACGATCGCGACCGGGGCGGCCCACGGCTGGATCAACGCCACCAGCAGCACCAGCAGTGTCCCGGAGAGATGGGCGAGGAATGCGATCATCGCCGCACCCGGATCATCCGGCGGTGCTGCGGCAGCAGCCGCATCGTCTGGTCCAGCCGGGTATCGGCGGCCCAGGGCACGATATCGACACCGACCGTGCTCATATCCCGGTACATCGACGTCCGTTCCAGCTGCCACATCTTTTCCATGGTGGGATCCAGATCCTGACTGAACGGGCTCCCGCGCAGCACGTCCACGGCCACCACCACATGCCCGCGTTTGCGCAGATCGATCAGGGCGAGAGCGAACTGGGTGTCGAGCAGGGTGGTGAAGGCGACGATGATCGCGCCCAGCGGGACGGCGGCATACGGGGCGAGGGTGCCGGTGGTGGGGATGTACTCGTCGCCGACGTCGAGCACGGTGTCGACGATCCGGTAGAACTGGCGCCGGCCGATATCGGGGCGCAACCAGCGCGGCTGCTGTCCCAGGCACACCACCGCCGTCCGGTCACCGGCCTGCAGGGTGGACTGCACCACCTGCGCGGCACCGCGCACCGAGAGTTCCAGTGCGTCGCTGGCCGGGCCGGGCGCCTGCTGCGAGGTGTCGACCAGGACCACCACATCCGCCGACCGGTTGGTCAGGCGTTCGGTGACGTACAGGCGGCCGCGGCGGGCGCTCACCGGCCAGTTCACGATCCGCAGCTGGTCGCCGGGGGCGTAGGCGCGGATATCGGCGTACTCCACACCCGGACCGTGCCGGCGGGTGAGATGCACGCCGAGGCGTTCCGGAAGTTCGGTGCGGGGCAGGCGCATCCGCTGCGGGTCGGTGATCGGGTAGACGTAGATCTCCCCGGCCGGCAGGGTCGCGGTGGCCAGCGCCATACCGGCCGGGCTCAGTGCTTTGACCCGCACCGAAATCGGATAGCGCCCCCACCGCGGCGCCGAAACGGCCAACCGCAGCCCCGCCGGCGACGCACCGGAATCCACCGCTTCCTCGACCGTGACCGTCATTCCGTCGGCCACCACCGGTTTACAGCGCAGCAGCGCGTGGCCCTGATCCACGAACGCGGCGATCGCGACGGTCACCTGCTCGTTTTCGAAACAGCGCTGAGTGCCCGCGCCGTCCACCTGGATCCGGGTGCGCGACACCTGCCAGGGCGCGCTGGCCAGTACACCGAGCATGGGCGCCGCGAACACCACCAGCTGCCAGCTGCCCGAGATCACCGCGCCGAGCAGCGCGACCGCCGAGGCGATGGCGAGCAGGTACGACAGTGGGGCGGGACGCCAGCGCAATCGCGCCTCCACCGTGGCACTGGCGTCGCGGTGTCTCATTGGGTGGCGGCGCGCGGTACCGGGAGGCGGCGCAGGAGTTCGCCGATCACATCCTCGCCGCGAATCCGGCGCACCCACATCTCGGGGCGGAGGGTGATCCGGTGCGCCATCGCGGGGACCGCCAGGGCCTTCACATCTTCGGGCACTACATAGTCGCGGCCGTTCAGCAACGCCCGGGCCCGCGCCATCTGCACCAGATCCAGTTCCGACCGCGGGCTCGCGCCCACCTCCACCTGGGCGTGCGCGCGAGTGGCGCTCGCCAGCGCGACCACATAACCGACCACATCGGGGTGCACCGAGACGAATTCCACGGCGTGCCGCATCTCCAGCAGGCCCTTGGCATCGATCACCTGATTCACCCGCGGCTGCACCGAGCCCCGTTCCAGCCGCCGCCGGATCATCTCGGTCTCGTCGAGTTCGGACAGGTAGCCCAGCCGCAGCTGGATGGCGAAGCGGTCCAGCTGCGCTTCCGGCAGCGGATAGGTGCCTTCGTATTCGATGGGGTTGTCGGTGGCGAGTACGACGAACGGCTGCGGCAGCGGGAAGGTCTCGCCGTCGATGCTCACCTGGCCTTCCGCCATCGCCTCGAGCAGCGCCGCCTGCGTTTTGGGCGGGGTCCGGTTCACCTCGTCGGCCAGCAGCATATGGGTGAACACCGGGCCGCGGCGGAAAGTGAAACGCCCGGTGGACATATCGTAGATCGTGGAGCCGAGCAGATCCGCCGGCAGCAGGTCGGGAGTGAACTGCACCCGGGTGAAATCCAGTCCGAGCGCGGCCGCGAAGGACCGTGCTATCAGTGTTTTACCCAGTCCCGGCAGATCCTCGATGAGCACATGCCCGCCGGACAGGATCGCGATCATGATGAGCTGTAGCTCTTCGCGTTTACCGACGACGACCCGGGAAACCTCCCGGAGCACGGCTTCGGTGCGTTGGACGGTCGCGTCCAAGGGCATCGTCATGTCATCTCTCGCAATGCGTCGACCCGTTTCACATTCTCTGAAGGCGGCTCAGGATCTCGTCCAGAGCCGCGCGACCCGGCGCGGGCGTGTTCTGGTCACGCAACGCCGAGTCGGCGGGATCCACCCAGCGCCACAGTTCGGCACCGAACAAGTGGATCCCGGCGTTTTCCATCGCCCGCCGGTTCTTGCTGACCCGCAGACCGGCCGACAGCTGGAATTCCTTGGCCAGCAGCGGGCGCAGATGCCGATCCCAGTCGGCACGGCTGCCGTCGGCGCGGTCGACGAGCATCTCGGCACGGGCATACCAGTGGCGCAGCATCTCGGCGGGCCCGTTCTCCATCTCGTCGGCCGGTTCCTTTTCCCGCTTCTCGGGGCGCAACAGCACCCAGACGAAGCAGCACAGCGCGAACGCCACCGGCACGCCCGCGGCCACCAGCATGAAATCGCGGGCCCGCAGGTAGGCCGCCACCTCGAACAGGGCGACGCCGATGATCGCGGTCACGACGATCCATGGTCTGGTCACAGCGACCCCGTCCGGCTCGCGACCCCGCCGAGCGGGAGGTCGGGTGGGTAGCCGCCCTGATCGGCGACGACCGCGGGTACCGCCGGAGCCGCCACCCCCTGCAGGTCGGCGAGCACCACCCGGAGAAGTTGTTCGGCCCGCATCCGCTGCCACGCCATCATCGAGTGCGGACTGAACCGCGCCTCCTCGAACAGCGCGACCAGTTCCCGCGCCGAGGTGTCGCGCAGGGCCCCGTGTTCGAAGGCGCGGGCCAGCACCTCCATCGGGGTATCGGACGCCCTGGGTGCCACCCCGCTCGCCTTGATCAACCCGCGCTCCATCGCGACATAGCAGGCGATGATGGCGGTCCGCGGGTCCTGCCCGGGCGCGTTCATCGCGGCCAGACCCATTTCGGCGGCTTTCACCAGCGAATCGGTTTCGCGGGCGAGCCGTTCCCCGGCGGCGGCCTCGTCGTCGTCGGGTTCGGCGGCCCGTTCACGTCTGGTGGTATTGACGGTCACCACCGCCAGACCGGTCACCGCGACCGCGACCAGCGTGCCGGCGGCGGCGGTCGCGAGGATCATCCCGGTGCCGGTGAGCACCGGCTGATCCTCGTCGGTCCCGGGCGGGACGGCGGTGCGCGGATCGGCCGGCTGCCCGCTCGCCGGGGGCGGCGGGACCTCTTCCACTGTGCGCTGGAAACCGATGAAGTAGATCGCGAAGAAGATCGTCGCGAGGACTCCGGAGACGGCCAGGATGAACAGCGCGACGAGTCCCAGCCGGCCCAGCCGCCATGTCTGCGCGGCTTCTTCCAGATCGGGCATGGCCAGCGGTAACCGGTGCTGACTGGCGATCACCCCGGCGAGCAGCACCACGATGGAGACGGTGAGCAGGACGGGCATCAGAGCGACGGTGAGCGCCGCGGGGGCACCGCCGTCGTCCGGATTCTCCGATACTCCGGGAATGTTTCCGCGCAGCGCGACGACAGCGCAGAACAACAGCGCGAACACCGCCACTATGCGCGCGATCAGCGCCCGCGACCCGGCCAACCCGATACCTCGAACCTGCGTACTGCTAGAACAGCCACATATTTACATGCCGGACGGCCGGTCCGGGAGTGAATCGACAATATGAAATGCCAAGTTTTCCACCTTTACCAGCCCCTTGCCGGCAAACCTGCTGTCCATGACGGAATCAACAGTCATATCTTGTTCCCCCCTGTGAAATCTCACAACCCCCGGCGGGGATCTTCGGCCGAAGATCCGTTCGCGCCATCGAGAACTCTGCCGCGCCCGGGGACAACACCCGCGCCGCCGCGATCGCGGCGGCGCGGGTGTTCGCCGAAACATTCCGCCCGCGGGCGGGAATTCGGCTCAGCCCGCGTCGGCGCTGAGCACCAGCCCCGACGTCGGCACCCCGGTACCGGCCGTGACCAGTACGTTCTCCACATTCTCGAGCTGATTCACCGAGGAACCGCGCAACTGGCGCACGCCCTCGGCGATACCGTTCATACCGTGGATATAGGCCTCGCCGAGCTGGCCACCGTGCGTGTTGATCGGTAGTTTTCCGCCGATTTCGATGGCACCGTCGGCAATGAAATCCTTCGCCTCGCCGCGCGGGCAGAATCCCAATTCCTCGAGCTGCATGAGGACGAACGGGGTGAAGTGGTCGTACAGAACTGCAGTTTGCATATCCTCGGGCCGCAAACCGCTCTGCGCCCACAACTGGTCGCCGACAAGGCCCATTTCCGGCAGCCCGGTCAGCCCGTCCCGGTAGTAGCTGGTCATCACATATTGATCGGCCCCGCTGCCCTGCGCGGCGGCGGTGATCACGGCCGCGGGGTTGGGCAGATCCCGGGCCCGTTCCACGCTCGTCACCACAATGGCGACACCGCCGTCGGATTCCTGGCAGCAGTCGAGCAGATGTAGCGGTTCGGCGATCCAGCGCGAGGCCTGGTGATCGTCCAGGGTGATCGGTTTGTTGTAGAAGAAGGCGTTCGGGTTCACCGCGGCGTGTTTGCGATCGGCGACCGCGACCCGCCCGAAGTCCGAGCTCGTCGCGCCGTACACGTGCATATACCGCCGGGCCACCATCGCGACCTGCGCGGCGGGTGTGCCCAGGCCGTGCGGATACGACCAGCCCGCGTCGATTCCAGAGGAGGTGGGCGCGGCCGCCAGCGAGCTGGAGAACTGCCCGAAACGCGATACCGATCGCTCGTTGAACGCCCGGTAGGCCACCACCACATCGGCCACTCCGGTGGCCACCGCCATGGCGGCCTGCTGCACGGTGGCGCAGGCGGCGCCACCGCCGTAGCCGATATGGCTGAAGAACTTCAGCTGCGGGATCCCGACCGCCCGCGCGACCGCGACCTGCAGATTCGTATCCATCGTGAAGGTGGTCAGGCCGTCGACATCGGCCGGGGTGAGCCCGGCGTCGGCGAGTGCCGCGCTCACCGCCTCGGCGGCCAGCCGCAGTTCGCTGCGGCCGGATTCCTTGGAGAAGTCGGTGGCGCCGATACCCGCGATGGCGGCCCGGCCGGACAGGGGATGTTGCGGAGTGGTCATACGAACCTCATTTCGCGGGCTGGACAGGACTCGGCGTCGGCACCGCTCACGCCCCGCCTCCGGCACCCGGGATGGTCGCGACCACCGTCGCGACGATGTGATCGCCCAGGCTGTCTTTGCCGACGACCTCCAGACGGACATCCGCACCGTCGAGTTCGACGACTTTTCCGGTCAGGGTCAGGGTGTCGTAGGCGTACAGCGGCACCCCGAGCCGCAGGGAGATCGACTTCACCACGGTGGCCGGACCCGACCAGTCGGTGACGAAACGCTGCACCAGCCCGGTATCGGTCAGGATGTTGACGAAGATGTCCTTGGATCCGCGCTCGATCGCCTTGTCCCGGTCGTGGTGCACATCCTGGAAATCCCGGGTGGCCAGCGCCGTGCTGATGACGAAGGTCGGGTCGGCGTGGATGGACAGTTCGGGCAGTTCGGTCCCGACGGTGACCGCGGCCGGATCGAATGTGGCGGTCATGCGGTCACCTTCCAGAACGGCAGCGCCGTATCGTCGTCCAGCGTCTCGAAACCGGCCACGACCTCGAGTCCGATCTCGACCTTCTCGGGTTCGATCCCGCGCAGTTCGCCGAGCATCCGCACCCCCTCCTCCAGTTCGACGAGCGCGACCACGAAGGGCAGCTCACGACCGGGCACCTTGGGCGCGTGGTGCACGACATAACTGAAGACCGTGCCCTTACCCGAGGACACGACGTAGTCGACCGGTTCGGATTTGTCCTGCCAGATGGCCGGTACCGGCGGATGACGCAGGGTCCCGTCGGGGAGCTTCTGGATGCGCAGCTCGCCGGCTTTGGTACCGGACCAGAAGAATTCGGTGTCCTGGGAAACCAGCGGCCGCACCCGCTCCCCCGTCGCGGGTTTCGGCGGTGCCGCGGTGCCCGGAGCGAATTTCAGGATGCGGAACAGCATTTCGGTGACCAGTTCGTCACCGACGTACCAGCTGGTGCGGTAGGTCAGGAAGAATCCCTCGCCCAGACCCGTCCGTTTGGGACCGACGACAGTGTCCAGCGCGCTGGTGATACTCACCTCTTCGCCGGGGCGCACATAGCGGTGATAGATCTGCTCACAGTTGGTGCCGACCACCGAGGTGTATCCGGCGGAGTCGAGCAGCGCGTTGGTGGACTCCATGGGATCGTCGGCCGGACGCTTCCCGCCCAGCCCGAGCATGGTCCACACCTGGGCCATGGCCGGCGGGGCGACGATCCCGTCGAAACCTGCGGCCTTCGCGGCCGCTTCGTCGACGTACACCGGATTGGTGTCGCGCAGGGCCTCGACCCAGTTGTTGATCATCGGCTGGTTCACCGGATCGCGACCCCGCCGCGGGGCGCTGGCCCCGGCCGCCATGATCTTCTCGGCGGCCGCGGTGATCGCTTCCGGAGTACTGGTTTCCGGCACGGATTATCTCCTCGTTTGGATGACTCGGCACCGCGACTGGTCGCGTCGCATCAGCGCGGCACCCGTGGCAGCTTCAGGCCCGCGGACGCGACCAGTTCACGCATCACCTCGTTGACACCGCCACCGAAGGTGACCACCAGGTTCTGCTTGGTGCGCCGGTCCAGCCAGGTCAGTAGTTCCGCGGTCGCCGGATCGGCCGGGTCGCCGAAACGGCCCACGATCTCCTCGGCCAGCCGGCCCGCCTCCTGCAGCGATTCGGTGGAGAAGATCTTGGTCGCCGAGGCATCGGCGATAACCTGCGCCTGATCGATATCGGGATTCTCCGCGGTGGCCGCGACCTGCCAGTTCAGCAATTCGTTGAGGCGGGTCATGGCGTGGATCCGGCCCAGCGACCGCTGCGCCGCGGGATCGTCGAGGACACCGCGCGGACGGGCCCAGTCCCGGACCCGGTCGTAGAGCTGCTCGATCTTGCCGGACGGCCCCAGGCTCACCCGTTCGTGGTTGAGCTGAGTGGTGATGAGCCGCCAGCCCTTGTCCACTTCGCCGACCAGCATGCTCGCCGGAACGCGCACATCGTCGAAATAGGTGGCGTTGGTGTGATGGGCGCCGTCGGCGGTGATGATCGGGGTCCACGAATACCCCGGATCCTTCGTATCAACGATCAGAATGGTGATCCCGCGATGCCGCGATTCCACCGACCCGGTCCGGCAGGCCAGCCAGACGTAATCGGCCTCGTGCGCACCGGTGGTGAAGATCTTCTGGCCGTTGACCACCCAGTCGCCGGCGTCGTCGCGGACCGCGCTGGTCCGCAGCGCGGCGAGATCGGTACCGGCCTCCGGCTCGGAATACCCGATGGCGAAATGGATATCGCCGGACAGGATTCCGGGCAGGAATTTCTCCTTCTGTTCCTGCGTGCCGAACTGCTGCAGCGTCGGGCCGACGGTCAGCAGGGTCACCAGTGGCAGCGGTACGTCGGCGCGGGAGGCCTCGTTGAAGAAGATCTGTTGTTCGACGGGGCCGAAGCCCTGGCCGCCGTACTCTTTCGGCCAGCCGACGCCCAGCCAGCCGTCCCGGCCCATCCGCCGCACCACCGCGCGGTAGGCATCGCCGTGCCGGTTGACCTGCATCTCGGCGGATTCCTCCGGCGTGACGAGGTCGGCGAAGTAGGCCCGCAGATCGTCGCGGAGTTTGCGTTGTTCGCTGGTCAGATCGATGAACACCCTGCTCCCAATCGTTCGAGCCGCAGTGCGGCGCCGCCCAGCCAGCGGGCGAGGTCCTTGGACTGTGAGTAGTAGCGGTGCATGGAATGCGTGACATCCACACCGATACCGCCGTGCAGGTGATGACATTTCTGCATGGCCTGCGGAAGTTCCGCGGCCACCGTATAGGCGAGCACATTCAGATCGTCGTCGATCCGCTGCTGCCGCTGCGGGCTCGAATCCTCCTGCCCGAGAGCCCAGTTCGCGGAAAGCGCGGCGGCGTGCAGGGTGCGCGACACCACGTAGAGATCCGCGATCTGCTGGGCCACCGCCTGGAACTCGGCCAGCGGCCGATTGAATTGATGCCGGGTGCCCACATGGGTGGCGGTGAGTTTCAGGGCGCCCGCCAGCAATCCGTCGGCGACCGCGCCGATCGTGCCCAGCACCAGCCGATGCAACCGCGGTGCCATCTCGGGGAACAACCGCTCCGCCGGGACGACCACGCCGTCCAGGACCACCGAGAACTCCGCCACACCCCCGGAGACCGGCGAACCGGTCAGGGTCAGGCCCGCCGCCGATGTCTCCACCAGCGCGACCCCGGAATCGGTGGTCACCAGCAGCCACCGCGCCTGGTCGGCGCACGGCACCGCGACCTTGTGCCCGGTGATCCGCACGGTATCGCCGGACACCTCGGCCTTGGTCGCCGGTTCGGTGGTCAGCGGCGCACCGGGTTCGCTGATCGCCGCCGTGAGCACCGCGCCCTCGGCCACCGCCGGGAACACTTCCGCGGCGACCGCCTCCGGCACCGAGTCCAGCATCGGCAGGACCCCGAAGCCCAGGGTGGGCAGCGCGGGCGCGGCGACGGCATCGGTCGCCAGTTCGGTCAGCAGGACCGATACCGCGTCGATGCCCATATCGTCGCCACCGAACCGTTCCGGTAGCGCCACCGACAGCAGTCCGCTCGCCGTCAGCGCGGGCCACAGCTCCGCGTCGCGGGCCGCTTCCCGCTCCAGTAGTCCGACGACGACCTCGGCCACCGCCTCCTGGGCCTCGTCTCGGGTGAAGTCCACGTTCAGCTCTCCAGTCGTCGCACGAACTATCCGGCCGCGTCCCGGGGCAACCCCAGAATCCGCTCGGCCGCCACGGTCAGCAGGATCTGCTCGGTGCCGCCCGCGATCGACAGGCAGCGGGTGAGCAGGAACTCCGAGGTGTCTTCGGTGCTCCGGGCACCGGCCGGCCCGGCCACCTGCACCGCGAACTCGGCCACCGCCTGCCGGTGCCGCACACCCACGAGTTTGCGCACACTGCTCTGCGCGCTGGGGTCGGCCCCGGCCAGAATGCGTACCGCGGCACGCTGTTCCAGCAGCAGCCCGGCGATGGCGTCGGCGACGAAACCGCCGAGCCTGTCGTTCACCAGTTCAGAACCCCGGCCGCCGGCGGGCAGTTTCGCGATGAGCTCTTCGAGCGCCGGTCCGATCCCGTTACCGCTCATCGCGACCCGTTCCGCCGACAGCGTCGAGCGGGCGATCTTCCAGCCGTTGCCGAGCTCCCCGACCACGCATTCGTCGGGGACGAAAACCCCGTCCAGGAACACCTCGCTGAACCGCGCCTCGCCGGTGATCTGCACGAGCGGCCGGATATCGATACCGGCACTGCGCATATCCACGAGAAAGTAGCTGATGCCCTTGTGTTTCGGCGCGGCGGCATCGGTGCGGGCCAGGCAGATCGCCCAGTTGGCCTCCTTGGCCAGCGACGTCCACACCTTCTGGCCGCGCAGGATCCAGCCGCCCTCGGCCCGTTCGGCGGTGGTCCGCAGGGCAGCCAGATCCGAACCGGCCTCCGGTTCGCTGAACAGCTGGCACCAGACGACCTCGCCGCGCAGGGTCGGCCAGGCGAATCGCTCGATCTGCTCGGAGGTGCCGTGCTGCAGCAGCGTCGGCACGGCCCAGCCGCCGATGGTGAGATCCGGTACTGCCACGCCGGCCCGGCGCAGCTCCTCCGAGATCACCAGACCGGTCATCGGGTCGGCGGCCCGTCCGTAGGGCTTGGGCCAGTGCGGCATGATCATGCCCGCCTCGGCCAGCGCGTCGCGCTGTCGATCGGCCGGTAGCGCGGCGATCCGGGCCACTTCCGCGGCGAGTTCATCGGTCGCCGCGCCGGTGGTCGCCTCGCCCGCGGCCGCCGCGTCGGCGAAGACCCGGTCCGCGCCGGTGGTCCGGCGATTACCCGCCCGGGTCAGTTCGGTGACCCGGGCCCGCCAGTACGCACCACCGCCCAGCAGCTGGTTCAGCGCCACCGCGCGCCGCAGGTACAGATGCGCGTCGTGTTCCCAGGTGAACCCGATACCGCCGAGTACCTGGATACAGTCCTTGGCGGTCTCCACCGCCGCGTCCAGGCTGATCGCCGCCGCGATGGCCGTCGCGATCGGGAGTTCGGCGGCCCCGGAATCCACGGCGGCCGCCGCGTCCGCGGCCACCGAGCGGATGAGCTCGGTCCGGCACAGCATCCACGCGCAGATGTGCTTGACGGCCTGGAAGCTGCCGATCTTGCGGCCGAACTGTTCGCGGACCTTGGCGTACTCGACCGCGGTCTCCAGGCACCAGCCCGTCACGCCCGCGAGTTCGGCGACCGCCAGCGCCGCCACCAGATCCTCGACCGCGTAGTCGGGTGCGAACACCGCGTCCGGCTCCACCCGCACCCCGGCGCACCGCACCCGGGCCAGCGGAGTCGAGAGGTCGAGAGGCTCCAGCGCCTCGACCTGGACACCGGGCGTATCCGGGCCGATGAGACACCAGCGCCGGCCGTCGCCGGTCTCGACCGGCAGTAGCAGGGCGGTCCCGTCCGCCGCACCCAGAACCGATTCCCAGGTCCCGTCGAGTTTTCCCGCGCCGTCGAGCGCCGGAACCGCTGCCGCGGCGCGTTCGCCGCCGTCGGCCACTACGGTGTCCAGCGCGATACCGCACGGCTGGTCCTCGGCCAGCCGGCCCGCGGTCACCAGCCCGGCGACCGCGGTCGTCAGCACCGGCCCGCCGACCATGTCGTGGGCGGCCTGTTCGAGGAAAACAGCGAGGTCGGTCACCGATCCGCCCGCGCCGCCGGCCTCCTCGGAGACCGCGACGTGGAAGATTCCGAGTTCGCTCAGCGTTGCCCAGTAGGTCCGCCAGAAGCCGGTGGTGTCGGCCCGCATTGTTGCAATCGGTCGCGCCGCTGCTGCCCATCCGCTCATCGACTGTTGAACGGCTTTGTGCTCGTCAGTGGTGGCGATGGTCACAGTCCATACCGCCTTTCCGGCGTGACTCCCACACCTAGAACATGTTCTAATATCCCTGGTGGGCGGAAGTCAAGGCATGCGCCTGCGACACTGCTCCACGCGCTACGACACGTCACGGAAAGGACTCCACTCCATGGCAAGCCCCTCCCGTTCCCAGCCCGGCGATTCGGGTGCGGCCGCGCCCGTCACCACGCTGCGGGAGGACGAGCTGAGTTCGGCCGCACAACGGGAACGGCGCAAGCGGATCCTCGACGCCACCCTCGCGCTGGCATCCAAGGGCGGATACGACGCCGTCCAGATGCGGGCCGTCGCGGAACGCGCCGATGTCGCGGTGGGAACCCTGTACCGGTACTTCCCGTCCAAGGTTCACCTGCTGGTTTCGGCGCTGGCCCGGGAGTTCGAGCAATTCGAGGGCAAACGCAAACCGCTGGCCGGTTCGTCGGAGGAGCGCATGCATACGCTGCTCGCGCAGATCACCCGGATGATGCAGCGCGACCCGCTACTCACCGAGGCGATGACCCGGGCGTTCATGTTCGCCGACGCCTCCGCCGCCGCCGAGGTGGACCGGGTGGGCAAGGTGATGGACCGGGTGTTCGCCCGCGCCATGAACGACGGCGAACCCACCGAACGCCAGCTCGCCATCGCCCGCGTCATCAGCGATGTCTGGCTGTCGAATCTGGTGGCCTGGCTGACCCGCCGCGCCTCCGCGACCGATGTCTCCGAGCGCCTGGAACTGACCGTCGATCTACTGCTCGGCAAACGCTCCGAGGTCTAGCCGGTCGCTCACAGTTCCCGCCGAATCGGAGTAGGGCACTCGACACAGTATTGTCATGCGCGCCCCCTCTTAACGAAAACTCCGATCAATAGGTTGGATGGTGTGAGCGCACAGGATCTGCCACTGGAACTTCGCCGAGCGCTGTCGACGGTCGCTCGCGTGCCTCGGCTGCTGGTCGCATCGGACTACGACGGGACGATCGCGCCCATCGTGTCCGACCCGGCCAAGGCCTACCCGCACGGGGAGTCGGTGCGAGCCTTACGCGCACTGGCCGGCCTCTCCGGCACCACCGCGGCCGTCATATCCGGCCGCGCGCTGCGCGACCTCGCCGCCCTGTCGCGGCTACCGGTGGAAGTGCAACTGATCGGCAGCCACGGTTCCGAATTCGACGTGGGCTTCGTCCACGCCATCGACAACGACGCCCGGCAACTGCTGACCGAAGTCGTCTCGGCACTGAACACGATCGCCGACGACCACCCCGGAGCCTCCGTCGAGGCGAAACCGGCCAGCGTCGCGCTGCATGTCCGCAATGCCGCGGCCGAGGTGGGCCGACGCGCCCTGAACCTGGTCCGCCAGGGCCCCGCCTGCTGGGTAGGCGTCCAGGTCACCGAGGGTAAATCTGTTATCGAACTGGCCGTCGTACCCACCGACAAGGGTTCGGCGCTCAGCACCGTGCGCCACCAGGAGAGTGCGTCGGCGGCGGTGTTCTTCGGCGACGACGTCACCGACGAGAAGGCGTTCCGGGCGCTGACCGGACCCGATATCGGCATCAAGGTCGGCGAAGGCGACTCGCTCGCCAAATACCGCGTGCACACCACCGAGGCGGTGTCGCACGCCCTCGCGTTCCTGCTCGAGGAGCGGCGCACCTGGCTGGCCGGCGCCAGCGCACCCCGCATCGAACGGCTCACCATGCTCGCCAGCCCGCGATCGGTCGCGCTGGTCACACCCGACGCCACGGTGACCTGGCTCTGTCATCCCGAACCCGATTCCGCCGCGGTTTTCGCCCATCTGCTCGGCGGAATCGACGCCGGACACTTCTCGATCGCCCCACAGCGCCCCGGCCTCCCGCTCTCCCAGCGGTATGTCGACGGCACCATGACAGTCGAGACCCGCTGGGCGAAACTGCAGGTCACCGACTATCTTCCGCATGACGTGGATGCCGACCGCACCGAACTCACCCGAGTGATCACCGGCAGCGCCCCCGCCGAGATCACCTTCGCGCCCCGGCCGGAGTTCGGGCAGGTCCCGGTCTCCCTCGAGGTGGAACGCGACGGACTGCGCGTCTGGGGCACCAACGACCCGGTGGTGCTGCGCGCTCCCGGCGTCCAGTGGCAGATCCACAGCGACGGTGTCCACGATTCGGCCACCGCCGTGGTCGACCCCTCCGACGGCCCCATTGTGCTGGAACTGCGCTGCGGCACACACGATCTGACCCCCGCCGCGACCGGCGAGGCCGAACGCCGGCGGATCGCCGAACTGTACTGGTCGGAATGGGCGGCCGGACTCGACCTGCCGTCCCTCAAACCCGACCTGATGAAGCGCTCGGCGCTCACTCTGCGCGGCCTGGTGCACGCCCCCTCCGGGTCCATCCTGGCCGCCGCCACCACCTCGCTGCCCGAGGACATCGGCGGCGTCCGCAACTGGGACTACCGCTACTGCTGGCTGCGCGATGCCGCGCTCACCGCCAGCGCGCTGGTCTCACTGGGATCGCTCGGGGAGGCCGAACAGTACCTGGACTGGGTGCACCGGGTCCTGGAAACGCTGCCGGGCCCCGAACGCCTGCACCCGCTGTACACCATCTACGGCGAAACCCTGCCCCCGGAAGCGGTGATCGACCAGCTGCCCGGCTACGCCGGATCGCGCCCCGTCCGCGTCGGCAACGCCGCGAACATGCAGGTCCAGCTGGACGTTTTCGGCCCCATCGTCGACCTCATCACCGCCCTGGCCCACGCCCGGGAGAAGCAGGGCACCACCGACCCGCGCAAGGTCCTGCCCGACGCGGACTGGGAACTCGTGCACGCCATGGTCTCGGCGGTACAGCGCCGCTGGACCGAACCCGACCACGGCATCTGGGAGATCCGCGGCAACCCCCGCCACCACGTGTACTCGAAGGTGATGGGCTGGCTCACGGTCGACCGCGCACTCATCCTGGCCGAGAAATTCGACCGCCCGATCGACCCGGCGTGGGCCCCGCTCCGGGAAACGATCTCCGACGAGGTGAAGACGAAAGGCTGGAACGACGAGGTCCAGTCCTATACCGCCGCCTACGACGGCATCGACCTCGACGCGGCCACCCTGCACATCGGGCTCAGCGGCCTCATCGACCCCTCCGACCCGCGCTTCGCCGCGACGGTGGTGGCCACCGAGGCCGAACTCCGCAGTGGATCCACGGTCTACCGGTACCACCACGACGACGGCCTGCCCGGCGGCGAAGGCGGATTCCACCTCTGCGCGGCGTGGCTGGTGGAGGCATATCTGCTGATCGGGAAACGCTCCGACGCCGAAGCGCTGTTCGCGCAGCTGGTGGATGTGGCGGGGCCGACTGGTCTGCTGAGTGAGGAATACGACCCGGTGGCGGAGCGGTCGCTGGGGAACCATCCGCAGGCTTACAGCCATTTGGGGTTGTTGCGGTGTGCGCAGTTGCTGGGGGTTTGAGGGGACCGGCCGGGCGGGTGGAGTGAGCTGAATCCCCGAGGTGGGGGGGTGTCCTCACCCGCCGAGGCGAGAACCTGACCCCACCCGCCAAGGCGAGAACCTGACCCCACGCACCGAGGCGAGGACCTGACCTTGCTTGTATAGGTGAGGGAGCGGACCCTGCCGCGAAGGTGGGAAGGTGACCTTGCCCGCAAAGGTGCTGTGTTTTTGGCGCGCTGGCGCGCGCGGGGGTTCGGCCCCCTCGAGCGTCGCCTGTCAGCACGCGATACTCGCGCCTGCGGCGCATTGTCTCGCGTGC